>CAIPTO010000034.1 GCA_903867985.1 uncultured Elusimicrobia bacterium | reverse complement strand
CTCTCTTATTTCTCATTATATCACGGCACTCTGGGAAACCAGTCAAAACCATACCTAATCTAGCCTTCAAATCTGTTCAGTTTTAGGGGCGCACTCCAGGAAGACTGGCAATTATGTAGCAATTCCTTAAAACAGCTAATCCTCTAATCCTCCAGTCCTCTAAAATATTAAGGAGATATCAATGAAACCGGTAAAACTTTCAGACAATGTGTTTTTCCTGCAGATAAATCATTTTAACAGAAGGCTGTTCGACTCCCTCATACCTCTTCCCGAGGGAACGAGCTATAATTCCTATCTGGTAAAAGGCGCCGCCAAAACGGCCCTTATTGATTCCGTGGACCCGGAAAAGCGCGAGGTGCTGTTCGATTTCCTGAAGGATGTCGCAACGCTGGACTATCTGGTAGCCAACCATGCCGAACAGGACCATTCCGGTTCCATCCCGTTTGTCCTGGAAAAGTATCCCATGGCCAAAGTCGTGACCAACCCCAAATGTAAAGAATTTCTGATGAGTCACCTGCATATCCCGGCTGAAAAGTTTATCGAGGTTAAGGACGGGGGTACGCTGGACCTGGGCGGCAAGACCCTGCAGTTTATTTACACGCCGTGGGTGCACTGGCCCGAAACCATGGTCACCTGGCTTAAAGAGGACAGGATCCTTTTTTCCTGCGATTTTTTTGGTTCCCACCTTGCCTCAGGCGCGGTTTTCTCCGAAGAAAATATCGTGCACGATCCGATGAAGCGCTATTACGCGGAGATCATGATGCCGTTCAGGGCCAGCATCCTCGGCAACCTTGAAAAGATCAAAGGCCTGGATCTTGCCATGATCGCCCCCAGCCACGGACCCGTGCACAAGAACGTGGATTTTGTGAAAAATCTATATCAGAATTGGGCGGGCGGGCCGACCGAAAACAATGTTCTGGTGGCATACGTCTCCATGCACGGCAGCACTTTTGTTCTGGTCAACCGGCTGGTCAGCCGTCTGCAGGAATTCGGTATCGCCGTGGAAAAGCTTAATTTGGAGCAAATAGACGAGGGGCGCGTGGCTATGGCTATGGTGGACGCGACCACCATCGTTATCGGCACTCCGACAGTTCTCATGGGGCCGCACCCTAAAGCTGTTTACGGGGCGTATCTTGCCAATCTGCTGAAGCCCAAAGCAAAGTATGTGTCGGTTATCGGTTCTTTCGGCTGGGGCGGCAAGGCGCTGGAAACTATTGCCGCTATGATCCCCAACCTGAAGGCGGAAGTTTTGAAGCCGGTCATGGTTAAAGGACTGCCCACCGCGGCTGACTTGGCGCAGATAGACGAACTGGCCGCGCTGATAGCGGAGAAGCATAAGGTCCTGCTCGGCCTGAAGTAACAGGGGCCGGAGCGCGGAAAAGGCCGTCCTAAAAATTGAAGGGTCTGATAATCCGCGTTGTTATTATCCTGCGCGATGAACGATGAAGCCTTTTAAATTCTCCTTTCTTTTTCTGGTTTTCCGGTTTCTGCTGCTTGGCTGCGCCGCGCTGACGGCGGCGCTCGCGCCCGGTTTGCTGCGCCTCGCGGCCATAATCCCGCTGATGCTCATGCCCCCTGCCAAATATTTCTATTGCCTTTTCAGGCTGCGAGAACTCTCCTGCTCAGGCTTGGAGGAGGCCGCCGATTTTATCCTTGGCTCAGGTTCATTTTTTACGGGGATGCTGCAGCGTAGGGCGGAGATAATTTCTTTTTTGAGGGAAACCTTCCCCGCCCCGCCTTCAGTCGTGGCGGAAATAGGGCGCGCAAAAGGGGGGGCGCTGATGCTGCTATGCCGCGCCGCGGCCCGGGACGCCCTTGTAATAAGCCTTGATCTTCCGGGAGCGATACACAGCGGACCTTTGCCGTTTATAAACAAAGGATCCTGGCGACTGCCTCTGCTCAAGGCCATGGCGGGCCCGGGGCAGGACCTGCGGCTTATTGACGGAGATTCAAAATCTCCCTTCTGCGCGGCGTTATTTGAAAAAGCTTTGGGCGGGCGTAAGCTTGATCTGCTTTTTATAGACGGCGACCACACTCTGGCCGGGGTGAAATCCGATTTTGAAGTATATTCCCGTTTTGTAAAACCCGGAGGGGTTATAGCCTTTCACGACATACAACCAGGTCTGGAGGAGTTCGGCGTGGCGGTGAGCCGTTTCTGGAGGGAGACCGCGCTTCCCGGTGTAAGGACGGAATATATAGAGGACCCATCGCAGGTGAGCTACGGCATCGGCGTCCTGCGCCTGCCCGTATGATCCTAGGGCCTCTTGATAGGCGCAGGCTCTGATGATTTTTATGAATCGTAAAACTGGTTTAGATCATGGGCGCGACCGGGGCACGCTAAGTGTGATAGTTCCGGTCTACAGCCGGAGCCGCTACCTTGCTGAAATGCTGGACCGGCTTTTCCTTTCGGGCCTGCGGCTGAACGCCGGGCGCAGGGTGGAGCTGGTGATCGTTGACGACGCTTCACCGCTGGGAGAAGAGACGGCCGCTTCCGCCGGAGAAGCCGGGCGCTGGGCCGACGTTCTTTATCACCGGAATATAAAAAATCTCGGTTATCTGCGCTCGGCTAATAAAGGACTTTCGCTGGCAACCGGCTCCCGTCTGCTGCTGTGTAACAGCGACACCAGGCTGACGCCCGGAGCTCTGGCCAGACTTGAGGCCGCGCTGGACTCCGACCCCAGGCTGGGCCTGGCCGGCCCGGTGAGCAACGGGGGATTCAATGCCGCGCTGCAACAGGCTGCCGGGCTGCCTCCTCCGCTTGAATCTTTTGACGACGCGGAGCTGCGCCGTTTTGACGCTTTCGGTCTGGCCCTGTCCGGGCGAAGAAACCCTGCTGCTGCGGCAGGCTGGCTTTTGGGTTTCTGCATATTGCTTAAGCGCGAAGTTTATGAGGAGCTGGGCCCGCTTGACGAGGGGTTCGGCTTCGGCTATATGGAAGAAGTGGATTACGCTATAAGAGCGAGAAAAGCCGGGTGGAAACTTGCGGTCGCGCCCGACGCTTTTGTTTTCCACGGCGGGCTGAGTAAAAGTATGCAGCCGGCGGGGCCCAACTCCGGCTCCCAGACCGGGCGCGCGATGCCGGTTCGCACTTTTTTTCGCATAATCAGGGGATTGTGGCGCCTGGTGCGGAAATACGGCTGGAACGCCGTTGGCATACCGCAGGACGCCGCCGGCGCCGCCGCGCGCGGATTTTAATAAAATTGCTGGAGGATTCAGATGCCGGTAAATAATGAAAATTGCAGCGGGTTGTACCTGGATCTGATGAAGCGCTGCCTCACCAATACGATTTATTACGAGCATGAATGCGTAAGTTCTGCGCCCTGGAACATAAAAGTAAAGCGATTCTTTTTTCAGCGGCTGCTTGCGCCGCTGCTTCGGGAAAATAACCCTGAGATCATGAATCGCCGCCATCAAGATGAGGACAGGAGGGTGTCTGGAAAAGATTGGCCGCCGGTAGCGCATACTATGATAGGGCTTAAGCGGCTGGATAATATTCAATATTGCGTTGAGCAGATCATTAAAAACAATGTGCCGGGTGATCTGATAGAAACCGGGGTCTGGCGCGGCGGGGCGACGATCTTTATGCGCGCTGTTTTAAAAGCTTATGCCGTCAGTGACAGGAAAGTTTTTGTCGCTGACTCGTTCGCGGGTTTGCCCAGGCCGGATGAAGTCAGATATCCGCAGGATAAAGGAGTTGACCTCTATAAGTATAAAAATCTGGCGGTTTCTCTGGAGCTGGTGAAGCAAAACTTTGAAAAATACGGGCTTTTAGACGAACAGGTTTGTTTTTTAAAAGGTTGGTTTAAAGAGACCTTGCCGAACGCCCCGATAGAAAAACTTGCCGTGCTGCGTCTCGACGGCGATTTATACGAATCTACTATGGACGCCCTAAAAAGTTTATATCACAAGCTTTCGACAGGAGGTTTTTTGATCGTTGATGACTATGGAGCTGTTGAATCCTGCAAAGCGGCTGTTAATGATTTCAGAAAAGAGCGCTCGATCCGGGAGGAAATAATTCCGATTGACTGGGTGGGTGTTTATTGGCAGAAGGCTCGGTAATGCTGACCTTGAGCTGCTTTTAATAAGTCATACCAATATGAACATTCTAAAATTCCGCCCGCACTTGTCAGACAAGGGCTGGTTCACCCGGGCGATGAACTATTATTTTGACTGTTTTTTTCCGGCAGGCGCCACCGTTTGCGTGGAAATATCCGCGGACTGCAACCTTAAATGCGTAATGTGCCCGAGAGGCGGCGTCCACGGCCTCGTTAATAAAAGACGGGGCATGATGGATATTGAAATTTTTAAAAAAATAATCGACAAGTTCAGGGACGAAAATGTAAGGGTGCGCGAGTTGTGGCTCGCTAACTGGGGTGAACCTTTTCTTAACCCCTTGTTCCCTGAAATGGCGAGATACGCCAAATCCCGGCTTACCGGCGCAAAGATCATCGCCTTCAGTAATTTGAACTGTTTGATGGACCCTTCCGCGGTCATGAGTTCCGGCTTGGACAGGCTGGAGGTCTCCATGTCCGGCATGTCGCAGGAAGTATACTCAAAGAACCATGTCGGAGGCGACATAAAGACGGTATTGAGAAACATTGCCGGGCTTGTTTCTGCCAAAAAACGTTTGCGCGGCGCGATGGCGATAGCCGTCAAATTTCATGATTATGTGTACAACAAGGCGGAAGCCGTCCTTGCTAAAGATTTCTGCCGGAGGAGCGGCATTGAGTTCAAGCTTGCCCGCTGCTCAGTCTCCTGCGTAGAGGGGAACGCCGCTTTTCAGAAGGAAAAAGAACGCTTCTCCGGATTTTACAGCCGGTTCATAGACCTGAAAAAGGAGGAGAAAATCGCGCGTACGCTTAAAACGCCGGCGGATTGTATGATCAAGTGCTACATGGTGACTATAGATTTTGACGGGCGTTTGTACAGGTGCTGCGGCGTGTATGAAGAGAAAAATCTTATGGGCTCATTCTTTGATCATGCGATAAGGGAAATACCCGGCATAAATTCCTCCATATGCGATATATGCGTGAAAACCCCTATAAGCTGGCGCTGAGGGTGTAGTTTTCACTGCAGCAATGCGGGCGGAAAGTTGCACTTGCAATTCAGGTCAGTAAGGCGGATGGTCCGGATTATTGCTGCCGGGGGAAAAGGCTGTCGGCCATAGCTTCGAAAGATTTATTTTTCGCGCGGCCCGGAGAGTCAGATTATAGGCGGCGAGGTAGTCCATGCCGTCGTGACGCCAGCCCTTTGCCGGCTTGCCCGAAAGGTGAGCGTAACGTACCGGTTCCTTAGTAGCAAGTTCCAGCATTTCCGGGGTCATGCCGAAGGTGCAGAGATATACAGTGGAAAAAGGTCTTCGGCTTATGAATTCCGCTGTTTCTTTTACTGTCGCTTCCGTCTCGCCCGGGAAGCCGATTATAAAGTTTCCGTGTATTTTTATCCCTGACTTAAAAACCTTTTCGAGGCCGTGCTCCACCGTCTGGCGATTCATGCCGCGCCGCATCCCGGAAAGTATGTGATCGTGTATCGATTCAATTCCCATGAAAATCCTGCTGCAGCCGGCCGCGGCCATCTCCGCCGCCAGTTCCGGGGTGCGGTCAAAAGCGTCGGGTCTGGCAAAGCATCTCCAGTCCGCCCGCAGACCGGACTTGCGCAGGGAAGAACAGAATTCAAACATGAATTCCGGATCTGAGGTCAGGGAGGAATCAACGAAATCAAAATGCCTTATGCCGCGCATCTCGCGAGTGTAAAGCATCTCCCCGACAACTTCGGCTGCCGGCCGGAAGACTTGTTCCGCCTTGCCCGGAAAGCCGCAGTAAGAGCAGTTGAATGTGCAGCCCCGTGAGGCCTCTATCGGGTAACGCCGGCAGGCGGAGCTGGTGGCTCTCCAGTCCGGGCGCAATACACGCTGAATGCCTTCGTAGCGCAGGCTGCCCTGTATGGAAAGCGAGCCGTCCGCGTCGGCGGCCACACCCGGCATCCGGTCCGGCGGGGTTCCGCTTTTAAGCGCCGTGATAACTTCTGCCAGAACGCCTTCGCCGTGCCGGGTTATGCTGAGGTCCCCCAGCGCGCGTATCTCCCGTGAATTTTCCGCGCCGTGTCCGCCAAGTATTATAACGGTTTGGGGGCTGATTCCGCGTATTTCAGCGATAATGCGCGAGATAAGGCCGGTTTCAAACATGGCCACGGTGGTGATGCCGGCAGCGAGCGGGTGGCGCTCCAGCAGCCGGCGGAATGCTTTTCTTTTCCACGGAAGAAGGGGCCGGTATATGGGAGCTACCCTGTGCCCTGCGGCCTTAGCCTGGGCGGAAAGCAGCGGTACGGCCAGCTTCGGCGGCTCAAAAGCCCAGCGCGCGGCGCGGAACCCCATATTGATAACGCGGCCTGCCTCTTCGGGCGAGCCTGTTCCAGGGGGGCCTTTCCCGCGGAAAGGGTCGTCCTCATCGTCTATCAGCAGCAGGTCGATTTTTTGTTCGTCAGCCATAAGGTCAGGGATCGCTTGGGGAATTATACTACTGGCACGGTATCCGCGCAAGCCCCTTTGGTCCCTTGACAAGTCAAATATTTCCTGCTATAACATCGATGTAGATGTCGGCTTTGCCCTGAACTTTTTGTAAGATCGTGTCAGGGGAGGTCTAAGATTTATTTGCGGCCAAAGGCGGAACGATTATGCTTAAGGTAGCGGTTAAAAAATCTAAGGCCAAGCAATATATCATAGGCGGAATAGTCGCCCTGATAATAATCTGCGCCTGGATCTCGGCTCCCTTTATGCAGGGCTCCCCTATGGACGCTTCCGTAGCCGCCGGAAATTTCTTCAAAACAAGGACCGCTGACGTCAGTTCGCTGGGCAATGATATTCCCCAGGAGGGCGGAGCGCCCGGCTACGCTCTCAGCGGAGAGATGTTGAATAATCCAGCCACTTCCGGCGAAAACATCGCTTCATCTCTTTTCCAGTCAGGTCCCTCGGATGAAGCGGCTGAAGGGGCGGCCTCCGCGTCCGATTCCGGCAAATCTTCGGTTCCGCTTCCTGGCGCGCCGGCTTCCGGCGGAGCTGCGGGGCAGTCGGCCTCAGGCTCCAAAGGCAAACTGAGTTACATGCCGTCTATAACAGCCGGCAATTCCAATTCTATGACAGCGGGCGGCGCGTATAACAAATTCTTCGGCAGCGGGGCCGGCAAATCCGAGTTAGCGCCCATTTCGGACCAGAATTCTAAAAATTTAACAGCGTCCGATAAGCGCAACGCCCTGGTGGCCATGCTGATGAAAACCGAGGCGAAGAGCGCTCAGGCGGCCAAGTCCGCCAATCCGGGCGCGGCTGCCAGCGGCGCGACTTCCGCTTTCGGAAAAACCGCCAACGTCGATAATTCCAACCTCAACACGGATCTGGAGCAGGACGCGGCAGAATCCGGGCTCGCTTTGGGCGCGGCCGCGCAGGACCTTAAAACCAACGACCCCCAGCTCAGCAAGAAAAAAATCACGCTGCCGGAGCCTAAGGCCGTGAAGGAAGATTCGGCTGACGAAGAGATAAAAAAGATGCTGATACAGATGATAATAAGCAGCTTGCTGGGCCCGATGTTCAGCAGCATGTTCTCGGCAGGGGCGGGACAGACAGGGACGACAGGGGCTGCGGGAACGACACCCACTACGGCTCAATAATACCCGGAGGCTATATGAACGAATCTAACGAGTCTAAAAAGAAAGAAAAGAAAGTCGGTTTCTGGGCGCGCCTTTCAAGCCTTTTCAGGGGCGGGTCGTCCGGCGCGGGCGGTGCCGCGGGCTTCGGTTCAGCCGGCGCGCGCTTTGGTTCGGGCTTGGGCTCATCCGGTTCAGGGTTCTTCGCCCGGCTCGCATCCCTGTTCGGTTCTTCCTCCGGGCTAGCCGGGCTTTTCTCCACCAAGGCCGGCATCATGGGGATAATCCTGAGCGTTGCCACTATAGCGGCCGGGATAGGCGTGCTCTATAATTTCCTGGGCCCGTCCTCCAAATCCGTTTACACGCCAAACCTGTTTCAGGATACCTACTACGACGAGCAGGCCCAGAACGCCGCCAGGGAACGCGCCAAACAACTGGCGGACGCCTCGGCTTCCGGTTCCGGGATCGACATGTTCCGGGATCAGGCCAAAAAAGACGGACTTGGTGTCGGCGAAGACGGGGATAAAGCTGAAAAAAAGGACGCCTCAGCTGAGGACGCGGCTGCCGGAGATAAAGCGGCTATCGAAGGCGCTTCGGCCGATTCAGCGTCCAACATTCCGGTCGGCGGCGGCGCCAAGCTTCAGGTTGTTCCGGGTTTTGGCAGTTCTAAGGGCGGAGGTTCAACATTGGCCGGCGGCAGCGGGATGTTTGGTGGTGTGAACAGTAAATTCGCTCCTATTTACAAGGCTCCGGCAGGGCAGGGAAATAGTTCAGCCATGAAAAGCGCTAAGGCTTCCCCTATAAAGAGCGCGTCCAAGCGGGCTTCCAGTTTCAAAAAGCGTGGCGCTTTCGGACAGGCTAAGTACGCCAAAAGCCAGGGCGTGAGGGCCGCGGGTTCATCCACAGCGGCTGATAGCAAGACCGGCGCAACTGAGGCTTTTTCCGGCGAAACCGGCGGTAGCGGCGATGTTGGTACTCCAGGTGGCGGAGCCGGACTGGGCGGGTCAGGCGTAACCGATGGTAACAAACTAAAGAACAGTGACCCCAGCCTTAGCAGCAATAACTCCACGCCCGCTCAAGCAACGCCGGCGGCAGAAGATGTGTCGCCCTGGAAGAAATACACGGACTTGGCGCTGTATGGCATGATAGCGTCCGCGATATTCATCTTTATAGCCAATTCGTGCGCCAAGAAAGCCAAAGCGCTGGCCGCGCAAGCCGCTGCTACCGGAATTCTCCCTCTATTAGCTATGAAACTATTGGCAGACGCAGTCGTAATGTATAACTACGCTATGTATGCCGCTTACGCTGCTATGGCCGCGGCGGCAGTGGTGATTTATGCCGGCTTAAAGTTAATGAGTGAGTACCAACAGAAGTGGACCGGGATCATGTACATGGCCGCGGGGGGCATGCTTATATATAAAGCTTATGAGGCCATTAGCGGAGCGCAGGAAGGCATCTCGGCGGCCAACACTGCGTCCGATACCGCGAGCAAGGCGGTAGAAACTCGAGTGGCCGAGACCACGTCCGGCGCGCTCGCAAGCGGGGCTTCATCCGCACCTGCAGGTTCCAGCGGCGGGCTCGGAACACTCAACAATGGGTCCCACTGACAGCTGCTTCATGTTGTAAATGCGGGCGATTCCTAGCCCGCATAAATCGGGAGGTTATATGAGCGACTTGCCTGAGATAAAATTTAAAGAGAAGAAGGACAAGAAGAAGGGTTTTATTCCCTGGCTCCGGTCCCGTTTGGGCATTGGCGGGAGGGGGGGGGCTATGGGCGGAGAGGCTCTTCCCGGCACCGCCAAATTTGGGCAAGGCGCCTTGGGCGCGGCAAAGTTTGGCACCGCCTCCGGCGCGGCTGGAGGCGGTCTTAGCGGCTTGGGCGGCATCGGTGGCCTGCTGGCCGGTAAGATCGGGCTTATAATTACAGCGGTTGTTGTAGGCAGTGCTATAGGCATGACCCTCTATATGAAGGCTCCTTCCAAGTCCGTGGCGGGTACATCGGCTTTCAATTCTAATAAGACTCAGGAAAATTATGTTCCCGCCATTCTGCGCGGGACGAAGAATCCCGCCTCTTCGCTGGAGATGTTCAGGGAAACCAACAGCGGCGCCATCAGTATGGATGAGAACGCCGCGGCCGCCGCCAAAGATGAGAACGGCGACGCGCCTAAAGATAAGTCCGCTTCGGAAGATAAGACCGGAGAGGATGCCAACGCTCAGGACTCTGAACAGGGCGGCGTGGGCAACATGGAAAAGCAGATGATGGGCAAGTTGGCCGGAAGTTTCAGCGCTGGCGGGCTTTCCACCTCGCTGGGCAGCGGCGGCGGTCAATTCAGCAACATGGGCGGATTCAGTAATAAATTCAATACCGGGGCTGTCGGAACGCAGTCTGACGGGCTCAGCAATCTGGGCGCCGGTTTCCTTACCAGTCCCAAGTTTGATCAGAGAAAAAAGCTTTTGGCCAGTAAAGGTTCCGCGCGGCCGGTGTTCTCAAACGCCAAAGGCGGGAAACCGATGGACCGCGTCGGCAAAGGCGCATTCGCCCAGGCCAAAGGCGTAAAGTCCGCGCAACAGAGCACTGTAGGCAGCAGCAGCGCGGATCAGCAGCGCTCAACTCAGGATAAGGCGTGGGAAGGCACCACTACCGACGCCGTAACTACGGGAACCGGAGGCGCAGGCACGACATCTGGCGGCTCCGGCGGCACGGGAACTAGTGGCACGGACGGATCCGGTATTGTCACTTCACCCTCGCTTGATAACACCTCAGGCGGCGGTGAGGCCGCGGATGAAACGACGGCGTCAACCCCCGGTAAAGGGGACGATGTCAGCCCATGGAAGGGATTGCCGGAAAGGGCGATGATGCTTATATTGCTTTCGTCAGTGCTGTCGATTATCGGCGCCTGGGTCGTAAACCTTGGCAGGGCACTGATGGCCAACCCATACACCGCGGCTATAGGCGCGATGGTTTATGCTATCGGTATAATGATCTGCACTATCGCCCTGGCGATTGCGGCGATGGCGACGGCTATCGGCGTCAAGCTGATCTCTACGTACGGCCAGAAGATGTTGGGCACTATTTACACTATCGGAGGCGGAGTTGCCTCGACCGCGGCTATCCAGGCTATGACGGGTATAAGCCTCGGTCCGGTAAAGCCTATCTGGATGGCTGCCATTGCCGGTATCCTGGGCCTGCTGGGCGGCATGGCTGGCGGCAGCTCCAGTAGTTCCTCTACCTCGATGGCTCCTGCCTCGCAACAAGTGCAAGTGTGTCAGGTTGTACAAAATCAGAGGGGGGGGATGATAAGTTGAGGCTGCAGACGCAGTCCGCTTAAGGCGGACTGCGCGGCATGGCAGAGGGCCGACCCTGATATTGTGGTGCAGTCGTAGTTTAAGGTTTTGGAACCTGCGCAACCCCGGCCATTTTGGGCAGAGCATTCCTCCAAAGAGAAGATATGTTGCCGCGGCGCCCGCGCGGATACCACCGGTCAGATTTTCCAGGGAGTTTGTATGGAAAAAGGATTTGTAAAAGAACACAAAAAAAAATCCCTGCTGGCCGCGCTCGCGCCACTTTTCCGTGGCCGGGTTAAATATGTGACCGTACTTCTGTTAGTGGCCGCTGCCTCAATGCCAATCGTTTTCTCCGGCGACATCTTCGCAAGGGTAATCGAGACGCCGCCGGTAGCCGCCGCTTTCAGGGCTGTTGGTCTGGGCCGCTTTGTTTCCGCCACGAATGCTGGGGATTTCAGGGAATTTATTAAAAGGGTCATAGACAAAGCTGCCGTGGATAACGCGCGCGGTTCTTACCGGAATAAGCTGACGGGTGCGCTAAAGCCGGCGCCTCCGTGCGGATCCGGTTGCAGCGATGTTTCTACACTGACAATGATAAAGGGCGCCGCCGATCTTTATAACAGCGAAGCCGGGAAGGCGAAAAAAAAACGTCCCGCAGCCGATGAGGGCGCCGTCACTGTTGATCTCAAAGAAGCGCCGGACGGCGACCCGCGCGCCGGCTTGGGGCCTTACGTCAACAGGAGTCTGATTTCCAACCCCGCCAGCATAGGGGACCGCAAGGCGGGTATGTACGCCGACGCGATAAACCAGGCCGGCGGCAGTATCCCGGTGCCTGGCCGCGCTGAGAAAGTGCCGGTCAAAATGACGGGTCGTGTGTCGGGCTTCTCCTGGAAAAATGTCCGGTATAAAAGCGCGACAGGGGAAAATAACTTCGGCGGTAAAAGGCCCATGTCACAGCTGGCGGAAACTTTTTCCGCTGACGATTTTGCTATAAGGTCCGGGAATTCCGCCTACGAACATAAAGCCTCTTATGTCGGCGCTGCCTATGACGGCAATGATATAAAGCTTGAAGGTATGCGGACTGACGCGGTCTCGCCAGTTCCCGCGGAAGGTTTTGTCGAAACTCTGGACGGCGAACTGACCGGGCAGCAGCTGGCCGGTGACTGTGCGAGAGCTCAATCGGCGCAGGGCGTAAAAATATCCGCGGATGCCAAAGAAATGGACAACCTGGCGCAAGCGGGAGATCCGCCGATGTGCTACGGTGATATTGATCCTTGGAACGCGCGCGTCGCGCGACAGGGAGCGTTATGCAAGGATTTTAACGACAATCAGGCCATATTTGCGCGCGCGTGCCAGATCAGCGAATCCCCGATGGACTGCGGCGTTTATTTTAAGGATGATAAAAACGGCGGCCGGCTTATCAGCAAATGCGATAAGCCAAACATGATCATCAGGATGTTAACGCTTTTGCGATGATAGTTCATTTTGAATGTTCGCGCGGGACCATTGGGCCTATAAGCGGGTGGGTCAATTGACACTTGGAACAGTCGGGCATATTAGGTAAACTATAAGATAGATTTAAAGCCACTAAAGCGTCCGGGAGGCGTTTATGACATACGATAACGAAGATAAAAAGCGCGACGAGGGAAGACCTGTCATGGGTAAGCCCGGGGCCGCTTTCAATAAATCCTCCTCTTTCGGCAAATCCCCGGCCTTTTCCAAAGCGGCCGGCAGCATCATGGACAGGCTTAAGAACCTTTCAAAAAAAGATATCGCCTTTGTCACGGTTGGGCTTGGAGTACTCGTTATGGCGCCCGTGGCCGAGTACATGATGTCCAAACCTGTAGGGCCCGACCAGCTCGCGCCAGGCTTCGGCTATCGTTCAGAAGGCGGCAACGGCGCGCTTTACGAGCCCGGCATCAACTCCTTAAGCCAGGGTTCGCCCGACGGCTCCGGCGAGGTCATTACGCCTTTAAGCGCCAGGGACCCAGCCTCGCTGATTCTCGGTGCGCCCTCGTCGCAGCCTATCGCCGCGGCGCAGACCAGCTTACCGCCTAAGGGGGGGGATTTCAGGGATTCAATGAAAGATTCAGCCCGCGCGGCTTTTAACCAGGCTTCCAGATCGGCCGGCGTGCCCACCGTCATCCCCAGGATGCAGAGTTCGCTCAGAGCCCTGGGATCTTTCGGCGGAGAAGGCTCAAGGACCAGCGGCTCTTTAAGCGGCGGCAAGATACTTGATAGCGCCAGAAGCGCGTCCGGCAAGGCGGCCTCGCGCTCCATGATCGGACCTGTGGCCACAGCCGGTTATAAAGGGGTCGCTGCGTCGCTGAACAGCGCCAGTAAGGGCGCTTATGAAAAGTTGCGCGGTCAGGCCGACAAAGCTGCCGGAAACTTTAACGGCGGAAGTTCTATCACTTCGCTGGATAGGGCGGCTGCGGATTCAGTAGATGCGGGCAAGGGGTCGGGCGGTACGGGCGGCGGTTCGGAAGGCGAAAA
Organism: uncultured Elusimicrobia bacterium; assembly: GCA_903867985.1. GTDB lineage: Bacteria > Elusimicrobiota > Elusimicrobia > Elusimicrobiales > UBA9959 > YA12-FULL-51-18. Next base: position 50,008 of record CAIPTO010000034.1, on the reverse strand, counting down.
GTACCGCGCCGCTACAGGCTCAAGTATACGTGACAACAAGAGCGTCAGCGATAAGGAAACTCTGGCGGAACTGCTTGAAAAAAACGCAGCTTTAAAAGCGCAGGAGTGGGAGTTCTATAAGAAGTACGAGATACCCAAGAAGATAATCGAGGCCATGCTCGCCGGCTTTAACGGCGTGCTTACCAAGGCTGTGGAAGGCGCTACGGAGAGCCTCTTCGGAATGGATTCCGCCCCAGCGGCGGAAAGGTTCTGCTGGTCCCCCGCGAACAATTTGGCTTCTACCGAACCCGGTGATTGCACAAAATACGGGGCCATAGGTGATCCTTTCCTTAAGGATAAGGGCGAAAGTGATAAGGGCGTAAAGTCCACCAGTACCCAGCTTCCTCCCGGAAGGAGCTGCGCCTGCGGTTTCAACACCATAAAACCTACCATAGGTGTCCCGGTCGACGGCGGTTCCGCACCTTCCGCCTCTTCGCCTGCAAGTGCCGCGCCGGGCGCTACACCAAGTCCAGCACCAAGCGCCGCTAAGCCGAGTTCCGCGTCAGGCGTTTCAGCTAAACCGGCTTTTGCTGCCAAAAAGGTAAAGGCTGTAGCGTCCTTTGATGAGAAAATGGTGACCGTGCTGCAGCGTGTGCAGGAGGCGGGGAAGAAAGGCGACAGTGTTTCCGCAAAAGACCTGCTTGCTTATAACAAAGGTATCTCCGCGACTTTGGAAGAAGCGATGCCCGACCTTGTCAAGACGCTTGACGCTTCCCTTCAGGGTGTGAACAAGTTGGTCTCTGGAGATATCTCGAAACTCGGTAGCGAAAGTCAAAAGTCCGGGGGCCAGATCGCTGCCGCTGAAAGCGATGCGGACGGTTTTATAAGCGAGATGAGAGATGAAATCGCTAATCCCGGCGAGTTGACAAAGAAGAAGGGAGAGGCCTTGACGGCTGGTAGCGCGCAAAAGGCTGACCTTATCACAACCACCGGCGCCGGGTTTGGCGAGGAGCTTGAGCGGCATTTGAAGCGCGCGGAAAACACTAAGAATGTGTGGCTTGTCTCCGCGAAAAAACACAGCGTCTTTAATGAAAAGTCCCAAAAACTATACGCGCAGCAGGGGACTGTATTGCGTGAAAAAATTAGCGCATTGCGTGACAGCGCCCGGGATATTTCAGACGAAGTGAAGAAAATTTCCGGAGAGGTTAAAGCCATAAATCCGGAAGAAGCCGACCAAAAAAAGGACGCTGTCTGCAAGCAATTCTCCGACCTTTCCGGCATGGTTTTATCCGCCTGCAGGGGGACTGCCGCGCCAGAAGCCGGGAAGAGCGTGGTGGACGCCCTTATGAAACTGCGCGGCGCTGAGGGCGTAGATGATAACGCTCTTAACGATAAAAACGCCGTTGAGACAGAGGTTGCAGCCTGGACATCCGCCAGTCCCAAGTTAAAGCTTGACAATGACACAATTGAAGATCAATCGGAGTCTATGGACCCCCCGCAGGACAATATTGCGGCCTGTCTGTTGCGCGCCAACCATGAACTGCCTCCGGATGTGGCTGTGTTGGCGGGGAATCCCGCGACTTCTGTAGCGGGGCCGACCCGGGCCGCCAGTTCCGATATTCAAAAGTCCCGCAAAGCGGTCAGATCGTAATTGTTCATCCGGTCGCGACCGGTTGCTAAATCCTGACAGCCGCTGAATTTTCAGCGGCTGTTTTTTTTTGCTGTTTATTCGCAAGTCGTAAAATCGTATAATTAATATAAAGCGAGTTTTGTAGCCGTATGACAGCAAGCCGGGCCGGCAAGTGGCCATTGGAATGCGTGAAGCGAAGCGCAATTCCCGGTCAATGCCGAACAATAATAATTCAGGAGAGAAAATGCCGAAATTAAAAAAATCCGATTACCTTAAAGACACGGTGAAGCATTTTGAGATCACCAAACATAATGTGGTCCCCATGGTTGACGCGATGGATGATATGGCTTTTTCGGCCAGAGATCTGGCCCGCGCCGCCAGGATCTACAATATGATGCTCTCCGATAAGAACTGTTCCGTCATCCTCACTATGGCCGGCTCTCTTTTCTCGGCAGGTCTTAAGAAAGTGGTTGTGGATATGATACGTAACAACATGGTGGACGCTATCGTTTCCACCGGCGCCATAATAGTTGATCAAGATTTCTTTGAGGGGCTCGGCTTTAAGCACTACAAGGGCACGCCCTACGGGATAGACGACAATAATCTGCGGGACCTGCACATAGACCGTATTTACGACACCTTTATTGACGAGGACGAGCTGCGCATCTGCGACGATACGACCAGGAAGATAGCCGATTCTCTCGATCCCCGACCCTACTCCTCCAGAGAATTCATAGAAGAAATGGGCAAGTATCTGGCGAAGCACGGCAAGAATAAGGATTCCGTGGTGCTGGCGGCTTATGAGAAACGCGTGCCCATCTTCGTGCCTGCCTTCTCCGATTGCTCCGCCGGTTTTGGCATGATGGAACACCAGTGGAACAACCCCGAAAAGCACATGTCCATGGACTCCGTTAAGGATTTTCTGGAACTGACCAAGGTGAAGATGGAGGCCAAGGACACAGGCATCTTCATGATAGGCGGCGGCGTACCCAAAAATTTCACCCAGGATACCGTGGTTGCCGCGGATATCCTTGGCGAAGAATGCCCCATGCATAAATACGCGGTCCAGGTGACCGTGGCTGATGTGCGCGACGGCGCCTTATCCAGCTCAACGCTGAAAGAGGCCAGCTCCTGGGGCAAGGTTGAAACCACCCACGAACAGATGGTTTTCTCCGAAGCCACCCTGGCTATGCCGCTTATCGCCGGCTACGGCTACCATAAGGGCGCCTGGAAGAGCCGCAAAGCGAAATGCTACTCGGATTTCCTGAACAAGGAACTTGTAAAAGCGGCGTAGAATTGCCGGCGTGCATTTATAAAGGAGAGACAATAATGAAAAAATTACTTATCAGCGCGGTCGCATTGGCCTGTTTTTCGATTAACGCGGCGGCTTATTTTGACGGCGGGGTAACCGGAACCACCGGCCCGCACGGTTACAGCGGCACTAAGCTGAATCTGGTAATAGGTTCCGGCAACCTTGCCATCGAGCCTTCGCTGGCCAGCTACACCTCTGATGCGCTGGATAAAACCTACCGCACCTACGCTTTGCGCGGCGCCTGGGAAGCGGAAAAATATACCGTGGCCGGCTTTGCCGGAACTACGCCCGAGGTTAACAAGTATTCCAATAAGTTCGTGGGCGGCGATGTAACTTTCTCGCTCACCCCGGGAGAAGGCGGCCATTCCCGTCTGGCGGGTCCCGGTTCCCGCGGGAGCGCGCGCGGCGGCACAGGCGTAACCCGCATTGATGTCGGCGCGGGTCTTAAGCACACTATCCATACGCAGACGATCGGGACTACTGATAAGGACACCGATCAGACCGAAGGCTCGTTGTTTGCCGGGGCGAAAATACTGATGGTAAATCTTTCCGCCTCTTTTACCGGCTACAAGTACGGGGATGAAGACGCGATACTGACGCAGGGTTTTGTGCCCGGTCACAACTTCGTTCTGGTGGCCTACCCGAAATCCAGCGTCAATGTTAAATTGGATCTGCCCGGGTATCCCTTGTTGACCCCTTTCGTTTCCTACACCGGCACCAAATATAAAGGCGGCGTAGATGACAGTTCAGCCTACCTGTTGGGCGCTTATATAGATCTCAGCATGGTGACGGCGAATGTCGGTTATCAGATCTTCGACAACGGCTCCACCAAAGACAGTTTTATAACTATGGGCGCCGGGATAAAATTCTAGAGGATCAGAGGATTGGAGGACTAGCTGTTTAAGGGAATTCCCTATAACCGCCGGTCCTCTAATCTTCCAGTCTTCCAGTCCTCCCTCTATTATATGCCTTACGAAAATCTTGCCACCAAGTACCGGCCCAAAAACCTTGATATGGTTATGGGGCAGGAAACTATCAAAACCACGCTGGCTAACTCCGTAAAGTTGGGCCGTCTGGCGCACGCCTATGTTTTTTACGGGCCCCGCGGCTGCGGCAAGACTACTATCGCCCGCATACTTGCCAAAACACTGAATTGCCGGGACGCCAAAGACGGTAAGCCCTGCGATAAGTGCGCCTCCTGTCTTGAGATAGCCGAGAGTAAATCTCTGGATGTCATTGAGATAGACGCAGCCAGCCACACCGACGTCGATAATGTGCGCAGCGTTATCATCGAGAATGTCGGCCTTGCTCCGTCCCGGGACAAGTATAAGATCTACATCCTTGACGAAGTGCACATGCTGTCCAAGCAGTCATTTAACGCGCTCCTGAAAACAATAGAGGAGCCGCCGGCGCATGTCGTGTTTATCATGGCCACTACCGAACAGACCAAGGTGCCGGTAACGATACTTTCCCGCTCGCAGTGCTTTCGTTTCCGCCCCATTCCCGAGGACCTTATAGCGGAGAGGTTGCGTGAGGTCGTCACTAGCGAGAAGCTTAAAGTTTCCGATGAGGCGCTGGCTGTTATCGCCGGAGCGGCCGGCGGTGCCATGCGTGACGCGCTTACGCTGCTTGACCGGGCCGCTTCGTTCGGCAAAGGTCTGGTGGAGCTTGAAGTCTTAAATGAGCTTCTGGGACACGCGAGTCCGGATCTGATAAAAGATGTGGCGCTCGCTCTGATCAAAAGAGACGCGGCTGCGCTTTACGCGGGCTTTGAAAAAATTTCACGGGAAGGTTATGACCCCATAACCATATTGCGCGATTTACGAAATACGCTGTCCGAGACCTTTCTTAACCTTCAGGGCTTCTCCAAGATCCCAACGCAGCTGTCCGCGGCGCTGGATAAAGATTGTTCCCCGATGACGCTGGCCCGGCTGTCCAGAAAGCTGAACGCAATTATTGACGAAGTTAAATTTTCAGATTCTCCGGCCCTGGCCTCGGAGATAGCGCTTTTCACGCTGGTAGAAACTCCGCAGGACCTTGATTCGCTTGTCAAAAGGCTCGAGAGCCTTGAGGGCCGGTTAGCTTCCGGCGCCACGGTCCCGGATTCCTCCAGGCCGGCGCAGAGTTTTGCCGGCGATCAAAAAAAAAATGAAAAATCAGCACTGACGCCGCCTTCGGCCAAACTGCCGGCTGCATCTCCGGCCTCCCCGCGCGTTATTGTTCCACCATCCTCTCAGCCGGAAGCGCGGACGCTGCCCGCCGGACTTTCTTCTTCCGCGCTGTGGAAAAGGCTCCTGGGCGCCATTTCCGTAAATAGACCGTTACTTTACAACACATTGCTTTCCGTAAGGGTGGTCTTTGATGATGAGGGAGCCTGGAAGCTTTCCTCCTCCAATGAATTTGAAGCTGGCATCATAGAAAAGGCCCGCGTGGAACTTGAGGCGAATCTTGAGCGCGTGGCTGGCCGCAAAATACTGCTGACGGTGGATCACAGCGCGGCCGCGACGCCCGCAGCGGTTCGCGAAGAGGATGCTGAACAGATTTTTGAAGCTCCGGAAGTGCTTGAGGCCGGCGACGCGGAGGATGTCCCAGGCACCGCTTTTTTATCCGCGCTGGAGTCAAACCTGCCGGAACAAAAGGGCGGGCTCCCTGTTCAGGGCCAGACCGAGAATATGAAGGGGGGTGAGGCGGCCGACACGAACGTCGCTGAGAACGACCCCGAACTTAAACACCTCAACAAAGTGTTTCACGGCCGCATAACCAGGATACAGAAGATCAAATAAAAAATCCCGCAGTATGAAAGCCTTAGATAAAATAACAACCCTTTTCAGACGGTTTCCCGGAGTGGGCCCCAAGCAGGCGGAACGCTTCGCCCTTTATGTGATAAAGACGCCGGATGTCCAGATAGAGGAGCTGGTTGAGGCGCTGAGAACCGTAAAAAGTTCGGTCGGCTACTGCCGCGAGTGCTCCAATTACACCGAAGAAGAATTGTGCCCGATCTGCGCTGACCCATCACGGAACCGCTCGGTAATCTGCGTGGTATCTCATCCGCAGGACGTGGCGGCAATAGAAAAGAGCAAAACCTTTAACGGTTCCTACCATGTTCTGCACGGGGTGATATCTCCGATGGACGGGGTAAACCAGGAAGGGCTCAGGCTGAATGAACTGATCGAGCGGGTGCGCAAAGCGTCCGGCGCCGTGACCGAACTAATTATCGCCACCAATCCTGATACGGAGGGGGAGACCACGGCCATTTATCTCACTAGGCTATTAAAGGATTACGTGCCTGGCATAACGCGCATCGCTTGCGGAGTGCCGCTGGGTGGGGATATCGATTACATGGATGAAGTGACCCTTGGCTATGCCATGAAGGGCCGGACGAAAGTATAACAACAGTGGTTAGTGGTTAGTGGTCAAGCGGGCAGCGCATCTGTTACTGTCCACTAAACACTGTTCACTGACCACTGAGGATTATGCGCTTTTCCTATTATAAACGGCCTCTTTTCCTGCTGCTGATGTTTTGGGTCGCCTGTATCCTGGCATTCCGTATTTACAGTCCGGCGGGCGCGTCGCGTGCCCAAGGCCCCTTGTCTGCCTCCGGCGTGCGTGTTGAAGGCCGTGTCGCGCAATATCCTGTTCACAGCCGCGGTTCCTGGCGATTTACCTTGGAAGCCTCCGCCGTTGAGGGGGAGGCTGCGGACATTAGTTTTATGGTGTACGCGCGCGACATGGGGGGAGCCTCATACGGCGATAAAGTGGCTTTTACCGCCGGGCTGGCTGAACCGTTCAATTACGCTATCCCCGGGAACCTGGATTGGCGCGGTTATCTGGCCGAGCAGGGGATAACAGTCGAGGCCAGAGCGGATCGGCTCGCGGTACTTAAAAAAGCCCCGTTTATTATACGACATGCGGCGGCGTTCCGCGCGAATGCCCTGAAAATTTTTGATGAAAATTTTACGGCCGATCGCGCCTCGGTTCTGGCCGGTATAGTTTTGGGTGAGAAAAAAAGCGTTTCCGATGAGCTTAAGACGGCGTTCCAGAATTCCGGCGCCATGCACCTGCTGGTGGCTTCCGGCTCCAATGTCGGTTTTGTCACTTTCCTGGTCTATTTCCTGTGTTCTAAGCTCAAAATAAGAAAAAAATATTCAGGACTTCTGGCGCTCTTGTTCGCCGGTTTTTACGTGCTGGCGGCGGGACTTGAAGCGCCGCTGGTTCGGGGATATATAATGTTCCTGGCCGCGCTGGGCGGCTATCTGCTCGACAGGGATTCCGGAGTCTTCCAGGGTTTGATAATCGCCTGCCTGGCTATACTGCTGATCGAACCCGCCGCCCTTTTTGACGCAGGTTTCCGGATGTCTTTTATCGCTTCTTACGGCATTACGGCCGGGATGACGCTCTGGGACGGTTTGATAAGGCTGAAAGGGCCGGCGCGTTCGGTTTCACGCGTGATCATGGTGAGCTTTTTCGCTCAGGCGGGTCTCTACCCTTTAATGGCGCTTTATTTTCATAAGATCTCTCTTATTTCCATAGCGTCCAATGTTCTGCTGGTTCCGGCTTCCGGAATTATTATGGGGCTGGGGTTTGTGACGCTGCTCTCTTCCTGGTCCGGATTCCTGGCCGCTTTCGTGACCTCTCTGACCGGTGCCGGCGCGGGGGCGTTCATCTGGCTCGTGAAAGCGTTCGCCGCCTTCAGGTATTCTTCGGTCATGGTAAGCCCGCCCTCCGCTATCACTCTGACGGCTTTTTTTACTTTTGTGTTCATTCTTCTGCACGCTCCTCTAATCGGTTTCGGGAAAAGACGATTGTACATGCTTGCCGCAGTTCCGCTCCTGACAATTTTCGCGGCCGGTTTTTTGCCGGTGAAAAGTTTAGTGTCCGTGTTCTCGGATTCTGACACTCGCTCGGTGGCTGTTAGGCAGGGCAGCGCCGGACTTTTTCTCTTTAATCCCGGCATCAACGGGCGCAAATTGTCAAATTGCGTTTTACATTATGGCTTTCGTTCAGTGGAAGGCGTGTTCATATCCACGCTGGCGCGGCGGGATTGGGGCGGTTTAGGGGAACTGGCGGGGCAGGTGAAAATAAAAAAAGTGGCTCTGCCGTATGGCGCGCTGCCGGAAGAACTGCGTGAGATAATGGGCGCGCTTGCCGGAGCAGGAACGCGTATAGAGCGGGTATGGCCGCAAGACCGGATACTTATCGGAGAACTGGAGATACGGCCCGACTGGGGCTCCGGTCAGGACCCTGATCGGGAGACGCCGGGATATACGGGGCGTGGCACGGAAGAAGGGCTGGATTGGCATCTGGAAGGTCCAAAATTTGAGGTCCGTGTGCTGGCTGACGGCGCCAGGGTGGCGGTAAGGCACGGCGCCGGCGAGGAGCGCTTTTTAAAAAACAGGGCCGGAGAGGCTATGGAACTGGAATTATAGTGACTAGTGAATAGTGAGCAGTGGCTAGTGGATAGTATGTACCCCCCACTGACCACTGGCCACTAACCACTCGCCACTGCCTTTTTGGTATTATATTCCTTATGAAACGTATTAAGAGCGTGGTGTTGTTTTATAATTCCAAGAGGAAGAAAGCCTTGGTTTTCGTGAAATCCCTGGAACGGCGCTTTAAAAGCCGCGGAGTCAGCATCTCCAAGGTATGTGTCAACGATGGAGTCTGCAACTTCGAGAAGGCCGACGCCGGCATTACGGTCGGCGGCGACGGTACGGTGCTATATGCCGCCCGTCACGTCATCAAGTACGGCATTCCCGTTCTTGGCATCAACGCCGGCGGCCTCGGATTTTTGAGCGGTATAGAGCAATCTGATTTTGAGAAATGTCTTGATGTTTTCCTGAGTAATGGTTTTCAGAGGATAAAACGCCAGCTTTTGTCGGTGGAGGTTTTCCGGCGCGGGAAAAGAATATTGGGGCCCTATCCCGCGCTTAACGATTGCGTTATCCGAAGCACGGAGGCCCGCGCTTTCACCCTGCGCGCGTACTTCGGCCATCAGTTCCTCAGCGAATACTTCGGAGACGGGCTCATAGTTTCCACCCCAACCGGTTCCACGGCTTATAATCTGGCGGCCCTGGGCCCTATCGTACTGCCGGAACTGGAAGTCTTTCTGCTTTCGCCGGTCTGTCCTCATTCTTTGACCCACCGCCCTATAGTGCTGTCCTCTCTCTCTGATATAACGATAGTCGTTGGCGGCAGTCAGGGACCCGGGCACAGCGTTTCTCTTTCCCTGGATGGTCAGGAGAATTCAGTCCTGCGGGCCGCCGACAAGATAATCATCCGCAAATACCCCAGGAATTTTGAAATGCTGGTGCCGCAGGATTTCTCACACTTTGACATTCTGCGCAGGAAACTGAGGTGGGGGGAGCGGTAAATGTTTGTATGTTAAAACGACTCGAGATAAAGGATTTTGCCATCATAGACCGCCTCAGCCTTGAGTTTGGGCCCGGCCTTAACGTTTTTACCGGAGAGACCGGCGCCGGTAAATCTATAATAGTGGAAGCTATCGGTTTTCTGCTGGGCGAGCGCGCCAGTTCCGAGCTGGTCCGGACCGGCGCCTCTCATGCGGAAGTCTACGGTGTTTTCAATTCTTCCGGCCTGCCGGAAAAATTATTATCATCGCGCGGGATCGTGGGCCCGGAATTTTCAGTGCGCCGGCAGCTGGACTCCGGAGGAAAGACCCGTGGTTTTTTGGAAGGCAGGCCCGTTACGGCGGCTTTCCTGTCGGAGCTTGGAGACGCCCTGGTTGATTTTCACGGCCAGAACGAGCATCAGAGCCTGATGAAGCCGGAGGTTCAGCTGGAACTTCTTGACCGCTATGGCCGGCTTGAAAAAGAAGCCGCGGCTTACGCTGATTCTTTTGAAAAGCGCCGCAGACTCCTGGAGCGGGTTAACGCCGTTTCACTTTCTGAAGACGAACGCGCCCGATTTCTCGATCTTTACAGGTTCCAGTTGAGGGAAATAGAGGCGGCCGGGCTTAAGGAGGGGGAGGAGGGAGAGTTGCAGATCCTGTATCCCCGCCTTAAGAACGCCCAGAAACTTTTTACTCTTTCCAAGCAGGCTTATGAACGGCTCTCGGACGGAGAGACTCCCGCGGTGGCCGGGCTTGAGAAAGCTCTAATGGATCTGGAGGCGCTTTCCGAGCTGGACGGCACCGCAGCGCCAATGAAGGAAAATCTCGCCCAGGCCGTTATCGCCTTAAAAGATATCGAGGACAGCCTGTCGCGGTATTCGGACGGCCTGGACACGGATCCCGCCGGCCTGGACGCCGTCCTTTCCCGGCTGGATAAGATATCGGTCCTGAAAAAAAAATACGGCCCTGAAGTTTCTGACGTCCTTAACAAAGCGGACGAGTTGAAGGAAAAAATAAACGGGCTTGAGAACGCTTCTTTTGACAGAAAGGAGCTTGCGGCCGAACTGGAAAAAACGGAAGTCCGGCTGGCAGCACTAGGCTCTGCGCTGCATTCCAGGCGCGCCGCCGCTGCCAAAAAATTATCGGCCGCCGTGCTCACCCAAATCTCCGGTCTGGGCTTTAAAGAAGTAAGGTTTTTTGTGGCTGTTGAAACCGAAGATGGGCGCTTTACCGCCTCCGGCCTGGACGCGGTAGAATTCATGTTCTCGGCCAATCCGGGTTATCCGCTGAAGCCGCTGAAGCTTACCGCTTCAGGCGGAGAAATGTCCCGCGTTATGCTGGGGCTGAAGACCGCGCTGGCGGGCAACGATAATATTCCGGTGCAGGTTTTCGACGAGGTTGATACCGGAGTCGGAAGCACGGTTGCCAGGCTGCTGGGTGAAAAAATTGCCGCTTTGGCGGACTCAAAACAGCTCTTTTGTATCACACATATGCCGCAGATAGCGGCTTTCGCGGGCAGTCATTATTATGTTGAGAAAAACATAAAAAACGGCGTATCGGCGATAAAAGTTACAAAACTGGATCCGGAAGCCAGCGTTTTTGAGATCGCCCGGATGCTGGGCGGTAAAACCAAGTCTTCCGACCTCGGTCTGAAGCACGCCAGGGAACTGATCAAAGAATCACGAAAACAGAGAAGTTTTTAAATTTGCTATTATCAATAGGCCTGATAGGTAGGCAGACTGTGACGCAGTTCTATAACCCGCGTATCTTAAGGATATAATTACATGAACAGAGTACGATTTGCTCCTTCACCCACCGGACACCTTCACATCGGCGGCGCTCGGACCGCTCTTTTTAATTACCTTTTCGCCAAGAAATACTCCGGCACTTTTATCCTCCGCATTGAGGATACTGATGAGCTGCGCTCCACCGACGAATCAGTGAAGTCAATTTACGAGAGTATGCAATGGCTCGGTCTGAACTGGGACGAGGGCGCTATGCCTGACGGCTCCGAGAAAGGTTCCTTCGGCCCTTATGTTCAAAGCGCGCGCGAAGCCGCGGGGATATATAAGAAATACGCCGATGAGCTGCTTGAAAACGGGAGGGCGTATCATTGCTATTGTACCCCCGCCGAGCTGGACGAAATGCGCAAGAAAGCCCAGCTTGAAAAACGGCCGCCGAAGTATGAAGGCCTCTGCCGGAATCTAAGCGAGGCTAAAAAAAGGGAACTTGAGGCCCAGGGCCGCAAGCCGGTCATCCGCTTCAGGATGCCAGATGACGGCGTCACCGGCTGGAACGACCTTATCCATAGTGAAGTCAAATTTGAGAATAAGCTCCTTTATGATTTTATTATGGTAAAGGCGTCCGGCTATCCCACCTACAATTTTGCCTGCGTCATAGACGACCACTTGATGGAGATAACTCATGTGATCCGGGGAGATGACCATATTTCCAACACGCCGTTGCAGATAAATATCTACCAGGCTCTCGGCTGGAAGGTGCCGGAGTTGGCGCATCTCTCCATGATCCTGGGCCCGGACGGCACCCGCCTGTCCAAGCGGCACGGAGCGACCAGCGTGGGGGAATACCGCAACCAGGGATATCTGCCCCAGACCATGAGAAATTATCTGGCGCTGCTGGGGTGGTCCACCGTGGACAGCCAGCAGATTTTTAAAGAAGGGGAACTGGAAGAAAAGTTCGACCTCAAGGGTTGTCAGAAAAGCCCGGCCATTTTCGATCCGGTAAAACTTAACTGGATGAACGGCGAATATATCCGCCAGCATTCCAAAGAAAAGCTGCTGGAAATTGCCATGCCCTATATCCAGGCGGCCGGGTTGCCGGTGGATAAAAGTCCGGTCCCGCTGGTTGATATCGTAGCCCTGGAACAGGAAAAGTACAAACTGCTCAGCGAAATACCCACCCTGATAGAATTTTTCTTCAGAGACGTCAAATACGATCCTGCGGCTGTTGAGAAGACCCTTAAAAATCCCGAGGCAAAAAAGATACTTGAGGGAATAAGGGAAACCTACGCTTCCCTGGGCCAATTCAAGGAAATAGAGATAGAGGCTGCCACGCGAGCTTTTGCCAAGGCCAACGCTTTCAAGGCCGGGCAGGTTTTCCATCCCGTGCGGGTTGCCGTTTCCGGCCGCACCGATGGTCCAACCTTGTTCCGGATGATTGAATATCTGGGCAGAGAAAATGTCCTGAGGCGTCTGACCCACGCTACGACCCTGCTGTAGGCTGACTGTATATTGCTGAAGCGGACCGCTCCCTGCGGTAAATTCTCGGATTTATTTTTTGCTGAGATGTTCAGCCTGCGCCATTCAGCCTTTCCTGCTGTAACAATTTAGCCACATCTTTGTATAAAATCCTCTATACCTTGTTTGTAGAATATTCATATGAAATACTGGTTCTACTCGGAAGGAAATATACTGGGCCCCTACGCCCCGGTTGATCTTTTGTCTCTTCCGGCTTTCAGCCAGGGAAGTCTTGTGTGCTCCGAGACCGCTACGGGCGACAATCCCGGCGATTGGAAGGCGGCCGAAGGGGTCGCTGAAATAGCTGAGGCCATGAGCGTGGGTGTCGGAGGCGTTATTTCCTCGCGGGTGGGCGGTATTTCCGGTATGTATGAACTTGAGACAGGCAGGTCTTCCAGTGTCGGAGCCGCCTATTATGAAACTAAAAACGACCAACCGTATGGTTATGAGAATCTTTTAAATACCATTGACAACATTTTGGGCGCCAAGGAATCCGAGGCCTCCGGCAAGCCCGCCAACGATTATGAGCTGATGGACCGGTTTGATATCAGGCTCTCCAAGATCCAGGAGGAATTGGAGGCGGCCCGCTGGGAGAAGAATCTGCTCCTTGAGAAGATTCGCGCCAAGGAATCCGAGGAGCGCAAGAACAGGGAGCGCATCGCCGAGTTGGAGGGGAGACTGAAAGGCGCGATTGATAAGACTGAAATAAATGAAAAGGAACTTTCCCAGATCCAGCACCTGACTGAGCTGAGCGCCGAGGCCGGGACCATTAAAAAGATAGAAGAGCTGAGAAAAGAAGATTTTGCCGACGGTTTCCATGCGGCGTCTTTACCTGTGGTCCGACCAGCCGGCGAAAGCGGCATACTTAAAAATATTCCGGCAAGTCAGGGAATATCGCCCGACCGGACTGTTGCCGAAGGAAAAGATTTAAAAGACAACAGCGCTCTTACAAGCCGCAAACTCAGAAGTCTGGGCCGCAGCCCTGCGCCCGTTACGCCCGTCAGCAGCGAAGAGCATAAGGGGAGCGTGGCCGGCAGCGAATCTTTCCCCGCTGCGGCAAACGCCGCGCCCAAAGACGTCATGCCGACCCTGCCGCGGCAGGCCGCAGATATCGTGTACGATTTTACGGTTATGGCCGGGCAGAACGCTGAAAGTGAAAAAGTTCAGGCCAAAGATGAAGTGGTTTCTCAGCCAATACAGCCGGCTTCTCAGCCTGTTCCTCAGGCCCATCCTCAGAACGCTTGGCAGCCGCAACCGGCGCCTGTCCAGCCCCAGTATTCCTGGCAGCCGGCGCCTCAGGTTCAGCCGCCCCAACAGCAGAATTCCTGGCAGCCCGCGGCGTTCTCGGCTCCGGCCGGTGAAATCCCGACATTCAATCCAATTGCGGAAATGGTGCCCGGCAGCGGAATCTCGGCCCGTAAAGAAACTGATGTTACGGACAAGGCCGGAGTGTCGCCCCAGAAGCAAAAAGATAATGCCATGAAGAGCGCTCAGGCGCCAGGAAAAGGGCGCGGCAAAATAGCGTTCATCTCCATCCTTATAATCTTCGGCGCCGTGGCGGCTGGCGGCCTCGGTTATTTCTTCCTCGGAGGCGGCGTAAGTTTTTCTGAATTTTCCCTGTTGAATTTCGCCGGCGGCGGTAAGTCCAAAAAGGCTTCTTTCTCCACACAGATTGAGCCAAAGGCCGAGAAGTCTTATGATAAAACTGCCGCTGCCGAAGAGGCCGGCACGTCTTCAGCGGAACAGATCGGCCGGGTCGAGGCTCAACCGGCGCCTGCCCCCGCATCCTCCGGCGCCGGCAAATCCGCTTTTGAAAATGAAAACACGCGCAAGGCCCTGGAAACAGTAAAGAGCTACAAGCTCTCCGGCGGACGCGGAACCGTGGCCAGTTGGTTCGCTAATTCCTTTCTCTCCACTTCCTCCAGCGGTTCAAATGAGGAATGGTCGGCCACTATCCTGCACGGGGATATCTTCGTGGTCCAGTATCGGCTGCTGAGGCCTAAACAGGATCCGCTTATTTATCAGTTCGAGGTTGACGTAGCTAAAAATATAATAGTTCGCGGCATAAATAACAACGCCATAGAACTGCTGGATTTCTCGTCCAAAGCTACGGCCAGGGCAGAGATAGCGCCAAAACCCAATGCGCGCAAGACTGCGCCAAAGGCCGGGAAATCGCGGGGAATTCCGATTCTGCCTCTGCCTGACGAGCCGGCAAAACTCGTTCAGGAAGCGGATCCAACAGGTTTTGAGGCCATCACTCCCGAAGGGAATGAGAAAGTGAAATATATAATGGCGCAGGAATCTGACGAGGAGCTTTTTTAGTGAGAGGGTCTATTTTCAGCCCGGATATACCGACGTTCCTGGTGTGTTCCCCCGATATCATAATGTGGTAGAGGCTGGTGACTCCGAAAACATCACCAGTGTATTGCCGCGGCCCGAAACATTACCGGGCGGGCAGTTTTTTGTTTTTGACGATATCATGGCTCTGCCGGAATTATCAAAAAAACAACAAAGATGCCTGCTGAGCAAACTCAGCTGATATTAATCCGGAAAAGTTTAAAATTCTCCTTGATAACAACATTAAAAATGATAGAATAATTCTTCCAAGAGGCTGTGTCGAGCGGCTGAATTTTACAGCGTGCGTGAAGGTCCCTCCAAAAGCGGGATGAACGCGAAATTGTTTTTCAGAGATAAAAATTATGGTTACAATGAGCGAGCTTTTTATACTGATGCACGAGAAAACAGCCTCGGACATCCACCTCACAGCCGGAGCCTCGCCCATGTTCCGCATAGACGGCGACCTGGTTCCCACGCCTTTTGAAAAACTCACTCCGGAGATGTGTCAAACCCTGGTTTTCTCGCTCATGACTGATGCTCAGCGCCAGCGTTTCGAAGCCACCAATGAACTTGACTTCGCTTTCGGCATCAAGGGCATGGGGCGCCTCAGGATGAACGCCTACCGCCAGCGCGGAGTAGTTGGCGCGGCCATCCGTTCCATACCCAGCAAATACAAGACTTTTGAGGAGCTTAATCTCCCTCCGGTCGTGTACGAACTTATGAAGCTGACCAAGGGGCTGCTTCTGATTACCGGGCCCACGGGTTCCGGGAAATCCACTACTTTAGCCTCCATGATAGATTACCTTAACGAGAACAGGAACTATCACATAATCACGATCGAGGACCCGATTGAGTATGTGCACACTCATAAGAAGAGTATCGTCAACCAGCGCGAGGTGGGTTCCGATACCGAGACTTTCGGCGCGGCCCTGCGGCATGTGCTGCGGCAGGACCCTAATGTCATACTGGTTGGTGAAATGCGGGATCTTGAGACGATCAGCGCCGCCCTTAATATAGCGGAAACAGGCCACTTGGTTTTCGCGACTCTTCATACTTCGGATGCGGCGCAGACTATTAACCGCATCATAGACGTTTTCCCACCGCACCAGCAGGAGCAGATACGGGTGCAACTTTCCTTTGTTCTGCAGGCCGTTTTTGCGCAGCAGCTTCTAAGCGCGGCCTCCGGCTCGGGGCGCGTGCTCGCCTGCGAAGTTATGCTGGCTACATCAGCCATTAAAAATCTTATCCGGGAACAGAAGGTCGAGCAGATAAACACTGTTATACAGACCGGCGGCAAATATGGCATGGTGACCATGAATCAGGCCCTTGTGGAGCTTTATCGGAGGCAGAAAATAACATATCAGGAAGCTATTACGCGTTCTGCCGACCCTGAGGACCTCAAAAAACTGTTGCAAAAGACGCTTTCCATTACCAGCTGACAACTATGTAGTGTAGTAAGGATCAAATGGCTATAAGTAAGTGATCCTTAAATCCTGATTATTAGCGCCTAATTTTTTATGCAATTCATTTATAAAGCAAAAGAACCTAACGGCAGAGTGGTGAAAGGTGTCGTGGAGGCAGCGGATAACAAAGCTGCCCTCTCCCGTCTTGCAAGTCAGCGTCTGACGGTGATTGAGCTGATTCAAAAAGACGTTAAAAAGAAGTTTTTTAAGTCAAAAGTAAACAATTCCGACGTGGTTATTTTTTCCCGGCAGCTTTCCACGCTGGTCTCCGCCGGAGTGCCCATAGTTCAGGGCCTTAATATTCTTGAGGCCCAGGCCGAGAACCCGGCTTTTAAAACAGTCGTGACCGGCCTGCGCGCGGATATTGAATCAGGTCTTTCCATAGCCGACGCGATGCGCAAGCATCCCCAGGCTTTCACCGAGCTTTATGTCGCCATGATCAAGGCCGGAGAAGTCGGCGGCATCCTGGACATCATTCTGGAAAGGCTTTCTGCGTATCTGGAGTCGTCTGAGGCCTTGAGGGCTAAAGTCAAATCCGCCATGATGTACCCTGCCGTGGTCGGCGGCGTGGCTTTCCTGATAACCATTTTTCTGGTGCTTTTCGTAATTCCTGTTTTTAAAAATATCTTCTCCGGTTTCGGCGCCGAGCTTCCCCTTCCCACTAGGATCATGATAGGCATCTCTGACGGCCTTCGTCACTACATACTATACATTCTTGCCGTTTTAGGTGGCGCCATCTGGGGCGTTAAGACGTATATTAACACGGAAAAAGGACAGGAAAAGATAGATGAGATATCACTCAATCTTCCGGTTGTCGGCATTCTTCTTAAAAAGGTCGCCATAGCCAAGTTTACGCGCACCCTGGGCACGCTGATAAAATCCGGCGTACCCATCCTGCAGGGCCTTGAAACGGTAGCCAAGACCGCCGGCAACAAGATAATTGAGCGGGCCATTTATAAAAGCCGCGACTCAATCAAGGAAGGAGGCCGGATAGCCGACCCGCTTAAAAACGCCAATATTTTTCCGCCCATGGTCATACAGATGATAAGCGTGGGGGAGGAGACCGGCGGCCTCGACAACATGCTTAACAAAATAGCCGATTTCTACGACCAGGAAGTAGATACCGCGGTCAAAGGCCTGACCTCGATGATAGAGCCGCTGATTATGGTTATTATGGGGTTTGTCATAGGCGCTATCGTCATTTCAATGTTCATGCCGATGTTCAGTATGGGCGAGTTGGCCGGCAAGGACGCCTAAACGCGCGCAAACGGTCCAGCAGTTTAGATGTAAAGCAATTTATAGGGCGAGTCCTGCCTTTCATTCCTATTTTTCTTATAACTAAACGGCTTTGCATCTAAATTGCTTTGCCTCCAGACTCAACAGACTTCTCTTTGCCTTTAGGCCGCCCGGGGCGGAAAAGCCGCCGATAGTTCCGTCCGACTTTATGACCCTGTGGCAGGGCACGAGGGGGGCGAAGGGATTTTTGCCGAGGGCTGAGCCCACCGCCCTGACCGCTTTAGGGTGTCCTATCCGTTCTGCTATCCACTTATAACTGCGAGTCTGTCCTCTTGGTATGGTCATACAAGCCATCCACACCGCCCGTTGAAAAACCGTATATGCCTTCATAGCTTCCTTTATCTTTTTCATCTTATTATTATTTTTCATAAATAATGTAACGCCGGCTGGTCGGCTTTGAGTATCGAGCCGCGGGATTTCCAGTCGGGGTGGTGGCGACTGCCAGGCCGGCGTCTTGGCGAGGGTATGGGCCCGTCGGGCACGCTATCGGCCACATCGTGGCCGCGCTCCCGCTCGGACTCGGCGCGACGCAAGCCTCGCCCTGCGCGAAGGCCCGCCGAACCCATACCCTCGCCAACCCTCCAAAGATACCCCCCGGCACCCCTCCATTGAATTTACGCACTTCAAGTTTCTCGGAGTTTGTCGCGGCACTTCTTTAAACTAATGAAAAGGGGGCAGGGCTTGAATTTTGACATTTTATGGACTGACACCTTTATCCGTTCGGATATTATGCCCCAAATCGGGGAGTTGGCGCAAATTTTTATAAACTTGGCGGTGGCCTTGAGTGAAATAGTGACAGACACCGGTTTCAATCAACTGAAGAATAAATAGGTACAAAGACCCGCAAGACGTTCCCTTTCGGTCCTTGTTGGAATCTTTGGTTTGTACTATCCTATAAACGTGAAATATACGGCCATATTAACAGTCATTATATCCGTCTTACCTTTCCAGAAAATCTATGCCCAAGCCCAATGGGATCGTTCCTTTGACGGCAACCAGCCCCTGCCTGTCATCAACATAGACACACTTCCCGTACCCGCCTCCGACGTAGAGATCGCAGGCCCGTATGTGACCCTTTTGCTTAATGCCGACCAATCCAATCAACGGGCTCCCATCTGGCCCGGGTACTCAGTATTCGGCCAGCCCATTCTTATCTACGAGGCAGGTATACGGTCGTTTCTCCTGGCGCACCCCAATCCTCCGGCCGGTTATAGCGCCGTCTTTTCCTCACCTCAAACAGTCTTCGAGAAGCAGGGACCCATCTCCGACCTGAACTTCCCATTCCAGTATCATCGCACGGTCAACAATGTAGATACATTCGCCTATCGGTATGAGCCCGGCGAGAAGCCGGACAGGGCTGTCAGAACCATAATCCACGAACGATTCCATGTCTATCAAGCGAAAGGTTTCGCCAATCTCACATATAACCGGCGTACTAGCGAGCCGGACGCTGAGGATCTGGCCCTCGCCGCTCTTGAGCAGAAGACGCTGAAGAGCGCACTTAAGGCTGGAGATCCGGCCGATTCCTCCCGCTTTGTCCGCCAATTTCTCGCTGTCCGCGCTGAACGATACTCCCGGCAGCCTGACAGCAGAGATCAGGAGATTGACGAAGAGCGTTTAGAGGGGATGGCCGAATACCTGGAAGACAACTTAATGAATCGGCCTGAAGTCGCGCCGAAACCGGGTGGCGTTATCACTAAAATTACCGCAAGGCTTGATGTCTTCCCTACAATCGATGATATGGGTAAGGGCCGCTACTATGCCACCGGCGCAGCCCAGGGGCTTCTGCTGGATCTCGGGGGATCCAGTGATTGGAAAGAGCGCGTATCCGCCGGCGCCTCATTACGCGATATGGTCGCCCTTTCCTATCCCTTATTATCAGGCACCGAGCAAGCTCTGTTGGCCGAAGCCAAATCCGCACATGGCTACAGCGAACTCTTCCAAACCGGTACACAGGTGGCGACCGAATTCCAGTCGCTCAAGGCCCGCGCTATATCGGAATACGACAGCTCTCCGGGTATAGAGTGGACAGTGCCTGTGCCTTGGGACAAGGATACTAATTTCGGCTTCAGCGGTAGCAAGCCCGACTACAAGTTGAACGAGTCTGAAACCCTCATGCCGAATCTGTACCTCCTTGACGTCAGCGCTGCCGCCTTTACCCTGCACTTCGCGAACCGTCCCGCTGTCCTGGGTTCCGGCGTCCGCTTCCACGCAGCAGCAGCGGCTGAGTTGCTCCTCAACGGCAAGCCCTTTACTCTGTTAGACGGATCCCACCCGTTCGTAACGCTGTCCCTGACCGAAGCGGGATTAAATCTATCCATCTCAAAATCCGGCACACTCACCGTCATGGATCGCAAGGCCGTCATTTCCTATCGTGAACGGAGCCTTGGCGGCAAGTTTCTATGGAAATAGGTTTGTGCCCCGTTTTAACAGGGAAGGGGACCCCGCTCTATCGTGTGCTACTTCCATAAGTATCTGCTCTAATTCCTTTATTCCTCGTAGTTTAAGGCGTCTTTGTCACGGAGCTTTTTGTGATAGGTTACGGCGAAGCGGTGGACCTCGTTCCTTATGGCTTCAAGAAGCAGCAGTCCGGGATGGGCGTGATCCAGCCGCACCGGATGGACTTTAAAGGGTATATATATTTCTTCCAGCCTTTTGGCGAGAGCTATGACCGGCACTTTTAGGCGCAGCTCCCGCATTGCGCTCAGGGCGCTGGCGAGCTGCCCTTTCCCGCCGTCTATAAGAAGGAGGTCCGGCAGGGTTTCTCCGCTTTTGATGAAGTGTGAGAGGCGGCGTTTTACGACTTCCTTTATCATCGCGAAGTCGTCGGAGCCGCCAGGAACGTTTTTAAAGTGAATTTTATAATGACGGTAATGCGCAGCGTTCTTTTGCGAGTTTATAAAGCACACGGAGGCGGCCACAGCGTGCGCTCCGTGTGCGCTGGAAGTATCGAAAGCTTCGATGTGCGCCGGCGGTTTGGGAAGGCCGAGGTCTTTCATCAGCGCCGTGACGGCGCCGGTCTTTAAAGTTTCTTTCGCCACCAGGTCTTTTTTGAATTCCCTTATCTGTACCCTTTCGGCCA
The DNA here is from genome assembly GCA_903867985.1 of uncultured Elusimicrobia bacterium. Taxonomy (GTDB): domain Bacteria; phylum Elusimicrobiota; class Elusimicrobia; order Elusimicrobiales; family UBA9959; genus YA12-FULL-51-18. The sequence goes on along the minus strand of CAIPTO010000034.1, from coordinate 29,303 downwards.
TGTGTTCGATAGCCGCAATAAAATCCCTGAAATTGCCGGCCTTCTCATAGTTCATTGCCTTCGAGCTGGCGGCCATGCCGGCCCGGAATCCTTTTAAGAGTTTAGCGAAGTCGCCCCTGAAAAAATCCGTTATCCGTGTGACCAGTGTGCGATATTCGGCGGGGGAAATATTTCCGGCGCAAGGGGCCGCACATTGCGCCGTGTGAAAATACAGGCAGCTGTTGATCTTTTTAGCGCTCAGCGGTTTCGCCTCTGAAAAGTCCCAGCGGCATCTCCGCAGGTTGATGAAGTTGATGCGCCACAAATAACGCAGCAGGTTCATAATGGTTTCCACTTTGGGATAAGGACCGAAATAAAGTCCGCCGTCGTTAGTTTTTTTACGAGTGAAGAAAATCCTGGGATATTCTTCGCTCGTTATCTTTACATACGGATAGCTTTTGGAGTCCTTCCAGAGGACATTGAAGAAAGGTTTATACTGCGCGATAAGTTCCCGTTCCAGCACCAAAGCCTCGCGTTCGCTGGCCGAGGCGATATAGTCAATCTGGCGGATAAGTCCCGCCATGTTGGGGATCTTTGAGTCCCGTTTGCCGGCGCCCTTCATGAAATAGTGTCCCACGCGCGTGCGCAGGTCTTTGGCCTTGCCGATATATATGATATTGGCGGCGGAGTCGCGCATCAGATAGACGCCCGGTATTGACGGGAGATGGCGCAGGTTCAGAATAAGCCCCCGGTTATAAGCGCGCGCTCCTTGAGCTTGAAGATTTTAAGCGCTCCAAAATATATGGCTACGGCGCCAGGCACCGCCAGCGCGACTGTGAAAGCGGGATGCAGGCCGGCCAGCGCCCGCGCCGTCCAGAGACAGAAGGCGCACATCAGCGCAGAAGCTCCCAAAATTTTCAGGTAAAAAAATGGATTTCCGTCCGGTAAGACGGTTTTTGCCCTGAGCGCCCGCACGAATAGCGCGGCCGCCGCGAGTGAACTGAGCGCCGTGGCCAGCGCCAGTCCCCGCACACCCATGGGCCGCATTAGGAAAAAGCACAGCGCTGCGTTCAGGGCGGTTTGGAATATGACTATCTTTACCGGCGTTTTTACGTCGCCGGCTCCGTAGCAGGCTGAAGCGGCGAGTTTGTTGATGCCGAACCCGACCAGGCCCAGCGATAAATAGAAAAGTACGCCCGAGGTTAATAAGCTCTGTTGCGGCGTGAACCGCCCGTGTTCAAACAGCGTCCGGCAGACAGGCAGGCTGAGCGCCATAAGGCCCAGCGCCGCAGGAATGATGATAAGAGCGCTGGTTTTGAATGCCTCATCCAGGACGGCGCCGAATTCTTCCGATTTATTCAGGGCTGAATGTCTTGAAAGCTCGGGCAGAGTCACCGCTGCAGCCGAGGCCGCGAAAAGTGAAATGGGGAACTGGATTATGCGGGCGGCGTTATAGATGGCGGTTATGGATCCCGGCTCAAGAAAACTGGCGTAAATGGTGTTCACGAAAAGAGAGAGCTGGTCCTGCGCCATCGCAGCGGCCGCAGGTGCGGCCAGGAGCAGGGCGCGGGCGGTGGCGGGGTTTTTGAACGGATTGGAAAAAGAGAGAGTAAACCCTTCCCGTTTCAGCATCGGCAGAAGGATGATTACCTGTATCAGGCCTGACAGGGTCGCTGCCCCGGCCAGCCCCATGATCTTAAGGCTCTCCGGCAGGCCTGCGGCGGCGGGCCGGTTTATGAACAGTAGATAGCAGATTATTGAAATAGAAAAAGCGGCAGGGGCCAGAGCGGGCAGAAAGAATCTGCCTGCCGCGTTCAGCGCCGCCTGTGACAGCGCCGAGACATTGACGAAGATAAGGTGTGGCATCAGGATGGCGGTCACAGCCGCCGTTAAAATAAATTGTTCAGGCCGCACCGTGAAGCCGTAGGAAGTGAGCTTTACCAGTTCCTCCCGGAAGACGACGCCCAGCGCCGCCAACGCCAGTGATAAAAAAAAGATCAGTGTCCAGGCCGCGCTGAAGAACCTCAACCCATGTTCCCGGGAAACCGCTTTTTCTTTCTCCAGCGCGGGGATGAATCCGGCGTTTACCGCGCCCTCTCCCACGGTGCGCCTGAATAGGTTCAGGATGCGGAAGGCTGCGTAATAGGCATCTGTAAGCACCCCGCCGCCGAACACGGCCACGAGCATGGCGTCACGCGCGTAGCCCAGCACCTTGGTCGTAAGCGTCGCACAACTGAGCGCCCGTAGTTTTCTAAGGAACGAGGCCGGCTGGATGCTTTCCAGGGGGATTTGCCCGTAAGGGAGGGGTTCGCGGCAGTCTCCGCTATGCAAGTCGGTTGAAGGCTTTTGAAGCGGTGCAGTCATGGCAGCCTTGATTTTTTTCGCATAAAATAATAGACTATACCAATATGGCTAAACTTAAGACCGGAAGACATACCAGCGGTATTAAAGCGTGGCGCAAATCCGAAAAACTTGCCTCCAAAAACAGAGGCGTGAAGACCCGGATACATGACGCCGCTAAAGAATTCGGCCTTTTGGTCGCGAAAAAGGACATAGAGAACGCGCAGAAACTTCTGCCCAAGGTCTATGCCCTCCTGGATAAGGCTGCCAAGACCGGCACCGTCCACTGGAAAGCGGCCGCGAGGAAGAAATCACGGCTGGCGCTGCGCGTTAAGAGTATCGCGAATAATCCTTCCGTAAAATAATAGAACTGCAAATGATTGCCGTATGCTATAGGCCATACGCCGTAAGCTGATAAGGAACTCCTTAAAAGCCTATGGCCTAAGGCTTATGGCGTATAGCGTTGTTTCCTTACCGCGTTATTTCAAATATCAATTGTTTGATCAAAAGTTTCGGATCTCTGCCGGATGAGGATTTGAGCATGGATTCAACTTCCAGGCAGCGGGTCAGATTCCTTAAAAGTTTTTCCGCAGTGAAGCCTGACGCGGCGTCCATGAGTCTGCGGTAATAGCCCGGATTCATCCCCAGCGAGTCTCCCTGCCCGGCCGCAGCAGCCGTCTTTACCCTCAGCAGCTTTTCTACCACATAAGCGATATTTACAGCCATGCCCACCGGCTCCATGCCTTCGGACATCATTTTATCTGCGATATCCGAGGCCAGCGGTCCGTTCTTTGTCTGCATCGCGTTGGAAAATTCAAAAGGATTCAGGGTTCTGGAAAAACCGGCGGATTCCAAAATATCTTCCGCCTCCAGCTGCTTTTTGCTGCCGTAACGCAACGCGGAGAGTTTAGCCACTTCCTGCTTTAATGTGGCGGCGTCCGAGGCGGACATCTCCGCCAGCAGTTGCAGAGCTTCTATTGACGCGCGCATGCCTGCTTTTTCCACCAGGCTTTTAGCGTACATGGCCGCCCCGGCGCCCTCCAGCGGCGCGAAATGAACCAGAGCGGACGAGGAGTGCAAGCTTTCTATAATGAGTTCGGCTGAGTCGGTTTTTTTGTCAAGCAGAATCACGAGCATAGCGGCTTCGGAGGGTTCCTTAACATAGGCGGCAAGCTCGGCTGCTGGTTCTTTCCTAAGCTTCTCAGCGCCTTTTAAGAGAATTATGCGTGTATCGGCCATGAGGCCTGGTGTCATGGCTGCGCTGATGATGTCGGTGATATCGGCGGTTTCGGAGTCGTATTGAGAAAAATTGAACGCATCAAGTTCAAAAGACGCCAGCAGCTTCTTCACTGCCTCATCTTTGAACGAGCGTTCCTCTCCCGTCAGGCAGCAGACCGGCCGGGTTTTTTTGAGGGCCCATTCCTTTACTATGTCCGCTGGAGATAAGTTATTCATAAACACTCTACACTCCCCTCTAGCCTGAACCCTGTTGTTACGGGATGGGAACTTCCGTCGCCGGAGGGATGTTTTGAGGTATCTTCTTCTGACTGGCGCTTGTCGTGGAGCCGAACCCCTCCACTGTGCGCTTGACGATATTCTTGGCCAAAATTTCCCAGAGGGCTTCGCGAGCCGCCTCCTCCGTCATGCCGCCCGGAAGAGTCGAAGCTGAATACATCTTCACGGCCTGGAGCGCCGGTTCTTCCCATAAATAGCGATTTGTGGTCCTATCCAGGAAGCGCACCGAGACGAGGACGTTGAGCTTGTAGACAGTAGGAACCAGGTTTACGTCATATTGGATCGGGGTGAGGATATAATGGTTTATCTCTCCCACAATTATTCCCTGGGCTGAACTTTCCGGAGAAAGGGTGTACTCCCCGTTCTTCAGGAATTCGTCTATGGTTTTAAGTGTCAGTTTCTCTTCCAGACCGAACTGCTGTGTTTTGTTTGTGAAGGGTCTGACAGAGATGCGTTTTATGTGTTGCGGCATTTTTTGTTCAGCCGGCCGGTACATAATGTCATTCGTTGAGCAGGCGGCAAGCAGCCCCAAGGCGGCCGTCACCGGTAAAAGATATTTTTTCATATTCATAAAAACCCCCGTACCTTATATAGAATGTGAGGATTAAGGAGTCAGATCTTATAATTCAATCCCTGATCCCTGTTCCCGTTGCCGTTTACTTGACCACGATGCTTACCAGTCTGTCCGGTACCACGATGACCTTCACGACAGTTTTGCCCTGCAGGTGCGCCGCGGCGCTTTCGAGCGCCATCTTTTCCAGCGTTTTACCGTCGGTGTTTTCTCCGGAGTATATCTTGGCTTTCACCTTGCCGTTTACCTGAACCGGAATCTCCAACTGTCTTGCGGATAAGACTGCGGCGTCGGCCTGGGGCCAGGCGCGGGTCATAAGGCTTCCTTTGTGCCCCGTGATCTCCCAAAGTTCGTCCGTGATATGCGGGGCTAATGGATGCAGGAGCGTCAGGAAAATTTCCAGGTCCGCGGCTGCGCGTGTCTCTTTTTCGCTAAGCTTGTTCAGGTAAATCATCAGGGCCGAGACGGCGGTGTTGAATTTTAGATTTTCAAAATCTTCGGTTAGTTTGGCGATGGTCTGATTGCGAAGGAGTTTCAGCGCTTTGTCGTCGTCACCGCCTTCGGGCGTTTCGGAAGCGGCCCAGACCCAGACGCGCTTTAAAAAGCGGTGGATGCCTTCTATGCCGCGCATATCCCACGGTTTTGAATCTTCCAGTGGGCCCATGAACATTTCATACATGCGGAATGCGTCGGCTCCGTAGCGCGTGACTATCTCATCCGGGTTGATCACGTTCTTCTTGGACTTGGACATTTTCTCCACCACGGGCTTTATCTCCTCTCCGTCTTTGGTGAAGGCCATTCCGGACTCGCGTATGTCCAGTTCGTCGTAACCTCTGTAGACGCCTTTCAAATCCCGGTAGGAGTAGGAGAGGAGCATGCCCTGGTGGACCAGCTTTTTAAAAGGCTCTTTTGTCGAGACTAAGCCCAGGTCGAAAAGCACTTTGTGCCAGAACCGCGCGTATAAAAGATGCAGGACGGCGTGCTCCGAGCCGCCGATATAAAGGTCTACCGGCATCCAGGATTTCTCGGCGGCCGGGTCTATGAAAGCTTTCGCATTTTTAGGGTCTATAAAGCGCAGGTAATACCAGCATGAGCCGGCCCATTGAGGCATAGTGTTGGTTTCGCGCCTGCCGGGGCCGCCGCACTTAGGACACTCGGTCTTCACCCAGTCCTCGACCAGTGCCAGGGGGGATTCGCCTGTGCCCGTGGGCTGGAATTTTTCCACTTCCGGAAGCCTGACCGGCAGTTGGCTTTCGGGGACCGGCACTGTGCCGCACTTTTCACAATGGACCAGCGGTATGGGTTCGCCCCAATAACGCTGCCGGGAAAAAACCCAGTCCCTCAGCTTGAAATTCACTTTGGCCCGACCTAGGCCTTTGTTTTCCAGCCAGGCCGTGATCTTCTTCACGGCTTCCGGGGTCCGCAGGCCGTTTATAAGTTCCGAGTTCACGGCCACGCCGTCTTCGCAAAAAACCTTGTTGGCCGGGGCCGCGCCCTGTTCGCGGGCCACTACCTGTATTATCGGGAGGTTGTATTTTTTCGCGAATTCCCAGTCGCGTTCGTCATGTGCCGGCACGGCCATGATGGCTCCGGTGCCGTATGTCATGAGCACATAATCAGCAATCCACACCGGAATCTTCCCGCCGGTGAGAGGGTTAACAGCGTAAGCTCCTGTGAATACGCCCGTCTTGTCTTTTTCAAGTTCGGTGCGCTCCAGATCTGATTTTCCGGCCGAGGCTGAGATATAGTCCGTTACCGCGCTCAGCCGGTCCGGGGCGGTTATCTTGAGCGCTGAGGGGTGTTCGGGCGAAAGCACCATGTATGTGGCGCCGTAGATCGTGTCGGGGCGGGTGGTGAACACTGTAAAAGTAGCTTCTGAATTATTCAGGCTGAATTTAATCTCTGCGCCCTCCGACCGGCCGATCCAGTTCTTCTGCATGTGCATAGTGGATGCGGGCCAGTCCAGACCTTCCAGATCTTCAAGCAGATGGTCGGCGTAGGCAGTGATTTTCAGCATCCACTGCCGCATTTTTTTGCGCTCTATTGCTGATTCACAGCGTTCGCAGCGACCCTGATAGACTTCCTCATTAGCGAGGCCGGTTTTGCATTTGGGGCACCAGTTGATGGGCACGGTGGCCTCATATGCCAGACCTTTGTTAAAAAGCTGCAGGAAGATCCACTGAGTCCAGCGGTAATAGTCAGGTGAGGTGGTGTTGATCTCGCGGTCCCAGTCATAGCTTAAGCCCAGGATATTCATCTGGCGTTTGAAATTGTCGCAGTTCTTTTTTGTGGTAACCTCCGGTCGCACGCCAGTGCTGATTGCGTAATTTTCGGCCGGCAAGCCGAAGGCGTCCCAGCCCATGGGGTGCAGAACGGCGAACCCACTCATCCGTTTGTAGCGGCACAGGATGTCGGAGGCGATGTAGCCCAGCGGATGGCCGACGTGCAGCCCGTCGCCGGAAGGGTAGGGAAACATGTCTAGGCAGTAAAATTTCTTCGCGCCGGGCGCGGCCGGGGTTTTGAAGACATTGTCCCCATACCAGGCTCGCTGGCGTTTTTTATCAACTTCATGGAAATCCGGAATCTCTGAGGTTCTCACGTTGAAGCCTCCGTTTTATTCCTGCCGGCTTTGCGCGCGGTAATGACTGATTGTCGCATAAATAGGGTCCCTGTAAAGCTATAACAATTTTATCAGATTAGCCCTGGCTTTGCACCTATCACTGACAGCTCGCGGTACGGCAGCCGGACAGTGCGGCAGGCGGCCAGACATAAGAAAAATAATTTAAAAAAGCAAACTGCTTTGCCCCGGTCTTGCTGTCGTACTGCCTGCTGCCGCGCTGCAATATTACGCTATGCCAGTTTTCTGAGCAGGTTTACAGTTTTTTGATTCATTTTTTTGCGCAGGGCGGAGGTGGCGTCGTCCATGCCGGAAAGGTGAAGTGCGCCGTGTACGGCAAGGATGAGCAGTTCGGTCTCAAGGCTGTGGCCCATTTTGGCCGCCTGACGGCGGGCCTGAGGCAGGCAGATGTATATGTCTCCGAACGGCGCGGTCTCTCCGGGCGGGGTGAAAGCCGGCGCGGGATGGTTGAATGCTATCACGTCGGTTACGCCTGTATGGGCGAGGAACGCCTTATTCAGCCGTTTTATTTCCCTGTCGGCGACCAGTATCAGGTTGATCTCTCCTTTCGCTTTTTTAGCGCGCAAGGCTGAGAGCGCTGCTTTCTTCAGCAGGGGTTCAATCTTTTTTACGGAAAGCGCCGGGCGCGTTCTGAAGAATACTTTAACCATCATAACATTTGAGATACGGCATACTTAATGCCGTTTGCTATTAGCTGTTTGCCATTTGCAGAAAATCAGGTAACTCCTTTAAAGCATATGGCGTACGGCGTATGGCCAATGGCAGCTGTTTCTGCGGCTTACTGCCACTTCGAGATGCCGCGGGGTATTACCACGATGCCGTCGGGATCTATGTAATAATGCTGGGCGTCCTGATCCGGGTTGAAGCCGATGATGGTCTTAGCCTCCACCGTGTTGAAGCGGTCCATGATGACCTTCTTGAGGCGCGAACCGGCTTTTATTTCGCAGGCGTCCATGATGATGCAGTCTTCCAGATGGCACTTCTCATGTATGATGACATCGCTTGAGAGGATGCAGCGCTTGAGGGAGGACTGGTTAATTATGCAGCCGTCGGCCAGCAGGCAGTCCTGCAGATGGGATTCTATGACCTTGGTCGGGGCTGTGTTGTGTTTGGAGTCCTGGATGGGCCAAAGTTTGTTGTTTAAATCCATTTTTGGCTTGGCACCCAGCAGGTCCATCTGCGCGGCCCAGAAAGCTTCAAGCGTTCCCACGTCGCGCCAGTAGTTCTTCTCCTCGTAGGGTTTTACTCCTGGCAGCACCTGCGTGTCGAAATTATAGGCGAACAGCCGGTAACGCTTATGAATGTTGGGCAGGATCGTTTTGCCGAAATCAAGCGCCGCGCCCTCGCCGGATTCCTCGTGCAGGATCTTCACCAGGGCGTCGTAACTGAAGATGTAGTTGCCCATAGAGGCGTATACCGCGTTCGGGTTGCCGGGTATAGGCTTTGGGTTCTTAGGCTTTTCCTCAAACCCTGACACCCTGTTCTTTGCGTCCGCCACGATCGTGCCGAAGCGTGAGGCCTGCTTTATGGGTACGGTCATGGCGGAAATTGTGACATCAGCCTTGTTGGCGATGTGAAAATCGATCATCTGCCGGATGTCCATACGGTAAATATGGTCGGCTCCGAAGATGGCCACAAGGTCCGGCTTGTAATCGTTTATCAAATTTAAATTCTGCTTGACGGCGTCGGCGGTGCCGCGGTACCACATTTCGCCCAGGCGCATCTGGGGGGGGACCACGGTGATAAAGTGTTCCTTTGTGATGCCGCCCAGATTCCAGGTGGAGCGCAGGTACTCTATCAACGATTGAGACATGTACTGCACCAGTACGTAATTAGAGTAGATGCCGGAATTGATGAAGTTTGAGAGCACGAAGTCAATGATGCGGTATTTGCCGCCGAAAGGTACGGCAGGCTTGGATCTTTCCTTGGTGAGCGGATACAGCCGCTCTCCTTTGCCGCCGGCCATGATAAGTCCGATTGTTTTCATAAGTTCTCCATTTATATCAAACCGAAACACGTAAAGTGTAAGACGCAGGGCAAAAAAATAAAATTGCTCTATTCCGGCAACGTTTCAGCTTTGCGGTCCCGGTTTATGCTCAACTGAGGGCGTCCAGGATCTCCCTGAGGTCCCGGCCTATGCACAGAAATACCGGTTTATCCACAGCCGTGTAATTTTTGATACGCTGTTCCCTGAGCTCCCGGGTGGCAAAAACCAGTTCGTCAAGATGGCGGGCCTCCCGGGTGACTATCATTTCCTGCTCGTCAAGCCCGTAGGACTGGAAGAAATTTTCCTGTATTTCTTTGTACCTGGTTATAACCGCAGACCGGCTGGTCAGGAGTTTCTGCCGCTCCTCCTCTGAGAGTTCATACCACAGGTGTGATTTTACCACCGGGTGGAGCAGCATGAATTTGTGGCGGCCAAAAGTGTCTTTGGGCAGGAAGCCGAACTCAAGCTCCCTTTTCAGCGCGGCAGCCTCGTCAGGGTGATAGACGCCAAGATAGGAGTGGGTGGCGTGAAAATACCGGCCTACACCCACCGAGAAAGTCTTGGCGCAGATATCCTGCAGATATTCCAGGTTGTCGGAAATACGCCAGAAGAGGATGTCGGCGTCCGCCCGAAGGCCGGTGGTCATGTAGGTCCGGAGGAAAACTTTTTCCTGGCAGGCGCCCACCATGTTCTCAAATTCCTGTTTAGCCGCGATCTTTTCATTGGAAATGAGACGTCTGAATTTCGGATCCAGCCGCAGGAACAGAAAGCTGGAAAAAATATTATTTATTTTTTTTGCTTTTTCCATCTGGTTTTTCCTCCGCGGCTTTTTCGGCCTTGGGATATTGAAAGCTTATGAAACGCGTGCCGGGCTTTAGAACTTCGATCTGAGACTCTGTGGAGAGACCCGTCTCCACTTCCATGATAAGGTACTTTCTGCCGGATTTTTCCATCAGCGCGGTCCTGGGCACCAAAAGCGTGTTTTCGCTTTTTCCGACTAAAAGGTATCCGTCGAACTGTTCTCCTATTCTGATGCCGCTGCGGAGAGCGGTTACTTCCAGCCAGAGCCGGTTGAAGTAGGGGCTTTCTTTCAGGCGCATGAAGTTTACCAGCGTCGCCTTAAGTTTTATATCGTTGTCTTTTACATAGAACAATTCGGCGGTCATGCCGGGGGCCAGTTTTGAATAAAGTTTTTCCGTATTTTTCCCTACGATGGCCACCTTTTTAGCCACAGTGAACAGTCTGTCGCCTCTGTGTATTTTTGTCTTAGGCTCAACATAAATGTTAGTCACTATGCCCTGGAATTCAGGCTTTATGGGGTGATAATCGTAGATTCCCTGCCAGCGTTTTTTTGTCTGTTCTTTGGAGTCCTCTCCGGAGGAGTCCAGAAGAGCCGCCATCTCGGTGGAGACCACGCGGGCAAGTACGGTGTCTACGCTTACAAAACTCAGCAGTTCCACCATGATGTCTTCTACTCGGCCGTCGAAAGGCGCGTAGATATCATAGGTGTCCTGGGCGGTGGACAGCCCCGTCACCTTAGTGTACACTTCCAAGTCGTCCTTTTTAATAACCTGTTCGGTTTTCCCCACCGTTACGGGCGCGGTGGTTTCGGCCGCCCGGGAGAGCGGAACCGCCATAAAGAGCGCGGCGATAATCGTCAGAGTTTTATGATGTTTGTTTAGCATTGGTTTTTATAAAGGCTTCCCAGGTCCATGGCATCCTGGCTTTAAATATTTCAGCTATGGCTTTGGCGTACTCCTGTATTTCCATCTGCGCGTGCGCGTCCATTCTCAGCGAGAGAAAATTCATCAGGCTGCGCGCGTTAACGGTCCAATGAAACTGGGTGTATTGTGCCACTGGGAGAACCATGCGTGCCATCTCGCGCGCCACGCCGTTCTCCAAGAGGCTGCGGTAAGCCGCGTAGGAGGCGTCCAGGGATTTTTCATAGATTTCCAGCAACTGCCGGTTGTCCAGGGTCCCGGACTTCACCGAGCCCTGGCGGTTTATCTTGTCCTGAACGCGGAATTCGGCAGGGATGTAAAATTCTTCCCGGACCTCTGTGTATCGGGCGCTTACCTCGTTGTAAGAGGCCATGCGGTGACGCATCCACTGTCTGGCCACGAAAATAGGGAGCTTGACATGAAACTGGAAAACGCTGTGTTCGAAAGGGGAATGGTGGGCGTGGGCCAGCAGATATTCAACCAATTTTTTATCTTTTCCCTCGCCTTTTGATTCGGAGCCGAAGGTGACCCTGGCGGATTCTACCGCCCGCTGGTCGCCGCCCATGAAATCCACCAGCCTGACGAAGCCCTTGTCCAGAACATTATACATATCCCCGGTCTGCTTTTCCGCCGCGACGGCCATGACTCCTCCGCTAGAATGCTGAAAATTTGGTTGAGGTACGTTAAAATTATATACTTTAAACTCTTTGAAGTCTATCATTACGAATCAAACTCCGAGAGGATCAGTCATGCCAGATAAACTCCGCGAAACTTCCAGGCTGAAAAAAAGTCGCCGTTTTGCCGATCTTGTGAAGATCATGGAACTTCTTTTGGGCGGGAACGGCTGTCCTTGGGACCGCAAACAGACACATAACACACTTTTGAAATATCTAAAAGAAGAGGCGGGCGAAGTGGCCTTAGCCGTAAGAAAAAAAGACTGGGAAAATCTTAAAGAAGAACTCGGCGACGTTCTTCTTCAGGTGGTTTTTCACAGCGCGCTTGCCAGGAAGGCCGGGAGATTTTCCATTGACGACGTGATAGAGACGATAAACGCTAAATTAGTCAGACGCCACCCGCATGTTTTCGGCGGTCATAAACTAAAAACCCCCGCGCAGGTCCTGGTTGAGTGGAAGAGGATAAAAAAACTGGAAAAAAGCCATAAACAAAGGATTAAGAATTAAGGATTAAGTATTTCCTCCGGAGGCGGGCCCGGTTTTTTTGGTTTTCGGTAAGGCGCTTCACAAGACTTATTATGATAAATGTTAAAAAACTTGCGCGGCTGATACATCCCGAATTCCGGTTCGGCTCAACCAAGCTGGAGCAGGCGCTCAAACTGGTGAATCTTGGAGTTGGCGGATTTTGCATTTATGGCGGTTCCGTGAATGAGGTCTTTGAGACCGTAGGGATTCTCAGGGCCGCTTCGCGTACTCCGCTCCTGATTTCTTCCGATTACGAGAACGGCGCGGGGCAGATGCTCTCCGATGCCACGGAGCTTCCGTCCAATATGGCTGTCGGCGCGTCCGGCTCGCCTGACATCGCGCGCCGCAAGGGCGAGATTACCGCGGTGGAAGCAAAAGCTCTGGGAGTCGACTGGATCTTCGCCCCGGTAACTGATCTGGCGGTCAATCCCGCCAATCCCATAGTCAACTTGCGCTCCTACGGGTCTGACCCCGCGCTCGTGGCCTCGCTCGCTTCCGCTTATATTTCAGGGCTTCACTCCTGCAATACGATTTCAACCTTAAAGCATTTTCCCGGCCACGGCGAAACCTCCGTGGACTCCCATCTGGTCCTGCCGGTACTGGAGCGGACGCTGGACGACCTGGAAGGATCCGAGCTTAGGCCTTATCTCGCGCTCCTTGCTCAGTCCGATTCGGTGATGGTGGGGCATTTGAAAATCCCGGCGCTGGACCCGGATTCACCAGCCTCGCTTTCCAGAAATATCATTACCGGCCTGCTGCGCGGTTCCCTGCGATACGACGGCTGCGTCATCACCGATGCACTCAATATGAAAGCCGTTTCCGACGGCGGCGCCGCAGGGCTGAAGGCCTTGCTGGCCGGCGCGGACATCCTGCTGGCGCCGGAGGACGCAACGCAGCTTTACGAAATTCTGATCCGGGCCGCGGGCGAGGGCGTAATAACCGGGCAGATGGTGGATTGCGCCTTGTCCCGCCAGGACCGGCTGGCCCAAAAGCTTTCAGCGGTCTCTTTGACTCCGGAGGGCCTGTCTCTTGTCGGCTGTGCCGGGCACAGGGCTTTCGTGCGCGAAGTTTCAGCCAAGTGCCTGGCCTGGGCTTTTCAAAACAAACCTTTTACCGTTAAGGCGGGGGAAACCGTTTTCTATATGGAACCGCTCACGCCGCAGAAAGAATGGCATGGGGGGGCTTTCGTTGAAGAACTCCTGAGGCTGGGCGTCCGGGTTAAACCTTTTGAGGGCGGCGCCAAAGGGAAAACGATAATCGGCTCTTTCTCCAGACCCAGGGCTTTCAGCGGGGCCATTAATCTGAGCGGGGCCGCGGCGGCTGAATTAGAAGGGGTGGTGTCGGGCGGCGGAGATATACTGATGGCTGCTTTCGGCAGCCCGTTCGTTTTTGACGGTTTTCACAGGCGTATGGCCGCGGGTCTTTGCGCCTTCGGAGGTCTCGGAGATTTTCAGAGGAGCGCGGCCGCAGTTCTGACCGGAGCTGCGGCAGCCGGCGGTACTATGCCTGTGGATTTGAAACTAAAACAGTAAACAGAGTTTTGCTCTGCGAATGGCAAACGACTGATGGCAAATGGCAATTTTAGTCTGCGAGCGGCTTTATAATGAACGAAACTACGGCCCTTGAACGCATAAGCACCCTTGGTTTTGCCGATTACACCTGGGTCGCCCTGGCGGTGACGGTGCTTCTCGTCATCTCGTATTTCAAGGGCAGGGACGAAGCTGATACGCAGGATTACTTCGTCGCCCGCCGCAAGATCCCGGTCTGGGCGGCCACGCTTTCTTTCGTCGCCACCGAGATCAGCGCCATGACCATTGTGGGAGTGCCCGCGACCGGTTTCAAAGAGAACTGGCAGTACCTGCAATTTTTTATCGGTTCGGCTTCCGCCAGGATCATCATCGCTTACCTATTCATACCGGCCTTCTATAAATACAACTGCACTACGATCTATGAATTCCTCAAACATCGTTTCGGAGCCAAAACCCAGTACGCGGGCTCGTTCTTTTTTTTCGCCACGCGGCTTTTCGCCTCTGGCCTGAGGCTTTACGCCGCTTCGCTGGCCGTGTCGGTTATTATGGGCTGGCCGTTGGCGGGCACGCTGGCGTTCTTCACATGCATAAGCATTGTTTTCATCGGTTTCGGCGGGATAAAGGCCGTGGTTTGGACCGGCGCTTTTGAAGCTCTCACTTTTTTTCTGGCCGGGTTCGCAGTTCTGGGATATCTCTACTTTCATATAAACGGAGGCATGGGAGCGATAACGGAAATAGCGGGCAAGGCCGGGAAACTTTCGCTATTTAATTTAGGCTGGGGCATGAAAGACCCCAATGTCCTCTGGATAGCCATACTGAACGGCGTTTTCGGCTCCATGGCCGCTTTCGGCACTGATCAGGAACTCATGCAGCGTCTTCTGACGCTTAAGACGAGAGAGGCCAGCCAAAGGACTATAATAGCCACCATCTTCGCGACCATACCTTTGCTGGTACTGTACCTCGCCATAGGCACGCTGCTATTCGTGTTCTACGCCCAGAATCCGTCGCTGCCGGGACCGGACAACGCCGATAAGATCCTTTCACACTTTACCGTGCAGGTTCTGCCTGTGGGAATGAAAGGCATAATTCTGATGGCTATAATCATGGCGAGCATAGATTCTCCGCTCAGCTCGCTCTCATCTTCTTTCATTACGGATATTTACCGGCCGCTGCTCAACAGGGATGCTACGGAGAAACATTATCTGCTGGTTTCGCGCCTGAGCGTGGCTGCGTTCGGGATCGCGCTGGCGTTCATCGCCTACAGTTGCCGCAGCGCCCAGGGAATGCTTTGGCTGGCCTACAAGGTCAACGGCGTGACGGCGGGCAGCCTGCTCGGCGTATTCCTGCTGGGCCTCCTGACCTCGCGCAAATCCAATGTCGGAAATGTTATAGCGATGTTTTTTAGCGCGGGGGTGGCTGGTCTTATGCTCTACCTTTCTGAAACCGGCCGTCTCGCGGTGGGTTGGAGCTGGATGATAGTGATCGGCACAGTGCTGACATTCTCCCTGGGCTGGCTGCTCGGACCTGTTTTTGATAAACAAGAGTCAGAGATTAAGTGACAAGTGAAAACCCCCGCGGCTTTTATGGCCGGGGGGTTAATTTAATATCTGTTCACCTTACTAACCGCTTAACTGCGTTTAAGAAGCTGGTCTTTTCTCTTTATTATTTCTTCTTCGAGTTTTTCCAGTTTTTCCTTGGCTTTTTCAGTATTGTCGTCAATCCATTCGTTGATCTTCTCGCGGGTTTCCCTGCCCTTTGCCGGGGCGAAAAGAATGCCGAGGGCGGCGCCGATAAGGCCGCCTATCACGAAAGCCGATACTATCTCTCCGCTTCTGTTTTCTGACATGATGCCTCCTGTATTTAAATTAGCGTTACAAAATCCCGATACATCCATTCTGATACATTGTCGCGGCTATTGTCAATCCGGCGGTTTACTTCGGACAGTTGACAGGACCGGGTGGCAGAGTCTGATCCATGAGGGTCGAGAGGGTTATCTCGCTTGAATCCTCAACGGCGCCTAGGGCCCATAAGACTTCCCTCTGGAAACCGCCCAGGAAATGTTCCGAGGAAGGACCGCGCTCGTAGCCCCCCACCACCACTACGCTTTTGCCGTTAAAGGCGGCAAGGAACTTGGTGCCGGCTTTCGGCATGGATTGATCCGTCCACATCATATTGAATATCCACATTTCTTCTTCTTTTGAAGGCCGCACGTCGCCCAGGGAGCCTTGGCCGGCCTTACCGTTCTCCGGAGGGGTCCATTCTTTGGTATACCGGCTGTCGTAAATCTCGCCGCAGTCCGCGCCGGGGATAAGCTCGGTGATCCGCGCGCAGGAATTGGTGATGTGAGCGGAGATATTTTCGCGCACGGTTCCGGGGAAAGATTTATCGCTGGAGAAAGAGTCTTCGTCGGTGGCCAGGTGGGATTCGAGGGTCCAGAGGCCCGCGGCCGGCAGTGTTACGGAGCGGCCGCGCAGTTCCATGGTGAGCGGGTAGCCTTCGCAGGCGTTGGCAGAATCTGTCGGCGCCTTTTCGGGTTCCGGGGAGGGAATGTCCAACTCCTGGCCGGTAATACTGTCGGACAGGCTAAAGCTTGAAGGGGAATCAAAGTTTATCTGCGTGTTCGCGGGAATGTTAAGAACTCCTCCCGCAAGTACCAGAACAAGGATAGCTGTCCGCATATGCCCTCCTATACTAAGAGTATAAGAGGCGATAGCGTGAAAGTCAAGGGGTGTGCGGAAGGGAAGCGCTTACCGCTTTGTGACGAAAAAAATAGCGTTTATTTTCCACGCGCTTGTCACTGACCGGCGTAACCGCGTTAATTAACAATTTTCTTCTTGAAATAGATATCTTAATAGAGTAGATTATCCATAAGCCGTCAAGTAATCTGCCGGAGGTCGTCATGATTGATATCGCAAAGAACATCGCTGCCGCTCCCAGACGCACCAAAGCTTCCGTGATCAGGGAACTCCTGAAAATAACCAACAAGCCCGGTATAATCTCTTTCGCCGGCGGTCTTCCGGACCCCGAACTATTCCCCTATGATTTCGTCGCCGACGCTGTAAAAAATATCATGGCAAAACAAGGCCGGGTCGCCCTTCAGTACGGACCCACCGACGGCCTGCCCGAGTTTAAAGAGGAGTTTATTAAGTTCCTTCAGAAACACGAAGGCCTGACCGTTAAGCCCGCAAATATCATCGTTACCACCGCGTCACAGCAGGCGCTTGATCTTGTGGGCCGCCTGTTTATTGACGCGTCAGACCCCGTGCTGGTTGAAATGCCCAGTTATATGGGCGGTCTGCAGGTGTTTAAGTCCTACGGCGCGGATTTTGTGGGCGTAAAAATGGATGAAGACGGTATCATGACGGATAATCTGGAAGAGCGGCTTAACTGGCTGCGGACCCAGGACGAGCATTATAAATTCCTTTACCTGGTTCCGGATTTTCAGAATCCGAGCGGTGTGACCCTCTCCGAAGAAAGAAGAAGAAAGGTTATAGAGCTTTCCGAAAAGTATAATATCGCTGTTATAGAAGACTCTCCTTACCGCCAGGTTCGGTTCGAAGGCGTTGCTCCCAAAATGATCTACCGTCTGGACAAAGAGACCAGGAATACGGACAACATTATATCGCTGTTCACGTTCTCCAAAACCTTTGCGCCGGGGCTCCGGATCGGAGTTATATTGGCGCATGAGCAGATAATCAAAAAAATGGAGATACTCAAGCAGTCGCTGGATCTCTGCTCTTCCAGCCTGAACCAGCTCATCGCCGCGGAGTTCCTGAGGTCGGGATATTTTGAGAAGCATATCGCCCGGGTTAATACGGTCTATAAGACGAAGAAAGACACCATGCTCAACGCTCTTGCGGAACACATGCCGGAGGGCGTCACCTGGACCAAACCCGAAGGCGGGCTTTTTCTCTGGGTAAAACTCCCGGAAAGCATGAGCGCCGACGATATGTTCGAGGACGCCATAAAGGAGAATGTTGCTTACGTCATCGGTTCGGCTTTTCACTGTGACGGTTCCGGTAAAAACACTATGCGCCTGAATTTCTCTTACGCGACTCCGGCCGAGATCGCGGAAGGCATAAAGCGTCTGGCCACCGCCGTCAAGAAAAGACTGGTTGCGAAATAAAGAGAATCAACTTTGAGATTGACGTTCCTTCGGTCATTTAGTCCGTTGCTTTACTGAATATGAACGATTTTACCCCAGAATTTTCAGCCAGGCTAAAAGATGCCGGCGTCGTCGGCGCCGGCGGGGCCGGCTTCCCGACCTATATCAAAGCCCAAAGCCGGGCGCAATATGTTCTGGTGAACGCCGCGGAATGCGAACCTCTGCTTAAAAAAGACCAGAAGCTTCTTGAGCTTTTCCCGGAAAAAATCTTTGACGGTCTTGAACTTATGATGCGCTCTGTAGGCGCGTCCGCCGGCATCATAGGAATAAAGAAAAAACACGAGCATCTGATAAAGCGCCTGGAGCGCATCGCCGAAACCCGGAAGAATGTTTCCGTGGCCCCGCTGGGAGATTATTACCCTGCCGGAGACGAGCAGTGCCTGGTCTACGATATTACCGGCCGCGTGGTCCCCATGGGCGGCCTCCCCATAGATATCGGCTGCGTGGTATGCAATGTCGAAACGCTTTATAACGCCGCCCTCTCCGACAAAACTCCTGTCACCGAAAAATACATTACCATCGCCGGCGCCGTGAAGAGGCCCTGCACTATAAAGGTGCCGGTCGGCATCACTTACGCCGAAGCCGTGGAAATAGCCGGCGGCCTGAAAATACGGTATGCCGCGGGCATAGACGGCGGCCCCATGATGGGACGTGTTATAACCGATTTTGGCACGCTGATAAACAAGTCTTCGGGGGGGATAATCGTCCTGCCCAGGGATCATTCCCTGATAGTCAAAAAAGCCCAATCCAGGCCCGTTTTTTCCCGGATAGGCCGGTCCGTATGCGACCAGTGCTCTTTTTGCACCGAGCTCTGCCCGCGCTATCTTCTGGGGCATACCATTCAGCCGCATCGCGCCATGCGCTCTCTTATGTTCGCCGGCGGAGGGCGGAAATTGCACAGCGAATACGCGCTCCTCTGCTGCGAGTGTTCGCTCTGCAGCCTTTACGCCTGTCCCGAGGGCCTTAACCCGCGCGAGGTATGCGTGGCGTCCAAGGCTGATTTGCGGGAGATGAAGACCGGGTTTAAAAACTCAGCCCTTAACAAGGGCCTTTCCGCCGCGCCCCATCCGGTGCGTGAGGAGCGAAAGGTGCCGGTTTCCAAGCTTATTAAACGCCTCGGTTTGGAGGATTATAATACCGACGCGCCCTATCTCGAACACAATTATAAACCCTCGCGCGTCAGGATAGCGCTCAGCCAGCACATAGGCGTCCCCTGCTCTCCCGCGGTAAGCGTGGGCGACCGCGTGAAAAAAGGCTGTGTGGTCGGCTCGGTGCCGGCGGATAAAATGGGAGCGCCGGTGCACGCCAGCATCGACGGGCAAGTTTTAAAGGTGAACGAAAAGTATATTGAGATAATCGCAGGTTAAACTTATGAACAACGCTATAGGCGGAGTGGAACTTTCCAGCATAGCCAGGGGCTTTGAGGCCGCCGACGCTATGCTTAAAACCTCGGACGTGAAGCTGCTGCTTTCCAGATCGGTCTGTCCCGGCAAATATATAATATTGATATCGGGCGAAGTAGGGGCCGTTAACTCCGCCGTGGAAGCGGGCGCCAATAAGGCCGCCCACGCGCTGGTGGATAGTTTCGTCATTGCTAACATACACCCGGAAGTTTTCCCCGCGATAGAGGGGACAGTCGTAGTGGAAGAGCTGGAAGCGCTGGGCGTGATAGAATCGTTCTCGGTTTCGGCCCTGATAGAGGCCGCCGACGCCGCCGTAAAAGCCGGCTCGGTCAGGCTTATAGAGATACGCCTGGCAATGGCGCTGGGCGGCAAGGCCTTTGTTACGATGACCGGCAGCGTGGCCGCGGCCGAAACAGCCGTCGCGGCCGGAGCCGCCGTTGCGGCCAAAAAAGGCCTGTTGGTGGAAAAAGTCGTAATTCCGCAACCTAAAAAAGAACTCTTGAGGGAGATGATATAAAAATAGGAAAATATACCATATGAACAAAAACAGGATCCCCATGATAGCCGGTAATTGGAAGATGCACCTTAACGCCAAAGAAGCGGGTGAGCTGGCTTTGGCCCTCAAAAAAGGTCTTGACCCCGATTTGCGCCACGAGGTGCTGATAGCACCGACCTACACCAATCTGGCGGCGGTGCGCGAAGCCCTGTCCGGTTCGAAGATTATACTTTCATCGCAGGATGTGCATTGGGAAGAGAAAGGCGCTTTCACGGGCGCGGTGTCGCCCGCCCAGATCCTGGACGCCGGCTGCACCCACGCGATCATAGGACACTCCGAGCGCCGCAAGATATTCGGCGAGAGCGATGAAGTGGTAAATAAAAAAATGAAAGCTGCTTTAGCGCATAATATCGTGCCCGTCCTGTGCATCGGCGAAACCCTTGAAGAGCGGGAAGCGCAGCAGACCTATCGCGTGCTGGAAACGCAGCTCGCCGGCGCTTTCGCCGGCCTTAAGGCTGGTGAGGTGGCGCGGGTGGTTATTGCTTATGAGCCGGTCTGGGCTATCGGCACCGGCAAGACCGCTACGCCAGAGCAGGCTCAGGACGCTCATACTTTCGTCAGGAAGCAGATGGAGAAGCTCTACGGCGGGGATTACGCGGCCGGAGTCCGCATACTTTACGGCGGCTCGGTGAAAGCCGACAATATCGACACGCTCATGGCTAAGCCTGACATAGACGGAGCTCTGGTCGGAGGGGAAAGCCTGAAAGCCGATAAGTTCCTGCGGGTCATCCACTTTCAGGAAGTGCTTTAAAATATAAACAACGAGGACAAATCACATGGAAGAAGGATTAACCAAGGAAATAGTGGAAGAACTTAAACTCCGCGCCGAGCGTTCAAAGACGCCGGTGCCCGTGGGTATTTCAAACAGGCATGTGCATTTTACGAAAGAGGATTTTAAGGCGGTCTTCGGTGCGGACGCCGAACCGGTCCTTTACAGGCAGCTTCGCCAGCCCGGCTTTTTTGCCTGCAACGAACTTGTCAGCGTGGAAGGTCCTAAAGGGACGCTTAAGAATGTCCGGATGATCGGGCCTTACCGGACCTACACGCAAATTGAGGTCAGCCTGGGCGACGCCAGGGCGCTCGGAGTTGAGCCCCCGATACGGGACTCGGGCAAACTTGAGAACACCCCCGGCATAAAAATAATTGGGCCCAAAGGTTCCGTGGAGATAAAGAAAGGCGTGATACTTTCCAAGAGGCATATCCATTTCCATCCCAAGGACGCCGAGCTGATGAAAATAAAGGACGGGACCGAGGTGAGGGTGCGTTGCGGCGCCGGTACCGAAAGGGAGACCGTTTATGAGCGGGTCCTGTGCCGCGTGTCGGATAAATTCGCGCTGGAACTTCACTTGGACGTGGAGGAAGCCAACGCCGCCGGTCTTAAGAACAATGACCCGGCGTACATAGTTTAGGGATTCAATGTTTTCGTGGTGCCGATATTTAGAAATTAAACGGAGGTGCGTAAAATGGAAGCACTTGGAATGATAGAAACCAAAGGTTTAGTGGCCTGCATAGAGGCGGCGGATGCCGCCGTGAAAGCCGCCAATGTCAAACTGGTGGGCTACGAGAAAATAGGCTCCGGCCTTGTCACGATTATGTTCCGCGGCGAAGTGGCCGCTTGCCGGGCCAGCTGCGACGCCGGCGCCGCGGCCGCGCAGAAAGTGGGGGAGGTCGTATCTGTGCACGTAATACCTTCGCCGCACTCCGATCTGGAAGGCAGGCTGCCTATCGGTATTGAAACCCGCAAGAAGTAAAGCGTAAAACGGGAAGCGTAAAGAGGACCCGGATATTTTAACTCTTTGCGCTTCACTGCTTCCGCTTAACGGTTCTAATTTGGAGGCTTTATGTTATTTGCCAGAGTGGTAGGCAACGTGGTCTGCACGCGCAAGGATGACAAGCTCGTCGGCTCAAAGCTGCTTATGGTTCAGCCGGTGGGACTGGATGATAAGCCGCGCGGCAATGTTCTGGTGGGGATCGATTCCGTGGGCGCTGGCGAGGGCGAATTAGTCCTGGTGGTGCAGGGCTCAAGCGCCCGGCAAACTTCTAAGACCGAGAGTACGCCGGTGGACTGTACGATCTTCGCTATTGTTGACACAATAGAGAAAGACGGTAAAACCGTGTTCACCAAGCGGGAAGACAGGATGGCAGTTTAACAACAGTGGCAAGTGGTTCGTGGTAAATTTTTGAGATGCTTATGAACGAAGAAGAACTTCAGCGCATAGTGACCGAAGTCCTCAAGAATATCGATCCTGCGGCCGCGTCGGTCAATCTTATACGTTCCGACGGCCCCGTGTTCTCCTCCGTGGACGCTGCCGTCAGCTCTGCCGAACAGGCCCAGGTCGCATTTCAGGACTTGGGGATGGAAGCGCGTTCAAAGATCATAGATTCAATGCGCAGGGTTTCGGTGGATAATGCCGCGCGCTGGGCAAAACTTGCTGTCTCAGAGACCGGCATGGGCCGCGTGGAAGATAAGACACAAAAAAATCTGATCGTCGCCGCCAGGACGCCCGGCGTGGAGGATCTGCGATCCATATCTTATACAGGTGACAAGGGGCTTACGTTGGTGGAGTGGGCGCCCTTCGGAGTGGTTGCGGCCATAACGCCTTCCACCAACGCCGTGGCCACCATCATCAGTAACGCCATAGGAATACTTGCCGCTGGCAATTCCGTAGTGTTCTCGCCTCATCCGGCCGCCAAAGGCTGCGTGCAGGACTGCGTGCGCGTTCTTAACTCCGCTATAATTTCTGCCGGCGGCCCCGCCAACCTTGTTTCCACCATTGAAAATCCGACCCAGGACTCCACTCGTGAACTTTTAGCCCATCCCAAGGGCCGGATGAATATGGTTACCGGCGGTCCGGCCATAGTTAAAGTGGCTATGACCGTGGGCAAAGCTTGTAAGACCATCGCCGCCGGCCCCGGTAATCCGCCGATCGTAGTAGATGAGACCGCCATTTTTCCGGATTGCGCGCGCGAGATAATCACCGGCTGCGGGTTCGATAATAACGTGCTCTGCATAGCCGAGAAGGAAGTGGTCGTGACCGAGAAAGCCAAAGCTTTATTTCTGGAGAGTATGCGAAAGGATCCCAGAGCTTATGAACTTACGGCCGCCCAGATAGACAAACTGGCCAGCCTCGCCATACTGGCCCCCGGAAAGGAGCCCAGGTTAAACCGGGATTTCATCGGAAAGAACGCCTCCGTCATCGCCAAAGCCATAGGCCTCAGTCTGCCTGATGAGATACGCGTGCTCTGGTCGGAGGTCTCTGCAGACCATCCCTTCGTGGTTTCCGAACAGCTTATGCCGGTGTTGCCGGTAACCACTGCGCGCGATATAGACGCCGCCATAGAACTGGCTTATAAGTTGGAATGGGAGCACCACCATACCTCCGGCATGTACTCGACCGATATCAGAAATATGAGCAAAATGGGCCGCAGGATGGCCTGCTCCATTTTTGTTAAGAACGCCTGCACGCTGCACGGCCTGGGCCTCGGAGAAGGGTACGCTTCAATGTCCATCGGCACGCCTACCGGCGACGGCATAACCAAAACTTCTCATTTCGTGCGGCCGCTGCAGTGCAGTCTTGTCGGTTATATGAGGATCGCGTAAATCGTAAAACGGAAAGAGTAAAGCGTAAAGAGGAAAGAGTGAGAGGCCGAGCGTAAAAGTTGTAGATTGTTTTGTTCTTTTAATGAATGTCAGCTGTTTCGTGTTGTTGCTCTTCACGCTTCACGTTTTACGCTTTACGATAGAAAAAGGAGAATTTACATGCAGGCAAATACAGCCATCGGATTACTTGAGACCGCTTCGATCGCCAGGGGCGTGGAGACGCTGGACGCCATGTGCAAGGCAGCGGGTGTTGAACCGGAAACGGCTATGACGATTTCCAAGGGCAAATATATAATAATAATCTCCGGCCCCGTGGGCGAGGTTGAATCGTCCATGGCTAAAGGCGTCGAGATCGCCGGGGATACCCTGGTGGCCAGCCATATAATCCGCAACGTCCATTCCGGCGTGATAATGGCCCTCAACAAGAAGATAAAAGCGGACAAGGTTGAAGCTGTCGGCATAGTGGAGACCAAAGAGGCGCTGCCGGCCGTGTTCGCGGCCGACGCCGCGGCAAAAGCGGCTTTTGTGCAAGTGTCCGAAGTTAACACCGGCAAAGGTATCGGCGGCAAAGGTTATTTTACCGTGACCGGGGACGTCGGAGCGGTCAGGACCGCGGTCTCCGCAGGGGTAAAGGCCATAGGCGAAGCCGCCGTCGTAGCCCGGATAGTCATCCCCAACGCGCACGCAAGCGTTGCGAAGATCATATAGGTGAGCAGTAGGGATTGAGCTTAACACCCACTGTTTAATCCTTTTTTTATACGGAGGATTTATGCGAATAGTTATAGGTTCCGATCACGCCGGTTTTGAAGCCAAGGAAAAGATGAAGAAATTCATCCAGGGGCTGGGCTATGATGTAACGGATTTCGGCTGCTACTCCGTAGAACCGGTGGATTTCCCTGATATCGCCATGCTTGTGGGCGACGCGGTGCGCAAAAAAGAATTTGAAAAGGGCGTGCTGATAGACGGTTTTAACGGCGCTATGCCTCTGGCCGCCAATAAAATTCCCGGTATACGCGCGGTGGGCGCGTATGATATTATCTCGGCGCGCTTCGCCGCGGCCCACGAGGACTGCAACGTTCTCTGTCTCGGCGGAAAGACCCATGGCGAACTTGCCCTGCAGGAAATGATAAAGGTATGGCTGAATACGCCTTTTGAAGGCGGGAAGTATCAGAAGCGCCTGGATAAGATAACGGCGATAGAGCAGAGATGTTGTTAGACGGCGGCCTTTAGTCGTAAAGCGGGAAACGTAAAGCGGAAAGAGTTGGGGCGATTTAACCTGCTCTGGCTATTTACGACTTACGATTTACGTTTTACGATGAATGGCGGTATCTACGATTTAATTTATGAAACAGGCGAAAGTTATAGGCAGGGTATTCTGTTCCAGGCAGTGCTGCGGAATGGACGCTAAAACCATGCTTTTAATACAGCCTCTGGATTGGGATACCGATAATCCGGTCGGAGAACCGCTGGTGGCCGCGGATACGGTCGGTGCCGGGTCAGGCGAGACGGTTTTTTTTGTCGCATCAAGGGAAGCCATAATGGCTTTTGAAGGCTGGGAAGGAGAAACTTCCGTGAAGTCCAACCTGCCTCCGGTTGACGCGGCGATAGTCGGAATAATAGACGGAAAATCTGTCCGCCTGTAGCGGGCCGTACGTAATTAGTTATAGGCCGTAAGCATAATAACGATTGCCGTTTGCCATAGGCTATTAGCCATACGCAGAAACCGTAAAAGAGTTTCCTTATAGAGCTTATAGCTAATGGCATAAAGCAAATAGCGTTTTACTCTGCGAATGGCAAACGGCCAATCGCAAATGGCAATAGCAGTACCAAAATTTATGTTCATCGCTAAAGTAGTGGGCAATGTGTGGGCTACCAGAAAACATAAGGAGCTGAATAATTACAAGCTCCTGCTGGTGAAAGCTATTGACCCGTATGCCCCCGATAAATTTTCAGGCGACACCGCTCTCGCCGTGGACGGAAATGTAGGCGCCGGTCCGGGTGACGTTGTTCTGGTAGTGGATGAAGGCGGTTCAGCAAGGAAGATACTGGGCAATCCCAAGTCGCCGGTGCGGACCGTTATTTGCGGCATAGTGGACCAGGTAAGCTCCAAAAGCGAGGTTAAAAAATATGCGTGACGATGAGATAAAAAGAATAGCCGAGGAAGTAGCCAACATTTTGAGGGGAACCGGGCTGGGCACTGCGCCCTATAAATATTCTATGCCGGGCGACTCCGTTTCCATCGGCACCGCCGGTAAGGTGTTCCAGCGCCCCTTGGTAAACGCGCCCTCCGCGCAGGCTCCTCAGACCCCTAAAAAGTGTTCCGCCTCCGGTGATTGCCGGCTGGAAGAAAATACTTGCAGTTCCACCTGCCAAAACTGCAATCCGCTTAAAAGCTATACGGCCCAGCAGGTAAAAGAGATGGGGGTGGAGCGCGTCAGCTTTTGCAATCCGGACCAGTCGAGCAATTCCATAGCCGGGATGATAGACCATACTCTTTTGAAGGCTAACGCCACCCAGGAAGAAGTGGGCAAGCTTTGCGAGGAGGCCCGCAAATACCGCTTTGCCTCGGTCTGCGTGAACCCGGGCTATGTGGCCATGTCCGCGCGCCTGCTTAAAGGGAGTTGCGTAAAGGTCTGCACGGTTATCGGTTTTCCGTTAGGCTCCACGACCCCGACAGTCAAAGCGATAGAGGCCAGAGACGCCATAGCCAACGGGGCGGAAGAGATAGATATGGTTATCAATATCGGCGCCTTAAAATCAGGCAACGATCATATGGTGCTTGAGGATATAAAGGCCGTGCGCGAGGCTACCCGTGGCCGGGTGCTGAAAGTTATTATTGAGACGTCCTATCTTACCAGGGATGAAAAGATCCGCGCCTGCAAAATGGCAAAGCAGGCCGGCGCCGATTTCGTCAAAACGTCTACGGGCTTTGGCTCCGGCGGCGCGACCGTTGATGATGTGGCTCTCATGCGCGAAGTTGTGGGCCCCGATATGGGCGTTAAAGCGTCAGGCGGAATAAAGGACGCGAAGGCGGCACAGGATCTTATAAAGGCCGGCGCCACGCGGTTGGGCACAAGCGCCAGCATCGCCATAGTTTCCGGCGGACAGGCCGTGAAAGGACAGTATTAAAAATAGGGTACAGGGTGCAGGGTACAGGGTGCAGGGTAAGGAACTCCTTCCCTAAACCCTGGCCCCTAACCCCTGAACCCTTTCATTAAGGAGAATATATGTCAGAACCGAAAGAAGCGTTGGGAATGATAGAGACCAAGGGGTTTATCGGCATGATAGAATCTTCGGACGCCATGGCTAAAGCGGCTAATGTCCGGCTCATCGGCTACGAGAAGATCGGCTCCGGATATGTGACCACATTATGCGTGGGTGAAGTAGGCGCCGTGCGCGCGGCAGTGGAAGCCGGTGCGGCAGCGGCTCAGAAAGTCGGCGAGCTTGTCGGGATGCATGTAATTCCCAGGCCCCACGACGACCTGGATAAATATATCGCCAAGATCTCTGTAAAAGCTTAAATCATAGCGCTAAGCGCTATGATTTAAGCTGCCATAAGCTTGGAAGCCATAGGCAATACGCAGAAAATAGTTAACTCCTTTCAAACTTACGGCAGATAGCATACAGCAGTGGTTTCTGCAGATGGCTTACGGCATATGGCGCGGCTGTTTCAGCCGCTTATGGCGATAGTTGTATCTAAAATTTACCATGCTTACAAAGGGCGATATAGCCGATATTATTTCCGCGTACCTGGCGCGCGCCTCCGCCGGCGCGGGCGCGGAGCCCCGCGGCCGGATTCTTTCCAGAGCATCTAAACCTTTACCTAAGCGCGTATTTATAAACGATTGGGAGATGAAGCGCATGGTCAAGCCCGGCCAGAAGTCGGTGAATATTCCCGCCGGCGCAATAGTGAGTCCGCTCTCGCTTGACTGGCTGGACTACGACGGAGTTAAAGTTGTTCGCGAGTGAACGTGGGGGATTTGTATGGCGGATTTAGGCGTCATTGAGGGATTTTACGGCGAGCCGTGGAGCTGGGAGGAGCGGGCGGATTGCGCCGCTTTTCTCAAGCGACACGGCTTTTCTTTTTATATCTACGCGCCCAAAGCCGACGGCTTTATGCGCAAAAAATGGCGCGAGCCTTTCCCCGAAGATCTGGAAAAGAATCTTGCCAGCCTCTCCGCGCGATGCCGCGCCTCCGGTATAGAGTTCGGAGTCGGTTTCAGTCCTTACGAGATATATCTTTCGCCTTTTAACGACGAGGTCAAAAGCCTGCTTCAGTACCGCATAGACGTCTTCAACCGCATCGGCGTGGATAAATTCGGCCTGCTGATGGACGACATGAAGGGGGACTCCCCGGAACTGGCCGCGCGTCAGATAGAGATAGTCAACTGGGTCGCCGCCCGCTCTGCCGCGAAACAGCTTATTTTCTGCCCCACTTACTATTCGCTTGATCCAGTGCTTGAAAAGCTTTTCGGCAAAAAGCCGGAAGGGTATCTGGAAACGCTCGGCAGGGAACTTGACCCTAAGGTGCGTCTTTTCTGGACCGGCGAATTAGTCTGCTCTAAAAGTTACAGCGCCGAGCATCTCCGCGCGACGGCGGACCTGCTGGGCCGTAAGCCTTTTCTCTGGGATAATTATCCGGTTAACGACGGGCCCCGTATGTGCAAGTTCCTGCATCTGCGGCCGATGACCGGCCGCCCCGCCGGCATCGGGCCCTGGTTATCCGGCCACGCTGTGAACCCGATGAACCAGCCGACATTGTCCAGGATCTCGCTCCTGACCCTGAAAGCCAGCTATGAGCGGGGCGAAGCGTATAACCCCGCTGAGGCGTTCCTTGAGTCGGCCCAAACCGTGACCTGCGTGGAACTGGCGCGCCAGCTTGAGAAAAACCTGTCCGATTTTATGGACCGCGGCCTGGACCTCCTTCCCACGGAGGAACGCGCCGCGCTAAAAGAGGCATACAGTCCCTATCTTGATTCGCGCGAAGGCCAGACGGCTAAAGCGGCGCGGGAAGTTATAGACTGGCTGGAAGACCGCTACACTGTGACAAAAGATCTTTTCCTCACGCAGTAGGCGCCGTCAGAAAACGTAACGCCCGGGTCCCCTTTATTAAGCTTACGCACTTGATATCGCTTCAATATAATTCCCCGCTGTTTCTTGTTTAAAATATAAAGGAAATTATGAATAATGTCGTTTTAATTACGGGAGCTTCTTCGGGGATCGGAAAGGCTACGGCTAAACTGCTGCTCGCTAATGGTTATAAGGTTTATGCCGGCGCGCGGCGCGTGGAGAATCTTAAGGAGCTTGAGTATCTGGGCGCCAGGATCATGCCGCTTGACGTTACAGACGAGGCCTCCCTGCAAAGCGCTATCGGCACTGTCATCGATGCGGAAGGACGGCTGGATATACTCATAAATAACGCCGGCTACGGCGCGCACGGAGCTATTGAAGATATTCCCATGTCCGAGGCCCGGCGGCAGTTCGATGTCAACCTGTTCGGACTGGCCCGGCTCACGCAACTGGCCCTCCCGATAATGCGCCGGCAGGGCTCCGGGAAAATAGTGAATATTTCATCCATCGCCGGCAAGATCACGATGCCTCTGGGCGGCTGGTATCACGCCAGTAAGTACGCCCTTGAGGCCTACTCCTACGCGCTGCGCGCCGAGGTGCGCCGCTTCGGTATTAAAGCAATTCTGATAGAGCCGGGGGCGATAAAGACCGAATGGGACATTGTGGCTTTGGCAAATCTCTCGAAATACTCCGGAAATGGCCCGTACGCGGCCCTGACCGAAAAGCTGCACGGTAAATTCAGGGCCGGCTACAGGGCGGGAGCGCCGGGGCCGGAAGTGGTGGCCGCGACCATCCTTAAGGCGCTGCGCTCAAGCCGGCCGGCCGCCAGATACGCCGTTCCTTTTCAGGCCAGGCTTATCCTCTTTATGAATTGGCTTTTGCCAGACAGAATTCTGGACGCCGGCATTAACTTTCTTCTTAAATAAATTACATCCCTTTGGTTTTTTTATTATTAGCAGTCCATCAGGGGTGTGTTGCAAGCAAGTTAAAATGTCATGGTTTAAGTTTTTTAGAAATGTCATGATGGCT
>CAIPTO010000033.1 GCA_903867985.1 uncultured Elusimicrobia bacterium | reverse complement strand
TCATCACTGGGCTATATGCCCCCTGATGAGTTTGAGCGGCAATTTGAGGGTGAATGAAGAACCTGTCAAGCCATACTAAACTTGCAGAGATACTGTTCAGACAGAAGGGCGCAGTCCACGGCTTCCCGAAATTATTGAAAAAGTGAAGAAGAATCCCCCCAGCCCTGACTGGGAAGAAAAATTGAACGAGATTTTGCCCGTGCTGGAGCTTTATCAGTATGTAGAGCTCTTCGTCAAAGACATACATACTGGTGGGGCCGTCCCTTCCCCTACCCTTAGGGAGGAACTTTGGAATTCCTTCTATGCCCGCTTAATTGATTTGTTTGTAATAGAACGGAAAGATTTTGAACAGAATAAAGAAAACGATGCTTTTTTTGAAAACTTCTCCTTGCTTCCCCAAAAAGGACTTAATTCTGAATTTGCCACCATTGGTGATTATAATCTCATAACATCTCACCCTCTGCTAAATCTTGGGGGTGGACGATATTTTGTGCCAATAACATTTTTACTTTATGAAGCTATTTACGAAAGTCCGTTCTATTGGATGACAACCGATACTGCATATCGTGATACAGCGGGTGAACATCGAGGCCGGGTAGGTGAAGAAATATGCCACAAGATGCTGTCAAAAGTGTTCGGAGCAAAAAGGACTTTTAAGTCTGTTAAAATCAAAACAAAACAAGGGGATGATGCCACAGACATAGACGTGCTCTGTATTCTTGGAAGCAAGGCTTTATGTGTTCAGATAAAGTCAAAAAAACTGACCCTCTTGGCACAAAAAGGTAACGATGAGGCACTAGGAAAGGATTTTAAGGGTGCAATACAAGACGCATACGATCAAGGGGTATTAGCGCGCAAAAGAATTCTTGCTAAAGATGCCATTTATGTTGATGAAGCAGGAAACGAGATAGTGCTATCGGAAAAGATTGACGATGTGTATATAGCAGTAGTTACGGCAGAAGAATATCCTTCTTTGGCACACCAAGCCCGCATCTTGTTGACCCGCGACCACGCCAATCCATTCCCTATTGCAATTAATATCTTTGACCTGGAATTGCTGTGTCACTATCTGTCGGATCCATATGACTTTCTATATTACATACGGCAACGCATAGCTCTAATGGACTACTACATAGCTAATGAAGAAAGCATTTTTCTCGGACATCACCTAATGCGCAAGCTGTGGAAAGTGCCCGGCAAAAACATGGAAGTGGTAGATGACTCTTATGGGCAATTGATTGAGCGGAACTATTACCCAATCAAATCTGGGATTCCTGTTTCGGACGAGGGAGATTCTATAAAGCAAAAGCGGGCAAGACCGGAATTCGACCAGTTATGCAATCGATTGAAAACGTTAGAGGAGCCCAAAATCACTGACGTTATATTTCACCTTTTAGATTTATCAGAAGATGCGAGCCACACGCTAATTGATGCGATAAAATTTGCTAAACAAAAAACGGTTTCTGATGGTAGGAGGCACGACTTCTCCATGCCACCAGACGACCTGTATAGCTCACGACTTGGATTCACCTATATATCATTTGAATCAACCAGCTATCAACAATTACGGCAAGTCCTCATGCCTTTTTGCCAATTGCGTAAATACAAAAGCCGCGGTGATGTGTGGATCGGTTTTGGCAGTCTAAAGGATAGCCATGAGCTAATTGATGCGATTACGTTCAATAATACACCTTGGAAGCATGATGTGGATTTGGAAGAAATGTCATCTATGTTGATTGGCAAGGGACAATACAAAACATTTGGCCGAAAGCCAGGAAGGAATGATTCATGCCCATGTGGTAGTGGACAAAAGTATAAACGATGCTGCGCCAATAGGAGACCTTCTTAAAAGTGCCGCAAAATTGGTGGTGACGGTCGGTAGGAGTTTAAAAACAATGCTTATGGCAAACCTTGATAACGAAAAAGCGACTGTGCAGAATCCTTTGGTGAAATATGCCGTGGACATCGGCTGGGTTTACCTGTCCCAGGACGAAGCCCTGACGCTGCGGCAGGGCGAGAGCGGCCTTTTCTTGTATGAGATTCTCCGCCGCAAGCTGATCGACCTGAACCCCGGCATCGTAACTATTGCGAATGTGGATGCCATAATCGGTAGGATAGAAAGTGTCCGCAACAATATTCAGGGAAACTGTGAAATACTTAAGTGGCTGCGCGGCAAGAATTCCGTCTATGTGGAGAGCGAAAAACAGGAGCGGAACGTTACTCTGGTGGATTACGCAAACCCCGGCAACAATGTTTTCAACGTGTCGGATGAATGGTCCTATACTAATGGTAAAAACCGCAATCGCGCCGATGTGATGTTTATGGTCAACGGGATACCTGTTGCCATTGTTGAGGCTAAAAGCGCTAAAAAAGACATTGAAGAAGCCCTCGTGCAGGTGCATCGCTACCATAAAGAAACCCCGGAACTCATAACCACTCCGCAGATTTTTGACATCACCCACATACTGGATTTTTATTACGCGGCCACCTGGAACTTCGACCGCAAGAGCATTTTTAACTGGAAAGACGAGGAACCCGGTAATTTTGAAAAAAAGGTGAAAACATTCTTCGGGCGGGAGCGCTTTTTAAAACTCCTCGGGGATTGGATTATCTTCTTCACCAAAGACGATGAACTTAAAAAAGCCATACTGCGCCAGCACCAAAGTCGCGCTGTGGAAAAGATAGTGGCTCGCGCCCTGGACCCGCTAAAAAAGACCGGCCTTGTATGGCATACGCAGGGCTCGGGTAAAACGTTTACCATGATAAAGTCCGCGGAACTTATCCTGCGCCTGCCCGCCAAACCCACCGTTCTAATGCTGGTGGACCGCAACGAGCTTGAAGGCCAGCTCTCCGGCTGGCTTGTGAACATGCTGGGAGAGGACTCTCATAAACCGGTGGAGAATAAAAAAGAGCTGCGCGCGCTTTTAAAAAGCGGCTATCGCGGCCTTATTGTTTCCATGATTCACAAATTTGACCACGCTGATGAATGCCTGTCCGACAGAAAGGATGTTTTCGTGCTTATAGACGAAGCCCACCGTAGCACCGGCGGCGACTTGGGTAATTATCTGGTGGCTGCCCTGCCCAACGCCACGTTTATAGGGTTTACTGGCACGCCCATTGATAAAACCGCTTATGGCAAAGGGACATTCAAGATCTTCGGTAAAGAGGACGACAAGGGCTATCTGGATAAATATTCCATAGCGGAATCCATTGAGGACGGCACCACCCGCCCGCTGCATTATGCGCTTGCCCCTAACGAAATACGTGTACCGCAGGACCAGCTTGAAAAAGAATTCTTCGCCCTTGCTGAAGCCGAAGGTATTAGCGACATTGAGGAACTCAATAAAATACTGGAGCGTGCTGTAAACCTGCGAAACTTCCTTAAAGGCCATGACCGGGTTGAAAAGGTGGCCAAATATGTGGCGGAGCACTTCACCAACAACGTTGAGCCGCTTGGTTATAAAGCTTTCCTTGTGGCGGTGGACCGAGAGGCCTGCGCGTTGTACAAGAAAGCCCTGGACAAACACTTGCCGCCTGAGTATTCCCGCGTTGTCTACACACCAAGGGGCATAACGATGATGAATTAAAAAAAGAATTCTATATATCCGAGGTGGAAGAGAAAAAAGTGCGCAAGACCTTTCTCAAGCCGGATATGATGCCTAAAATTCTGATAGTTACCGACAAGCTGCTCACCGGCTATGACGCGCCGCTGCTTTATTGCATGTATCTCGACAAACCAATGCGCGACCACGCCCTTTTACAGGCTATAGCCAGGGTGAACCGCCCCTATGAGGACAGTTCCGGCAAGGCCAAACCCTGCGGGTTTGTGCTGGATTTTGTCGGCATATTTGAGAGACTTGAACGCGCTCTATCTTTTGACTCTGATATCGTAAGCGCTGTTATAAAAAATATTGAGGTGCTTAAAGGGCGTTTTGCCGCTTTAATGACCGATGTCGCCCCCAAATACCTGGCGCTCTGCAAGGGCGGCATTGACGATAAAGCCATTGAACGCGCGATAGAAGCCATGGCCGACAAAGAAGATCGCAAGGCCTTCTTTGATTTCTACAAAGAACTGGAAATGCTTTACGAGATAATCTCACCGGATATATTCCTGCGTAAATACATAGACGATTATCTCAAGCTGGCGGCCATGTACGGCATAATACGCAAATTTTTCAGCCCAAGGCCCATAGTTGCCCCTGACTTTATGCGCAAAACAGAAAGCCTTGTGCGCGAAAAAGTTGGGGCATACCTGGATGCCCCGACCAGCACTATAAAGCTAAATGAAGAAATAATTACCGCCATAAAATCCGCCAATACCGGCAAGGCTAAAGTTATAAACCTTGTCATACAAATAATCCGCATTCTGGACACTGCCGGCCAGCCGCACCTTATCTCCATAAAAGAAAGAGCTGAAGCTATCCTGGAAGGCTATGAAAACCGCCAGCTCACCACTGAGGCGGCGATAAAAGAGATAGAAGAACTATACAGGAAGTACCAAAATGCCCAGAAAGAGCGGAAGGAAAAAAACTTTAATGAAAACACCTTTACCGCCTACTGGGTTTTAAAGAACGAAAATATTGCGGAATCGGAAAAGCTGGCGGCAGAAATTGACGCGCTTGTTCAGAAGTATCCGCATTATAGAGATAATGCCGCTGAAATGCGTCAGTTGAAGGCTGAACTCTACAAAATACTTCTCCCGGCCGCCGGCAAAGAGAAGATGGTGCAGATAGTCAGAAATATACTTGAGATGCGGAAGGCGTAATGGCGACCTGTATGACAGTAAAACGAGCCATCGTAAAACCCGCCGGAGCGGAAGTGAAATTCCAGCGGTTGGTTGCGGCTTGGGCTAAAAAGATTCATGCCGAACCTTCCCGGATACGCTTTCAGAAGATGACAAGAAAGTGGGCCTCCTGCTCAACCTCCGGGCAGATAACCGTTAACACCGCCCTGTTCGCCAAGCCTCGCAAGTTCCAGGAGGCGGTTATTGTCCACGAGCTTGTGCACCTGCTGGTGCCGAACCATGGGAAGTTATTTAAGAGTATGTTCCTGTCATTTATGCCGGATGGTGAGTTGATTTTAACGAAAAGGGCGAAGAGGTCGGATTTATGACAGATGTCTTAACGTGGATGCATAATATCGGAATAGCAATCCTGACTATAAACTCTACAACCTAATCCCGGAAGAAATAGAAATCGTAAAAAATTAAAGAACGTGAGAGTAGGCCCAATAAGATGGTAAAGATATTAAAAAATAAAACCTTTCCCAAACATATGGTTAAATCGAAGCTTACAATGGCGCACAAAATACAGTTGGCAAGCGTGGCGGTCGCGATTATAGGACTTGTCATTACATGGTACGTTTCTAGAAATAAGTTATCAGGACAGAGTGCAAGTATAAACTCATCTACCAATGCGCAAATAATGCAGGGGCAAAATGCAATTTTCACTATTGGTGGTAAAGGTGGAGATGCAAAGGCTATTGGTGGGGGCATTGCTATTGGTGGAAATGGTGGTCCCGGCGGGGGATATGGTGGTGGGAACGGTGGTGATGGAGGAAATGTAAAGGCCTTGGGACAAGGTTCAACGGTAATTGGGGGAGATGGCGGCGGAGGTGTCCGAGCGGATGGTAGAGGTGGAAAAGGGGCAGCCAGTTCTTTGAGAAAGCTTCCTTTGAAAACATTGCAAAGGTTTGGCTTAACAGGAAATGAAAATTATGGTGCTGGTAGTGATGCCCCCAATTCACGAGAATATAATCGACGTATAAGTGTTCTTAGTGCCCTTAGCGTAAAATATTCCAAGGAGAATCCCGAAGTAAAATTGATTGCAATGCAAGGGGTTGAGATGCCTCCGATAGATTGGGTCAATAATCAGTTGCTCAAGAAAAAAGAGTCTTTTCGGGTTGTGTTAGTAGAGAATGGCATAGATTTTATTTTTATAAATGTGACCGACGACAAACTTGAGAAGTTCACTGGCAGTAGGACTGGTGAGGATGGGGAAGACTCATCATTTGCTGGCATTCGAGCGAAGGGTGGGAAGGGAGGACAAGGTCCGCTTGAGGGTGGCGGCGGCGGGGAAGTAGTGGAAACAACCGTCTCTCTAACACCGGGTACAACAATATACCCAGTTGTTGTTGGTAAAAATGGCGTAGTGATAATCAGTTATCCAATATTCCCCAGTACTGGTGCCGTTCAGAAACCCCATGTATTTGGCAAGTAGATAGATTCGGGGTACGCATTAAGTCTTGGCGTCTCCGTGGGTTCCGATTAAGTTTTTATATAATTACATGGTCAGTCATTTTCGGAAAGGCTATCGTTTTATTCAGTAGTCATTGTGGGGAGTAATATATGAATAGCGAAGATTTAAAACTCATAATAGCGGAAGGCGAAGGGCTTACGGTGGAATTTAAGGAGAAATATACCTCCAAGATTGACCGGGATATCGTGGCCCTGGCAAATTCCCGTGGCGGCTATATTCTGCTTGGGGTAAGCGACGACGGGAAAATGACCGGCGAAAAACTGAGCAATCAGATGAAAGCTGAAATCTCCTCTCTCGCCCGTAACTGCGACCCGCATATCTCAATTACAAAAATATCGCAGACAGGCGATGTCGTGGCTATAGAGGTTCCAGAAGGCCTTGAAAAACCATACAGTTGCTCTTCCGGCTATTTCCGCAGGCTGGACGGCATGACCCAGAAGATGACGCAAAAAGAAGTCCGGCTTATATTCAGGGCCGCCGCCGACATGTCTTTTGAAAGCCTGCCCTGCAAAGGGTTTTCATTTGAGGATGTCCAGCTTGGTAAAGTCCGGGCTTTCCTAAAAGAAGCGGGGGCCTCGCTAAAAGTAACCGGCGCGAATTTACCATCTTTCCTTTCAAGCCTGGGCATTTGCGAGGGCAATACAATTAATAACGCCGGCGCTCTTATGTTCGCTGGGGATATAAACAGGTTTATTCCGCATAGCGAAACTATAATGGCGGCGTTCAAAGGCGTGGAAAAGGTGCATATTTACGACCGCAAGGACGCCAGAACAGATTTGCTGTCCCAGTTCAACGCGGCCATGGATTTTCTTAAAAAGCAGCTTAATGTCAGAAGCGAGATATACATTGACCGACGTGAAATATATGAAATACCGCTTGACGCTCTGCGGGAGGCGCTTATTAACGCCCTCGTCCACCGCGATTACAGTATGCGCGGCACAAGCATTTATGTGAATATTTTTGACGACAGGGTGGACATTTCTAACCCCGGCGGGCTACTGCCGGGAGTTACAACGCGCAATTTCGGCAAAGAATCGGTAAGACGCAATCCGGTGATCGCGGATCTCTTCCACCGCATGGGTAAGGTCGAGCGCATGGGCACCGGCATCAAACGCATGAAAGACCTTATGCACGAAGCGGAGCTGAAAGAGCCGGAATTCACCTCCGATACTTTCTTCCACGCTGTTTTTTACAGGAATCCGGAATATTCGCTTAAACGCTCCGGAGGATTAGGTAAGAAGGAAACTGTGGAGAAAACTAGGGAGAAAACTAGGGAGAAAACTAGGGAGAAAATATTGGTTCTTATTGCGGCACACCCACACATTACCACTAATGAGCTGGCAAAAGAATTAAGCATAACTTCGAAAGGTGTGGAATGGAATTTAAAACAATTAAGGGACTCCGGTCTCATCCGCCGTGTCGGCCCCGATAAGGGTGGACAATGGGAAGTGTCCAGCGGGAAATTGTAACCGCAAGCTTCTATATTTTAGGGCAAGAAGACACGATTCTGTTGGTGTCCATATAGGTGTCCATCGGGTGTCCAAAACGGTCATATCCGGTCATACTGCAACAGGGTTTCCCATAGGGGAAGCCGAATTTTCATTGGGGATTTGATGGTTTCGCAGGCTAGGACTCTATCCGTTGAGATATGGGCGCGCAAAATTGTCTTTGTATGTGACTTGCGCTTTTTGTCACGCAGTAACGCTAAATTGTGTCCACGGGCCCCGCAAGACTGCCGTATAGTCCACCCTATCCGTTGAGATATGGGCGCTAATGTATATTTTATAACTTATATGGCTGGGATAACAATGCCTGCGCGGCGGTTTTATATGCCGAGGAGCTTTTCCCACCAGGAAGTTTTTTTGTTCACTATGGGAAGCGGCTCGAAGACGGGCGTTTCCAGCTGACCGTTGTAAACGGGTAGGGCTACCCGGAAGGTCGAGCCGCGGCCCTGATCGCTTTCCACTGTTATCCGGCCGCCCTGCATGACCACCATGGCTTTGGTTATGGTCAGGCCCAGGCCGGTACCGGCTGTTTTTTCTCCGGCGGACGCCTGCACGAATTTTTCAAAAATTTTGGACTGGTCTTCTTTCTTTATGCCGCAGCCGTTATCTTTTACCGAGAAGAATACGAAGCCGGATTGATCCCCCCGGCCTTTATCTGCGCTTAGCTCTATGGCGCCTCCCTTCGGCGTGAATTTAATGGCGTTAGAAATGATGTTGATAAGTATCTGCACGGCGCGGCGCTTGTCCGCGTACACATGAGGCACTCCGGGTTCTATGTTCACGGTCAGCGCCAGGCTTTTGGACGCGGACCATGCTTTCATAGAGTCGGCCGCTTCCCTTGCGATCTCGTCCGACGGCGCGTTCTCCGGGTGGAAAACCATCTTGCCTGACTGAAGTTTTGAGAAATCCAGTATATCGGTGATGATGGCGTTAAGGCGCTCGGAGTTCCTTATGGCGGTGTTGATCATGCTCTTCCCCGGATCGTCGGACTTGATGCCCTTCGCCAGGAGCTCAAGAGCCGCTTTTATTGAGGTCAGAGGGGAGCGGAGTTCATGCGTCATGTTCGCCATAAAATCCTGCTGAAGTTTTTCTATTTCCAGGAATTTGGTCTTATCGGTGGGAATGGAAAGAGAGCCCACGATCTTGCCGTCCTCGTCCTGTATGATGGCCGTAGATTTTTTTATCGCTTCGCTGAAGCCGGGCTTTAGGCGTCCGTCACCCGATGATCCGTCCTTTTTGTCCACGCCGCTCCGGATCTCCCAGGCTAATGAAACCAGTTGGTTCTCAAGGTTCGCTATATCGAATATCTTTTGGCCGGAGAGGTCGCTTAAACACTTGCCTGAGATGACCTCAGCCTGCGGGTTCATCATTAATATTTTGCCGTCCTTGTCCACCACCACCACGCCCTCGGCAATATTGGAGATAACCGCTTCGGTGCGCGCTATATCGCTCTCCATTTTTTTCTTTTCCTGGCGCACCACCAGCAGAGCTTTGTTGATCTGTGCGTCCAGTTCCGCCTGGAATTTCTTCATCACTATTTCCAGGATGCGTTTTTGTTCGGCGGAGTCCCGTGTCGTCTTGCCTACGATCGTATCTATCGCGGTTTCGAAATTCTGTGGGGCGATGGTTTCGGCAGTCTTTTCCGCGGTTGCGCCGTTACATTCTCCGGCCCCGGCGTCTTCAGGAGCCTGGACGCGCCCGGTCAGGGCGTCCGGTTTATCCGCCATAACGAAGATGGATCGGCCGAGGGTTATCTTGTCGATATTATTCTGTTTCAGATACCCGCGGCTGTCACCATCTAACGCCTGCATTTGGCAGAGCAGGAGGATATCGTTCTGAGACACTCCCGGCAGGAACGAGATGCTGGACGTACGCGCGTGGGCGAACATATTCTTGAGAGAAGCGGGAAGTTTGGAGGCCGTTAAAAGCGGAAAGCCGTTGACTATGAGGTTGTTGTTGTCCAGGGCCAGAGTGAATTTGTTGTCGGGGGAGTCGGCTATGATGGGCCCGAGCAGGGCGTGGGCCTCTTTTAGAACCTGCGTGATCTGGGCGTGGTCCGGTTTATACAGATTGATCTGAGCCAGGCCCCGGGTGAAGGCCTTGAGGAAGTTGAACCAGGCTATCTTAATGTCTTTATCAGCCGTCATAATTTGTCCATCTCTCAATTCTCGTTGCCGGCGGTGAATATCAGTTTCGAAACCACTGACCGGCGCGGGATAGTGTATGCGGGAGCGAGTGCGATCACGGTGAAATAAGATTATACTAAAATAAAGTTTTTTTTAGCCCGTTCCGCCAGCGCGGAATATTTCAGGCTCATCCATCGGATAATTCTAACTGTTGCTCATATCAAGAGTATATTAATATAATTACTGTCTAATGGAATGGCTTATACAATTCCCCGTGCTGCTTTTTTCCATCATTTTCCATGAGTTCGCGCATGGCGCGACCGCTTACAGGAAAGGTGACGATACAGCCCATCTATCGGGCCGCCTCACTTTAAATCCCCTGCCCCATATAGATCCTATCGGGTCTGTTTTGATCCCGGCCATTTGTGTTATGTCCCACTTCCCGGTAATCGGCTGGGCTAAGCCCGTGCCGATAAACCCTATGCGTATGCCCCGCCCTCGGCGCGACATGGCGCTGGTCGCTATGAGCGGTCCCGCCTCTAATATTTTCCTGGCTATTTTGGCGCTTCTCACCTATAAGGTGTTCGCCCTGGGTTTTATGGGCGGCGACCTGACCCTGACGCTTTTAAAATTATGCAGTTGGGGAATCATCATAAATCTGCTGCTGGCCATGTTCAACCTCATCCCGGTCTACCCGCTGGACGGCAGCCAGATAGCTCTGGGTTTTCTGCCGGATAAATGGCTGGACATATACGAAAAGCACCTCCCCTACGGCATGTATATCGTGCTGGGCCTGGTCGTAACCGGCGCCATACAGGGCCTTATAAGACCGTTCCTGGGAGTCAGTCTTTTTTTTCTGGACAAACTCGGTATTGTAATTGTGATTTAAGGACCGGAAGATCCTAAATCGCGTCTATGACTATGGACAACAAAAAAATAGTGGTTTCGGGAATGCGCCCTACAGGCCGCCTGCATCTCGGCAATTACTGGGGGGCGTTGAAGAACTGGGTGGATCTGCAGGAAAAATACCAGTGCTATTTTTTTATCGCCGATTGGCACGCCCTGACTACCGGCCACGACAAGGCCGACAGTATTCCGGAAAACACGCGCCTGATGGTTCAGGATTGGCTGGCCGCCGGCCTGGATCCGGACAAATGCGTCATTTTCCGCCAGTCCGACATTAAAGAACACGCCGAGCTGTATCTCCTGCTGGGTATGATAACCCCTGTAAGCTGGCTTTTGCGCAACCCCACTTTTAAGGAGCAGCTGCTTGAACTTCATAAGCAGAAATATAAGGGCCAGGAAGACAAGATGAAGTCCATCGACGGCGCCGCGAAGAAGCTTCTGGAAGCCCATGCCGGCGAGGGCGAAGACCTGGCTATTCATTCCGACCTTTCCACTTACGGTTTCCTGGGTTATCCGATACTTCAGGCTGCCGACATTCTTTTGTATAAAGCCGATTTTGTACCTATCGGCAAAGATCAACTGCCGCATCTGGAGCTTACCCGCGAGATCGCGCGCCGCTTTGGCCACGCGTTTGGTTCGCCGGTTTTCAGGGAGCCTGACGCGCTTTTGACCGCCACCCCGTCCGTGCCCGGCATAGACGGACGCAAAATGTCCAAATCGTACGGCAACACCATAGAGTTGGCCGAGGAGCCCAAAAGCCTCGAGGCCAAGATAAAGAAAATGTATACCGATCCCCTGAAGATCAAAGTGGACGATAAAGGGCATCCGGAAGGCTGCGTGGTTTGCGCCTTTCACCGCATCTATAATCCTGACTGGGCGAAGCAGGAAGAGGCGTGCCGCACGGGTGCGACAGGCTGCGGCGCCTGCAAGAAGCAGCTTTTCGAACTGATGAACAAAGCCATGGAAGAATTCCGCGCGCGCAGTAAAAACTGTGACACTGCCCCGGCCGCGCTTGATAGGATACTTGAAGCCGGCAACGCCAGGGCGCGGGCGGTAGCCGCCGCCGTCATGACCGAGGCTAATAAAACAGTGGGAATGATATGAACGATTTAGACGTGCATCTGGACGTGTTTGAGGGTCCGATAGACCTTTTGATGTACCTTATCCGTAAGAATAATCTGGATATCTACGATATCCCGATCTCGCAGATCACGCAGGAATATCTTGGCTATCTGGATGTAATGAAGAGTCTGAACCTGGAAGTTGCAGGTGAATTCCTGGTAATGGCATCCACCCTGATGCAGATAAAGGTCAAAATGCTGCTGCCGTCTAAAGCTGAGCCGGGTGAAGAGGGCGAAGGCCCCGACCCGCGCGGCAAACTGATCACGATGCTTGAGGACTATCAGCGTTATAAGCACGCCTCTAAGACCCTGGAGACGCGCTTCGCCCGGTTTAAGGACGTGTTTTACCGCGGCTCCCCGGTTTTTTCCAACGACGAGAAATTTTTGGAGCTGGAATTCTTTACGCTGCTGGAGGCCGTCAAACGCGCCTTTGAACGCGTGGATGACTCTAAGGAAGTGCAGGCTGAGAGCTTTCCGATAGAATCCAGGGTGGAGAAAGTCCTGAATATGCTCAAGGCCAGGGAGTGGATACTCCTTGACGATGTGTTCTTG
The DNA here is from genome assembly GCA_903867985.1 of uncultured Elusimicrobia bacterium. GTDB lineage: Bacteria > Elusimicrobiota > Elusimicrobia > Elusimicrobiales > UBA9959 > YA12-FULL-51-18. Next base: position 6,030 of record CAIPTO010000033.1, on the reverse strand, counting down.
TCCGAGACCCAGCGGCTGGGGATCATAGTCTGCTTCATGGCGCTTCTGGAGCTTATAAAGCAGAGGAAAATACTGGCCGTGCAGGATTCGGCTTACGAAGAAGTCCGGATTTACCGCGCGCCGGAGCCGGGCGAACTGCCGCTGGGGGACCGGCCGGCAGCAGTTTAGAGTAAAGAAAGCGCTAAGGATTAGGTATTAAGAATTAAAATCTTCCTCCTTAATCTTTACTGCTTATCGCTTATCTGCTCACCACTTAATTGAGGTAAACAATGGAAGACATAGAACTCAGAAAAGCCCTGGAAACTCTCTTTTTCATAACGGATCATCCTTTGCCGCCGGAGCGCGCGGCTCAGCTCTGCGAGATAAAGGATTTGGAGCGCGTAAAGGACGCTATTGCCGCCCTGAAAGACCATCTGGACCAGAACGGCAGCGCCCTGCAGCTCATGCAGATAGCCGGCGGCTGGCAAATGGCCACCCGGCCTGAGAACAGTTTATGGGTAAGGAAACTTTATCACAATAAGATGACGGTGCGTTTGTCGCAGGCCGCCATAGAGACGCTTTGCATCATCGCTTACCGTCAGCCCATGACCCGCGCCGAGGTTGAAAGCGTGAGGGGCGTTGAAGTCATCGGCCCGTTAGACACTCTCAGCGAACGCAAGCTTATAACTGTCGTCGGCAGACGCGAGACCGTGGGCCGCCCCATACTTTATGGTACGACCGGAGAATTCCTGAGGCAGTTCGGCCTTAACTCCCTGGACGACCTGCCCAAACTGGAGAATATTCCGGTGGATACCGCAGCCCGGCCCCTGGTTCCGGAGCCGGAACCGGCCCAACCGGCGTTATTTGCGGAAGCGTCCGCCGCCGTGTCAGTTGGGGAATCCCGGGCGCCTGAAGCGGTTTCAGCGGAGGCTCCTTCGGAGCCCGCGGCTGAAGATATCACGCCGCCGGCGGAAGAGCCTCGCGATAATAACTGATCCGCCGCACCGTCTTGCCGCCGGGCTGCCGTGCTAAATTATGCCTGAGATAAGAAAAGATCCTGTTTTCGGCCGTTGGGTCATAATCGCTTCCGAACGGGGCTTGCGCCCCAATGAATTCAGGGGCGAGGCCGCGTTAGAGAACCCGTACAACTGTCCTTTCTGCCCCGGTCATGAAGCGGAGACCCCGCCGTCTATTTATACTCTGACCGGCGAGAATGGTAAAGACTGGAGCCTGCGAGTGGTGCTCAATAAGTACCCCGCACTTGTAGCGCAGGGACGCGGCGGGAGCGTGGCCGACGGAATGTATGACCGCATGGACGGCATAGGCTCCCACGAAGTGGTCATAGAGACTCCGCTCCATAACCGTCAGTTGGAAGATATGACGGTTTCCGAGATCGCCGCCATCTTCAAAACATTTATCCTCCGCGTGAAAGAAATAAAGAAGGACCCGGCGATAAAATATGTGATGATATTTAAAAATTTCGGGCGCAACGCAGGGGCGAGTCTCGCTCATCCGCATTCGCAGATAATCTCAATGCCGATGGCGCCGATACGCGTGGTGCAGGAAATAGACGGAGCCGAGGCCTACCGCGCCGAGAACGGCGACTGCGTGTTCTGCGATATTGTGCGGCAGGAAATAGAGCACAAGAAGCGCGTCGTGGGTGAAAACGCGAATTTTCTGGCTATAACGCCTTACGCCAGCCGATTTTCTTTCGAGACCTGGATACTTCCTAAAAAGCATGAGAGCCACTTTGAGATGATGGATCCGGGGCTGACCGGAGATCTTGCCGCTATGGTAAAAAGCGCCATAGGCAAGCTGCATGTCTCGATGGAAGACCTTTCCTATAATCTTGTGCTGCACACGATGCCGGTTCAGGATCCGTCAGTTGACCATTACCATTGGCACATAGAGATCATGCCGAAGCTCAGTCTTGTTGCTGGGTTTGAATGGGGTACGGGTTTTTACATAAACACAGTCTCTCCGGAAGACGCCGCCGAGATGATGAACGCGGGGAAGAAATATAAATTATAAGTTAGTAAATCGTGAATCTGTAATCGTAAATAGCCGAGCGGAAGTTACGATTTAGTCTATTAACGATTTACAGTTTGCGAAAGTCAGGAGATTTTATGAAAATACTTATTGCCGCCAGCGAAGCTTTTCCGTTCTGCAAGACCGGGGGGCTGGGTGATGTTGTCGGGGCTCTCGCGCAGGTGTTCTCCCGGGCGGAGGGCAACGAAGTAGTCCTTTTTATGCCCCGCTACCGCAATATCGGCGGCGGAGCTTTCTCGCTAAAGGCGGTGGGAGGCAGTTTTCTTATCCCTGTGGGCAACAGTGTCGAGACCGCCACCATGTCGCATGTTCAGTGGGGGAAGGTATCGGTGTATTTTATAGAAAATTCCAAATATTTCGACCGGCCCGGAATTTACCGCGCCAATTTTGGCGACTACGAAGATAATGATGAAAGATTTATTTTCTTCTCGCGCGCGGTGCTTGAAGGGGCGAAGTTCATCGGTTTTAAGCCTGATGTCATTCACTGCCACGACTGGCAGACCGGCCTGGTAAGCGCCTATCTTAAAACCCTTTACCGCATAGACTCTTTTTTCTCCAAGACCGCCAGCGTGTTTACCATCAATAATATAGCCTACCAGGGGATGTTTCCCAAGGAAACTCTGCTTAAGGCCGGTTTTTCCTGGCCGGATTTCACACCGGATAAACTTGAATTCTACGGCGGCCTGAATTATATGAAGGCCGGCATCATGCTTTCCGACCTTGTAACTACAGTCAGTCCTACATACGCAAGTGAGATCCAGTTTCGGCCGGAATTCGGTAAGGGGCTTGAGGGAGTGCTGCGCTACAGGACCGCCGATCTGTTCGGCATTCTCAACGGCATAGACGAGGAGATCTGGGACCCGGCCACCGACACTTTTATAGAAAGGGGCTACGATGTTAAGAGTTTTCTGCGAGGCAAAGCCGCCTGCAAAAAGGCCCTTCAGCACGAATGCGCCTTGGAGGAGTCAAAGGATAAAATCCTGGCCGGCGTGGTTTCGCGGCTGGATCACCAGAAGGGATTGGACATACTTTTTAAGGCGCTTCCGGAGTTTATGAACAAGATGCAGTTCGTTATACTGGGCGTTGGCGACCCGGCCCTTACCGAGGCTTTCGCGGAAATGGCGAAAGCGCACCCAAGGCAGATCTTTTTCAAAGCAGGGTTCGACGAAGGCTTCGCCCACAAGATCTACGCGGCTTCAGATATTTTTCCGATGCCGTCGCGGTTCGAGCCGTGCGGGTTGTCGCAGATGATAGCCATGCGCTATGGCTCCCTGCCGGTGGTCACAAGGACAGGAGGGCTGAAGGATACGGTCAACTATACAAGTGAGCCTAAGGATTCTAACGGTTTTGCAATGGATAATGCCGAGGAAACTCAGCTTAAATCTATCTTGGGGCACGCGGTTTCTTTGTTCGGCTGGCGCGAGAACTGGAACACTATGGTCCGCAACGCCATGAAGGGGGATTACTCGTGGACCAAATCCTCCCAGGATTATCTGAAGCTCTTCAATATAGCGTACCAGAAGAAGCAGCTGTAGATCGCACTGGGGATAGCGGCTTTGAGTATCTGATGAAAAAAGAAGGCGCGGTATAAAAACCGCGCCTTCTTTTTTGTCTCAGATGATATTAATATTTACCTGGGGTTGAAGTAAGTGATGGTGAACTTATTGAAATCTACTTTCTTCTCCAGGATAACCATCCCTTTGGAGGCCAGGTCCGCTTCGGTCGCGGCGATAGCCTTCTTGGCGTCGCTCGGGAAGCTGTAGACCGGGCTGACATATTTCTCCGTCACCAGCTTGAACGGCGCGAGAAATACGATGTTATACTCGTTGCCTCTCTGGCGCTTTTCAAGGATCACGGCGTTTACGCTGCGCAGCACTGTCGCGGTTTCTTCCATTGATCTTGCCGCGTCCCCGTCGAATGTGAAGCTGTTCCTGTTGTAGGTTTGGGGTTCCATTGACGCTAATGCTTTTATGGACAGATAGGTTATGTTAAAAGAGGCATTCGAGACTCTTTTCTCAAGTACCGGCATTTTCAGGGCTTCCAGAACGCTCTTGCATTCCTCGGCAGCTTTCTGGGCCGCGCTGTCCGACATAAAAGTGCCGCTGATGTGTTTCTTCAGCTGCATATCGGAAGGAGCCTGGAAAAAAATGGTGAATTTGGTGAATTCTGATCTTTTTTCCAATACGGCATAGCCTGTGCGCTGCAGCGATATGGCCGCTTCTTCCATAGCGCGGGGAGCGTCGCTTATCAGCGTGAAGGCGCTGCTTTCGAACCCGAAGGTCTTCATGTTGGCCGACCCTTCAGAAGGATCAGAAGTGATGACTGGCTGGGCCTGTCCTGGATTCGGGATGTCCGCTTTGTTATTACTGCCGGCCTGAATTAAGTCAACTGTGGAAAGACCGCCCGATGCGGATGAACTCAGGCTTTCCATGGTTACGGCTCGGCCGCTGTTAACGGCTGCAAAGAACACCACGAGAGTTATTGCGTATTTTTTCATTTTGACCTCGCCTTGTCAGATTTACTTCTGATATAGTTTAGCTTTCCGCGCCGATTTCCAAAAGAGGCTAAAGTCTCAGGCTTTGAACATATTAAGGCCTATAGAGAAATGGGACTATAGGGCAAGAGGGTCCCTGTAGCGGGAATGTTCCTTTTCGGCAGCCCTATAAGGCGTTTGACATGCGGCGGCCCGACCCGGGTTTGAAGGGGACAGGCCCGGCACGGAGGCTTTTGGGTGATTTTGCAAATTTTATAATCACCCCGACTTTTGTATCATAGTAGGAGCGGGGTATGGTTTATAACTTTTTAAGGGTGTCGGAGCTTCGGCGCGGGGTTACAGCAGATGGTCTTATGTCTTCCGTTCTGAAAGATGTGACCTGCCGCAACAGGGTGATATGCGTCCGCATATAAATAAATACTTTTCACTGAAAACGGTCTTATCAGCCATTTTGTTTTTTGCTGCCGGTATTCTCGTCCCCGCGCTGCACGCTGAGACATCTGTAGATTCAATAACTCCCGGCTTCGGTTACAATACAGGGGCGGTCAGTATTACCGATTTGCACAGCGCGGGTTTTGTGGCCGGCTCAACCGTGACTCTTACCCGCGCCGGCGAGACGGCTATAACCGCGACCGGCGTCAGTGTGGTAAGTTCAACCCAGATAGTATGCGCTTTTGACTTGCTTGGGAAAGCGACTGGCTACTGGAACATAGTGGTCACGACAGGGGCGTTCAGCCAGACCCTGACCAATACTTTTGAGATCAGACTGATGCAGGTGGCCTCGCTCACTCCCGGCTCCGGGTATAATACAGGGCTGGTCACCATTACTGATCTGCGTGGCGCGGGTTTTGTGGCCGGGTCAACCGTGGCGCTTACCCGCGCCGGCGAGACGGCGATAGCCGCGACCGGCGTCAGCGTGGTAAGTTCAGCCCAGATAGCATGCGTGTTCAATCTGTCGGGAAAAGCGACGGGCTATTGGAATATAGTTGTCACCACCGGATCCCTCAGCCAGACTTTGGCCAGCGCTTTTGAGATCAGGCTGATGGAGATAACGTCGGTCGCGCCCTACGCTGGTTACAACACCGGACCGGTCAGTATCACCGATTTGCATGGCGCGGGTTTTGTGGCCGGCTCGACCGTGGCGCTTACCCGCGTTGGTGAGACGGCCATAGCGGCGACCGGGGTCAGCTTGGTAAACTCGAACCAGATAACATGCGCGTTTAATCTGCTTGGGAAAGCGACTGGCTACTGGGATATAGTGGTTACGACAGGGTCGCTAAGCCAAACCTTAAATAACGGTTTTAATGTCAGGCTCATGGAGGTGACCTCGCTCACCCCCTACGAGGGCTACAACACGGGTCCGGTCATCATCACAAATCTGAGCGGCGCGGGTTTTGTGGCCGGGTCAACCGTTGCGCTTACCCGCGCCGGCGAGACGGCGATAGCCGCGACCGGCGTCAGTGTGAATTCGAACCAGATAACATGCGCGTTTGACCTGCTGGGAAAAG
>CAIPTO010000032.1 GCA_903867985.1 uncultured Elusimicrobia bacterium | reverse complement strand
CCACCTCGCAGCGGATGGTGTTGGTGGGGCGGAGCTTGCCGAAAGGGCTTGAGGCCATAAAGATCAGTTTCTCTCCATTTTCTATGGCTCCCTTTTTCAGCAGCATATCTATGATCCTCCCCGCCACATCGCTAAAGCGGAGATTTTCAGGGTTCTCCATTAGGAACGGCACTACCCCCCAGTTAAGGGCGAGCTGATGATAGAGCGTTTCGTGATGGGTGAAGGCGTATATCGGCACGCCGGGGCGGAACTTTGAAAGGGCTCTCGCGCCGATGCCGCTGGCCGTCACTACCGCTATGGCTTTAGCGTTCCAGTCGTGCGCCGTGTTTACCACGCTGTACGCCATGATATTGGTAATCTCATCGCGGTTGACATAGTCGTGCGTGATGCGCGCGAGGGTGTGATAGTCTATGCTGGATTCGGTTCGGTCTATTATGCGCCCCATCATGTTCACCACGCGCTTCGGGTGGGCGCCTTTGGCGGTTTCCCCGGAAAGCATCACGGATGAGGTCAGCTCAAGCACGGCGTTGGCGATATCGGTGACCTCAGCCCGGGTGGGGTAGGTCATCTCGGTCATTGATTCCAGCATCTGCGTGGCGACTATCACCGGCTTGCCGGCCAGGTAGCAGCGGTTGATAATGGTCTTCTGCAGATTGGGCAGTTCCTCTATGGGCAGCTCGATGCCCAAATCTCCCCGCGCCACCATAACGCCGTTTGAATCGCGTATGATATCGTCAAGGTTGGCCAGGGCCTGCCTGTCCTCTATTTTAGCTATCAGCTTTATCTGAGAATCGGGGTTTACGCCGCGTATAATCTCGCGCACTTCGGCGATGTCCTCGGCTGTGCGCACAAAAGACAGCGCTATGTATTCAAAGCCGGTTTCCACGGCGAAGGCTATATCCTTCATATCCTTTTCGGACATGAACGGGATGGGGTATTGCACGCCGGGGATGGCCAGATGTGCGCTGTCTTTGAGTTTGCCGTCGTTAAGTACGCGCAGGCTGACGGCCCCGGGCCATTCGGCGTGCAACTGGGAGACTTCCAGTTCTATAAAGCCGTCCTGCAGCAGTACGCGGGTGCCTACCCGGCAAAGCTTGTCTATTCGCGGCAGGTTGGTGTAGAAATGCCGTTTCTCGGGCGGGAGGTCGGTGATCTCCTCGGGTTGGCGTTCCGTGCTCTCTATGTAAAGTGTGTCACCCTTTGACAGGGTTACGGGTTTGCTGTAGCCGAACATGCGAACTTCCGGACCTTTGGTGTCCAGCATAATAGCCAGGGGCACATTAAGTTCTTCGCGCACCGCGCGCAGTATCCGCACCCGGTTGAGGGCTTCTTCATACTTGCAATGGGAGAAGTTTATGCGCGCGACATTCATCCCCTCTTTTATCAGGTCGCGAATGCAGGTTTCGCTCTCGGACGCCGGCCCTATGGTGCAGATAATCTTGGTCCTGCGCACCGTGGAAAGATTATCGGTAAAAGTGTTGGACATCATGCTGCCGCCCTCCGGGTTGACTTACTTAGCGCGGAGAATCCCCCCGCGCGAGACTTCATTTTCATATACATATTATAGTAAATAGGCGGTCCGGCCTTTTTATTGGCGGGGCCGTCGGAGTCGGGAAGCGTAAAACGTAAAGCGGGAAGAGTAAGCAATTTCTACTCTGCATATAGCCTATGGCATATAGCCTATAGCTTATGGCATATTTTCTGCCTAAACTTTATTTCCCGGCTAATTGGCCGCAGGCGCCTGCTATATCCGAGCCGAGGCTTTTGCGGACGGTGGCGGAGGTGTTGAGCGTGAGAAGGAGATTGGAGAAAGCCTCGACGCGTTCTTTGGTCGGAGCTTTATATTCGCGGTCGGTCTGATTGTAGGGGATGATGTTGACGGTGAAATATTTAGGCGCGGCCACGCTTTTTAGCCAGTCAGTCAGACGCCTGGCGCATGACTGCGAGTCGTTTATCCCGCCGAGCATCACGTATTCTATAAAAACTTTGCGCTTGGTGGTGTAAATGTAGTCCTTGAGCGCTTTTGAGATCTGGTCAAGCGGATATTTGTCGTTCAGCGGCACCAGGGTGGACCGCAATTCGTTATCTACCGCGTGCAGCGAGACGGCCAGGTTTACCTGCGGGAAATCTTTGGCGAAGCGGCGTATGCCGGGCACATGGCCGACCGTGGAAACCGAGATGTGCCTGTCGCCCAGGCCGATAAGTCCGGGGTCGGTCAGCACCTTAAGGCTTTCTGCCACGGCTTCGTAATTCAGGAAGGGCTCGCCCATTCCCATGTACACCACGCCTCCTATCTTTTCGCCGGGGCGGTATTTTTTCAGGTAGTTGGCCCAGAAGATGTACTGCGAAACTATCTCGTCCGGAGAGAGATTGCGCTTGAGGCCCCTGCGGCCGGTAGCGCAGAAAACGCATTGCACCGGGCAGCCAACCTGCGTGGACACGCAGATGCTCCATTTGCCGGGGAAAAGGTTAAGGAGGACGGACTCTATTTTTTGCTTATCCTTCAGCCAGAAGGAGCCTTTTACGGCGTCTCCGGCGCGGGATTCCAGTATCGTTTCGGGCTCTATGGCGAGGATTCGGAATTTTTCTTTTATCGCGTTTCTAAGCGGCTCCGGCAGGGCCGTTATTTCATCAAAGGTCGCCGCGCCTTTTTTGTAGACGGCGTCGGTGATCTGTTTGAGGCGGAATTTGGGCTGGCCGGCTTCTTCAAGCCACAGCGATATTTTTTTTAAGTCCATAACGGATACATAGAGTATATAAATTTTGGACCCGCCGCGCTTTTGTCCGGATCCCAAAATCCTCCGCCAAGGTAAGTGTGAAATTTAAATAGGGCAGTATTGGACCGGGTGACGGGGGATCTGGGTTAGCAAAACCGTACCGGAAGGAGCCGCTTGCGTAGCGCGGCGACTGAGGTCCGGAAGTGCGGCCACGGTGTGGCCGACACTGGTTTTGCGTTCCAGTCCCCCGCCACCTGCGAACCAGGAAATTGTAATTGTGGGGCGGAGGATCTTTGGGTGTCGGTCAGTTCAGGGGCATGTTTAGGACGTGGGAAGCTACGATGGGGCGGAAGATGCGCAAATCTATGACTTTGTTGATGGATTTGAGCGTGACTTTGAAATCAGAAAAATACGATCTGTGCCAGATGACGACGTGCCGGACATTCAGCAGGTCAATTCTGGCCTGGGGTGCAAGCCGCTTGTCGCGCAGGATCAGATTGATAAGCGCCGGTTCCACCGCGCCTATGGAAGCGTCTATCTGGAAGTTGTTGTCGGCGGCTGGGATGGCGTTTGCGAAGACGTCGCGCGAGGACCAGATATTGCTCCAGTAGCGGACATTGGCGGGTTTGGAAATCTTTTTCAGCAGACCTTCTTTGATCTTTTCCATGTTCACGAACATCTGCAGGAACAGATTGCCGGGGACAAGCGGGGAGCCGGTAGTGATAAATTTGTCGATCTTGATATCGGGGCGTGTTTTTTCCAGGCGGTGCAGGGCTTCATGGGATAGTACGGTTCCCCAGCTGTGGGCGAAGATGTATATCGGCCGGCCGGTGTTTTTATAGGTGTCGTAGATCTGGGCCAGGCTGTCGGTCAGAGTCAGGATCGTTGACGCCGTGTCGGCCGGATCCATGGACCAGGCGAAAGGGATAATGATCGGCTTATGCGCGGCGTATTCCGGCATCGCCATAAGTTTGAGTTCCAGGTAGTTGGCGGTCAGGGGATCGGACTCCAGAGTTTCGGCGTCGGTTTCGGCCTGCGTATGCGCTTCAGCCTGCCCATCAGGGTCGCCGAAAGTTATTTCAACGGCCTGTTTTTCCAGGGGATCTCTGCCTTTGAAGAAAGAGGAGAAAAAGTTATTAAGTCCGATTATGTTCAACGGACCCCAGCCGATTTTGTCGAATTTTATGCCGGGTACGGTCACCACGACCGGAGTGAGGGCTGTTTCGGGTTTTGCGGGAACCGGGACCAAAAAAGTTTCGGCGTTTCCCATCCGGCTCAGGTCGCAGGCTTTAAGTGCTCCAAGTTCGTTTATGGAGACCGCGGCGGCGCCGGACTCAAAAGCGTCAGAAGCGCCGGCGGGGCTTATAATGGCGAAACAAAGACAAAATAAAATATCCTTAATAACAGCGTTCTTCATGCGGCGCCTCGCAGGTATAATTTTCCTTCGATATACAGAGTTTAATGGAATAGCGGCTCCGTGGTAAGAGTCGAAATGCTCAGGTGAGCGTGAAAAAAGACCTAGTCGGGCGTAGGCCTTTTATCGGATGCCGCCGGTCAGCGGCTGAGTTTTTATGACCTGCGGGGCTACTACTTTATGGAAGACCGGCAGGTTGATGTCTTCTTTCAGCGAGTCCAGGACAGCCGTGAAATCGTATATGTAGGCTTTGTGCCAGGCGTTCATATTGCGCACTTTTATAAGATCTTTGCAGGCTTGGTCGCGCAGGAGCGGGTAGGCAAGGATAATTTTTATGAGTTCCGGCTCCACTTTTTCAAGCGAGACATCCACCTGGGTGTTTTTGTCCGCGGCCGGGATGGCGTTTGATATAGCGTCACGGACGGCCCAGATATTTATCCACGAGCGCGCCATGGCCGGCTTGGAAACTTCAGTCATGAGGCCCTCTTTCCTTCGCTCGATAGCCATGAACTGAGCTGTAAAGGCGTTGCCCGGGGACAGCGGGGAACCGGTAGTGATAAATTTGTCTATTTTAACATCCGGGCGGGTTTTGGCAAGTTTGTGCATGGCGTCATGCATCAGTACGGAGCCCCAGCTGTGAGTTAAAATATAAATCGGCCGGCCGGTGGTTTTATAGGTGTCATAGACCGTTGCCAGTTGGGCGGCGAAAGCGGGGACCATGATGTGGCTGTCGGCGGGGTCGCGTGACCAGAGGAAAGGGATAATGGTAAAAGGGGCCGCGGTGTACTCGGGTAATTCCTGGAGCCGGGCTTCAAGATAGTTATCGGGCAGTTCACGGATGTCGCCGGACGCTTCCCTGGAAGAAACTTCGGAGTACAGGCGGGGAAAATCATTAAAAGCTTTTTCAAGAGTCCGCCGGTCGGAGGGGGTGTGTCCCGCGAAAATTAAATTGAACAGTTTCTGGAGGGTGTAGATATTGAACGGGCCCACGCCCACTTCCCCGAATTTCAACCCGGCAACGGTTATCACCACCGGCGGCAGACCGCCGCGGGGCAATATTTCCGCTAAGACCGGATCGGGAAGGCGTAAGTCGCCTGTTAAGGAAGCGATGTCGTTGGCCGTGACGGTTGTCAGGTCCGACGCTGTCAGGGGCTGTCCGGCCAGAGAGGACTCCGGGCAAAAAGCCGACGAAAAGATAAAAGCCGCTAAAACTGCTATTTTGGCGATTTTCATGATTAAGTAGTACAATTAGTATATCATTTTTCACCTTTTGGGAGGGCTCTTTTTAGCGAGGTATGAAAAAAAACGGTTTTATTTCCCTGGCGTCTTTCCTCGGCCTGAATTTCCTGCTTTCTCTGGTTATAGGCCTGGGGTATTTTATGTTCGTCGGCTCACACCCGGCTGAGATAGCTTTTTCCGTGGCGGCCTACCTGTCTAACACCTTCATGATCTATGCCGTCCTGCTGATGGTCTCTTTGGTTTTATATTTTGCCCGGGTGGGATTGGCGGTTTTCGCGCCGTTCATGGCCCTCATCCAATTAACGCTGGTGCTGGATGTGGTTATTTATAAGGTTTTCCGGTTCCACATCAATTCCATGGTCATAAATCTGATATTTACTCCCGGAGGCCTTCAGTCGCTGGGACAGGGGTTTGGCGTGCAGGCGCTGTTTTTTTGCATAGCCGCGGCTCTGCTTGGCGCGGAAATATGGTTTTACAGGCTGGCCGCGCGTTCGGCGGCGCGCAACACAGGCATCGCGGCGGTTTTGCGCAGGAGATGGAAGCCGCTCCTAGCGGCGCTGTTATTCATGGTGGTTTTGGATAAAGGGCTGTTCGCCTGGGGCACGCTTTACGATAAGGTTTATATCACCGGAAATTCCAAACTTTTCCCTTTATATCAGCCGCTCAAGATACGGACTTTCGCCAGTAAATACCTGGGCGTGAAGCTGGATGAAGAAGTGAACGTCCATATAAGCAAGGAGTATTCCAAGCTGGATTATCCCAAGCGGGCGCTGGAAACGGCGCCGCCTAAAAAGCCGCTTAATATCCTTATAATAGTGGTGGATTCTTTCCGTTATGACATGCTGGATAAGGAGATAACGCCGAATCTGTGGGCCTTTTCAAAGAAGGCGACGGTGTTCAGCGATAATTACAGCGGCGGTAACTGCACGCGGTTCGGCATTTTCTCAGTTCTTTACGGCATGTACGGCAATTACTGGTTTTCGATGCTGGGGGAGCGGCGCGGGCCGGTATTGATGGATGTTCTCAGGGAGCAGGGCTACGATCTGCGGCTGTTCGCCAGCGCCGAACTCAGTTTTCCGGAGTTTAATAAAACCTGCTTTGTGAACGTGCCCAGGGAGGGCATCTATGACCAGCCCAAGAGCGAAGGTCAGGTAGGCAAAGATATTGAAATAACCGAAAAGTTCCTGGATTTTGCTAAAAAGCGCAAGGGCGGCAAGCCTTACTTCGCTTTTATTTTCTATGACGCTTCGCACGGGAGCTACAGTTATCCGGCTGGCTTTGAGAAATTCAAGCCGGCCGGCGGCGCGGTCAATTACCTGACGCTGAATAAAGAGACCATTTTGCCGCTTTTCAATAAATACAAAAATTCTATTTTCTTTGAGGATTCGCTGGCAGGGGATATTTTTAAATTTCTGGAACGAGGCGGAGGGTTAAAGGACACCGCGGTGCTGGTAATGGGCGACCACGGAGAAGCTTTTTTTGAAAAAGGCTATCATGGGCACAATCGCGCTTACAGCGCGGAGGAAGTGCGGGTGCCGCTCGTCGTTTACCTGCCCGGACGCGCGCCCGGAACGGTAAAAGCCGTTACCAGCCATATGGATATCGCGCCCACGCTGATGAAGCTGGTCGGGGTTAAGAACGCGCCCGCCGATTATTCGAGCGGGAAATATCTTTTTGACAGATCGGATCGGCCCTTCGTCGCCTCTTTTTCGTGGGATACTTCGGCGCTTATAAAGGACGATTACACTCTGGTGATGCCGCTGGAAGTTTATAAAGGCGGTCTGAAGCTGCACGGGCCGGATTATAAAGAGATACCCGGCAATAAAGCGCTGGCCCCATACATGCCCTACCTGGTGGATTTTCAACAAGAAGCCAAACGGTTCTACAAGTAACCGGAAGATCCGTCTGACACCTACTGCATGATTTTGGCGGCAAAGGCGTCAGCTTCCCGAAGTTTTTGTGATTGCGGCCCGATCCCGTGAGGTTCGCGGCCGAATTGAAGTGCGGGGATATCGTAAAGTTTTCTTTCGCCGGTTTCCCATTTATTGAGCCAGGCGGCGAGTTCCGACATATTCTTATCCGCCCAACTTGCGCCAAGCATGGAGGCGGCATAATCATCATAATCGCAGGCATTTCCGTCCTGCTGTGAATCCTGTTGCTCCTTGCGCATGGCGGCGTAGCGGGTCAGGTTGTAGCCGTAGGTCATGTCGAGGTAGGCAGCGTAGGTGAAATGCAATGTAAGGTCATGGCGTCCCTGGAATTCAATTGCCGCGCCTTCACCGGAAAGATATGACATTATTCCCCGCAGCATCGCCTGGAGATGCTTATGGGGGTCTTGCCCGAACCCGGGGTTCTTAAGGCAGATCCCGACCATGGCCCTCAGGAGAATATCCAGGCTTTTCTTATGGTCCACCGAGGCCGCCAGGGCCGCGTATTCCCTTGAAAGCGGAGTTTCAGGCATGAGGCCGAACCTGTCGTGACGGCCCGCCAGCGCCAGCATAAGCGCCTTGTTGGCGTTTTCAACTGTGCGGAGTTCTTCGGGGGTCATGTTTAAGGCCGCATCAAGGGGGATAGCTTCACTGGCGGCAGCCGGCGCCGGAATTTGCGTTTCAGAGGCTTCCAGAGCCTGAGCGATATCGGGTGAAAAAGCGCGGTTGTCCGGGGCTTGCGCACCGGCTGAGACATGAACAGAAAGCCATAACACGGAAGATAAAGCGATAAGCGGTATTTTCATTAGGTGTTCCTCCTATTATAATACCCCAAAATCAGTACGAGTAACAGGGTCGAAAGTCCTTTAAATTTATGCCTTTGGACCCAGACGAAGCAATTTGGACGTAAAGCAAAAAAGCGATTTAGAGAACTATTGCTTTACATCCGGATTGCTAAATCGCTTTGCGTCAGGGGCGCTCAATTGCAGGGGGCGGGTTAATTTGGTATTTTAAAACTTATGGGCAGGATAATTATCATATTGACGCTGCTGCTGCCGGGCGCGGCTATGGCGGCCGGGGAAGGGGCCAAGTATTTCATAACGATCCATAATGGCGCCTATAATTTCAAGGGTGGGGCGGAACAGATGGAAGAGTCCCATAAGGCGCTGCTGGGCATGATAAAACTCGCCGATTCCCGGCATGTGCGGCTGACGCTTCTGTTCAGCGCGCAATACGCCGGCTATATCGCCTCCGACCCGTCCCGAATGGCGGAACTTGAGAGCTGGAAAAAAGCCGGGCATGAGATAGGGGGTTATCACACAGGTCCGGACACGCGGGCCTGGGATGGATACTCCGATCTGCCGGAAGAAACTTTGACGCGCGCTCATAAAGACTATAAACCGAAGACGAAAACTCCCGGCCACAGGGAATATTTTTTGGCGCTGGGGCGCCTGGCTTTTGAGATCAAGGCGGGCTGCGTTACGGGCCGCGCCGATAAAGATTTTTCGGCGGCCGCGCCTGAGTATGAAGCCTGCTCAGGTACGGATAACCGCGGCGGCGGTGCCGGGGCGGGAGAGGGTTTTGACGGGGTAAATAATTATCTTACGGTCTATGGAAATAATAAAAAATCTCTTTCGTGTTCCCATCCCGCCGACCGGGCCGGGAGCGCGGCCTCAAAAAAAGCTTTCCTCAGCATGGCTTCCGGAGTATACGGCGCGTCGTTCAAGAGTTCCCCCGGGGAATTCGGGGCTTTCTACGCATGGCTGGAGTTTTTAAAGAGCGTTGACCCGCAGGGACTGCGCGGCTTCACCGTGTCCGAGGTGGCGGAAGGGAAGCTTCTTCCTGAAAAGAAAGGCGCCGCTCCAGTCGACGTTCCCGCCTCTAAAAAGATTCCCGCGCTCGTCCAGCCGGAAGCGCGAAAACAAGAGTTCCCTCGCATCCGGCCGGTGAAGAGCCTGAACAGTCAGGAGGAAGGGGTTATTTTTGGCAAGCCCGGTCACAACAACCGCGGCGAGCGGCGCGGCTACTGCGGCGACGGTATATGCGATATTTTTGAGCAGTCCAACACCGGCGGCCCCTGCCCCCGCGACTGCGGAAAGTAAATAAGTGCGAAAGTAGGCGGCACTCTCCGCCGCCGCGCTCAGTCCTGTGTCCCTTCCAATTTATTCATGGCTTTGCGGCGCCGGCCGGCTTTCTTTTTTCTCACGCGCGCGATATCCTTAAGGCGCTGTGAAGTTTCGGGTGAGATTTTTACCTCAATCTCGTCCACCAGTTCCCTCAGGGCGAGGAAACGGTTGAGCGAGCGTTTGCGTTCGCGCTGGCAGCGCACGATCAGCGACAGCGGCGGATATTTCAACAGAACGGCGTTTGCCGTCTTATTTATTTTTTGCCCGCCCTTGCCCCCGCCTTTAACAAATTGTTCCTCTATAAGGCGCAAATCTATCTTCAGCCGCGCTATGCGGTCTTTCAGCGCGTCAACTTTGGCTGGAGTAATTTCGGAAAATTCGGTGAAGTGCATAAAACAAGTGGTTAGTGGTAAGTGGCGAGTGTCTGGTGATGAATCTGAAAATAAACACCAATACACTACACTAGGCTAATCCAGGGGCTCGCCGTGTTCGCGCAGATATTTGCGGATATGGGAGCGGGCGCCGGTTGTCTTTACTATGCTAAGCCAATCTTTCTTGGGAACAGAATTTTTGCGGGTTATGATCTCGCATATATCGCCGCTTTTCAGCTCGTGGTCGAGTTTAACCATCTTATTATTGACCTTCGCGCCAATGCAGGTGTCGCCGATATCTGAATGAATTGCGTAGGCAAAGTCCAGCGGATTGGCGCCCGCGGAGAGAGGCTTAACCTCGCCTTTAGGCGTAAAGATAAAGATCTGGTCCAGCTCCAGATCCGTCTTAAAGCTTTCTATGAATTCGCGCGGACTGGAGAGGTCCTGCACCCACTCTATCCACTGGCGCAGCCAGTTCAGTTTCTCGTCGAGGTGGCGGTCCGAGCCGGATTCTCCAAGTTTATAACGCCAGTGGGCGGCGATGCCATATTCCGAGGTATGATGCATCTCTTCCGTGCGGATCTGTATCTCTATTATTTCACCGGAGGAGGCCATTACGCTGGTGTGCAGGCTTTGGTAAAGGTTCATCTTTGGTACGGCGATATAATCGGTGAAGGAACCTATGACGGGCTTAAAAATAGAGTGCACGGTGCCGAGCAGGGCGTAGCAGTTGATTACGGTGTCGGTTATGATGCGGATGCCGAGGGCGTCCTGGATATCCTCAAAAGGCAGGTTCTGTTTCTGCATCTTGCGGTAGATGGAGTAAAGGTTTTTGGCTCGCGAAAGCACCCTGTGCGGTATCTGGGTGGAGCCAAGGTGGGCTTCCAGCCCCAGTTTGAACTCCGCCAGAAGTTTTTCGCGCATGGCAAAGCGGATCTGGACCTTGGCCAGGAGGCTCGTGTATTCCTCGGGATGGAGATATTTGAATGAAAGGTCCTCCAGCTCCGATTTTAGATGGAAGATCCCCAGGCGTTGGGCAAGCGGGGCGTAAAGCGAGAGAGTCTCCTGGCTGATCTCAACCTGCTTTTCTTTGGAGAGGAAATTCAGAGTGCGCATGTTATGGAGGCGGTCGGCCAGCTTGATGATGATTACGCGGATATCCTTGGCGGTGGCCAGTATCATCTTGCGCCAGTTTTCCGCCTGCGCTTCATCTCGTGAGGAGAACTTGAGGGTCTCTATCTTGGTTACGCCCATGACCAATTCATAGATCTCGGGGCCGAACTCTTTTTTGAATGTGTCGTGTGAGACCGTGGTGTCTTCCAGAACGTCGTGCAGGAGGCCTGCGGCTATGGTAGAAAGGTCCATCTTGAAATCTACCAGGATCTCGGTTACGGCAACACAATGGATAAAATAGACCTCGCCCGAGGCGCGTTTCTGGTCGGTATGCGCGTCTTTTGAAAATTGCCAGGCGTATTCCAGCTTGGTGGTATCTTCGGTGGAGTATTCCCTGAATTTTTTAAGGAGGTCTTCGATTTCCATAAGACAGTGGCGAGTGGTAAGTGATAAGTGGTAAGTGAGAAGTGATTGGTTTTCTAGGAGTTTCCTAAATACCCACTGTCCACTATTCACTAACCACTGCTAAAGGCTCGAAGAGCCTTTAGCTTTGCGCCTCATACAGGCCCTTATAAACCCCGCCTTTGGCCAGAAGTTGCTCGTGAGTGCCGGTCTCTGCCAGCTCGCCCTTCTTCAGCACGAATATTTTGTCGGCGTTCCTGACCGTGGAAAGGCGGTGGGCCACCATGACCACTGTGCGGCCGCCCAGTATTTTCTCTATGGCGGCCTGCACGGCCTGCTCGCTGGCGGTATCAAGGTTTGAGGTGGCCTCATCGAGCAGCAGTATCTTCGGCTTTTTAATTATGGCTCGGGCTATGGCCAGGCGCTGGCGCTGGCCGCCGGAAAGTTTAATGCCGCGCTCGCCGAGGATTGTCTCGTATCCCAGCGGCATGGCGCTGATAAAATCGTGAGCGTCCGCGGCTTTGGCGGCGTCTATAACTTCCTGCAAGGAGGCGCCGGGCCGGCCGATAGTGACATTTTTGTATACGGTGTCGTCGAACAGTATGGTGTCCTGGGTGACCAGGCCCATGTGGGAGCGCAGGTCGGTGGTGCTCACTTCCGTCATGTCATGGCCGTCCATGAGTATCTTACCGGAGATGGGGTCGAAAAAGCGCAGCAACAGGTGGATAATGGTGGTTTTGCCCGAACCGGACGGGCCCACGAAGGCCGCCACTTCTCCGGGGTTGATGGTGAGCGACAGATTATTAAGAACTTGCGTGTCGCGCGACGGATATTTATAGTTGACTCCCCTGAACTCGATCTTTCCGTCCAGAATGTCAATATTTTTCGGCTTGGAGGTTACGATGACGGTTGGCTTTTCATCCAGGATCTGGTGGATGCGTTCCCATGAGGCCATGCCCATCTGAAGCTTGGCGTTGAGGTTGGCTATATTCTTTAACGGCATGTAGGCGGTGAAGAAGCTGGCTACGAAAGAGAAGAAATTGGCCGTGGTCATGGTGCCGGCGAAGATAGCTTTTCCTCCCAGGAAGATTATCAAGATAAGGATCATGCTGCCCAAAAATTCCATGATCGGCCCGGCCATGGCGGTAGCGCGCAGGTAACGCATCATTTTTGAAAAGTAATCGTCGTTGGTAACGCGGAACTTGGCGATGGCCTGCTCTTCGTAGTTGAACGCCTTTACCACGGTTATTCCCTGCAGGCTTTCCTGGAATTTGTGGGAAATGTCGCCTACTATGACATTGCTCTCGGAGCTGGCTTTGCGCATCTTGCGCCCCAACACCCCAAGTATTATGCCGGTAACCGGCAGGATGAGCAGCGAAAGCAGGGCGAAACGCCAATTTATATAGAAAAGCACGCCCATGCAGGAAGTGACGGTCAGGACGTCGCGGATGCCGTACAGCGGCAGGAACTGTACGGTGGATTGAACATTGTTAAGGTCGTTGATGACGCGGCTCATTACATCCGAGGAGCGTTTGCGCCAGTAGAATTCTATGGAGAGGCGGTGGATATGGGTAAAGAGGTCGTCGCGGATCTGCTGGACCACCTTCTGGCCTATCCAGCTCATAAGGTAGCCGTTGGTGTATTCCGCGGCCATTCTGAAAACAAAAAGAATCGGCAGGCCGATGAGGACCAGTTTGAGGATGCCTAGATTCTTGTCTATGAATACGCCCTGGATCACCGGACCGAGTATGTAGACCACGCCGCCGCGGATTGCCGCCAGGAACATCATTGAGGCCGCGGCTTGTATAAAGCGCAGTTTGTAAGGCTTCACATAGGCGAACAACGCCCTGGCCAGGATTTTGAACTGGTCTTTTGGCACGCGGTGATGTTTATTGTCGGGCATAAATATAAGAGATACAATTATTGCTATAGGCCATATGCGACTGTCCCAGCCGCGCCATAAGCCATACAGCAGAAACTTTACATTTATCGATCTTACTGGTTTCCTTCAAAGCCTATGGCTTATAGCCTACGGCCTATGGCGGGCGCGGCGCCCTTGGCTATTTCAAATGGCTTAAAATTTTTTCCGCCGCGCGCTGGGCCGCGCCGGGGTTGCCGAGCATACCCCGCAGTCCGAGGAATTCCTTGCGCATGGCGGCCATCCGGGGCGGGTTGTTGAGGAGCGACAGGGCTTCCTGCGTCAGGGCGTCAGGATTCACCTTCTCCTGCATCAGCTCTTTGACCACCGGTTTTTTCAGGAGGATGTTCACCAGTGACATGTACTGGATATTCACGATGCGTTTGGCCACGGCAAAACTAAATTTGGACATCCGGTAGGCCACGATCATAGGCAGGCCCATCAGCGCGTTCTCAAGCGTCGCGGTGCCGGAGCAGGTGAAGGCTAAATCCATAGTGGAGCGGACTTTGTAATCCTGCTCGCGGACGATCTCTATGTCCCTGGACCAGTATTTCTCTATGGTTTCAAGCGCGGGGACGAGCTTATCATTGGGGAATTCCGGCACGGCAAAAACATAGGCTTTGGCGTTAGGGTAGACCGATTTGATCTTGTAAAAAGCCTGTACGAATACCGGCAGGTGGCGGGCTATTTCGGACTTGCGCGAACCGGGGAGTATGCCTATCCTGAAGGCGTTATCCTCCGGCAGTTCCGGCTTCTCTCCTGGCGCCGGCACAATATCCAGCAGGGGGTGACCCACAAAAGAAACGTTGGCTTTGGCCTTTTTGTAGAGCTCCTCTTCGAAGGGGAATATGACCAGCACTTCTTTGACCAGGCGGGCTATTTTTGCGGCGCGGCCGGGCCTTGAGGCCCACACTTGGGGGCTGATGTAGTAGAAAGCGGGGATATTTCTGTGCGCGGCGAGGCCCAACACCTGATGGTTAAAGCCGTAGAAGTCCACTGCGATCACGCAACCAGGGCGTTTCTCCTCCAGATAGCGGCGCACCAGACGGATGAGTTTCAGCCAGAGGAAAAAATTCTTAAAAGGTTCGGCGAAGCCGACGGCTCCGACCGAAACCAGGTTGTAGATAAAATGTGTGGAAACTTCCTGCATCCGGACCCCGCCTATAGAGGTTACTGAGAGTTCCGGATCCTTGGCCTTTAGCGCGGTAATAAGATTGGCCGCGTGGGCGTCGCCCGAAGGGTCACCTGCCACTACCAGTATGTTTTTTGTTGTGGGTATTATATTGGCCATAAATTTTAGATACGGATATTGCCATAAGCTATAAGCTATAAGCTCTAAGCTTTAGGCCATAAGCTGTAGACAGAAATCTGAACAACACTTAAATAATCCCTTCAGTCTTAGGTATTTCCCCGCTTATTGCCTATAGCCTACGGCCTATGGCGCGGCTGGGACAGCCGCTTATGGCAGGTCTTTCTGCTTTGGCAGAAAGACCTACGATTTGTCTATGCCTGAGTTCTTCAACCCCTCTTCCACCAGCATCTTTGTGGCGCCGCCTATATCGCTCAGTGACCTGGCCAGCGACGGCCTGGAGTCCGGCATCTTGGCGCCGGACAATTCGTAGCGCTTAAGCGAGTCCACAATATCCAGAGCGAGTCTAACGGCCTTAAGGCCTTTTTCTCCGCTGGGAGTAGGTTTTTTGGCGGTGCGTATGCAGTCTATAAAGTGGTAAAGCTCTTCCTTAATGGGCTCTTTTCGCTCTAGTTTGGGGAAGATGATGTCGATATCTTTAAGCGTCTTGATGACGGGGTTCTTCTTCTTATATATCTTGAGCCGGGAACTGACGTAATCCACGGAGATATAGGCGTCTTCCTGATAGATGCGCATTCGGCGCGAGGCTTCCATGCTGATGCGGCTGGCGGTGATGTCGGCTATGCATCCGCTTCTAAACTTTATGCGGACGTTGGTTATATCCTCGTGCGAGGAAAGGACGCTGGCGCCCACGGCCTCAAAGCTTTCGATGGGGGAGTCCATCATGGTAAGTATAATGTCCAGGTCGTGTATCATCAGGTCCAGTGTGACTCCGGTGGCGGCCACGCGTGGATCATACGGTCCCATTCTCTCTATTGTTATAAAGCGCGGATTTTTGACGTGCTTAAGGGTTTCCACCACGGCGGAGTTGAACCGCTCCGAATGGCCCACCTGCAGGACGACTTTTTTGGTCTCGGCCAGGTCCAGCATCTTGCGCGCGCCCTCCTCGGAATTGGTGAGCGGCTTTTCCATAAGCACGTGCACACCGGCCGTGAGGGCTTTTATGCCGATCTCGGCGTGGTATTCGGTGGGGGCGGCTACCACCAGGGCGTCCACCTGGCTAAGAAGTTCTTCCACGGTCTTGTAGGCCACGCAGTTGTGCTTCCAGGCGAGCATCTGGGCTCGGAGCAGATTGGGGTCCGAAACGCCCACAAGATCCACTTCAGGCATTTTGGAGAGGGTGCGGGTGTGAAAGCCGCCGAGTTTGCCGGCGCCTACCACGCCAAACCGGAGTTTTTTCTTGTCAGCCGTGTTGTCAGCCATAGGATCCTCACTGCGATAAAAGGGTATAGGGGCGAATATAGGATAGAAGCCGTAAAGAACGTCTTATTCCAAACCCGCTCCGTTCATTATTCTACTAAATTTGAGGGGGCGGGGGATCGGTAAGAAAGTGGTTTGTGACAGGTCGCAGAACACGCGCTAGATTATGGAGGCGGGATCTATTGAAACAACGCTGAGGCCCAGTTTGGATGCCAGGGCCAAAAAGGCCGTTTTGTCCAGGATCAGGGTTTTTCCCGCCTCAATGGCAAGGACGCCCGCGCCTGCTTCGCGCATGCTTTCCAGCGTGGCTGTTCCAATGACCGGCAGATCGAAGCGCATATCCTGTTTGGAGCGGGCCACTTTTACAACAGCCATGTCCGGCAGGAGTTTGTCTGTGGCCGATCCGCCGGCGCGTAGAACCGCTCCGGCCCGTTTAATGCATTCATCAGTGCCTTCCATCGCTTCAACGGCCAGGACCATGCTGTGCCGGAGAACTACGGTTAAGCCGATGTCGAGGTCCGCTATTGTTTTGGCGGCTTTCCAGCCGAATGTTATATTTTCCATGGCTTCCTTGCCCGGTTTGGGTCCGGCCAGAAGGCCCGGGGCGGGCAGGAGGTGTTCAAGGAAAGTGGCTGAATTTATAAGCTCTATGCCGTCTTTTTGAAGTTCGCCGGCCAGGGCGCTCAGGAGAGAATTGGCCTTTCTGTCCTTAAGGGTGAAAAGAAGTTTGGCCGCCCGGAGGTCCGGCATAATACCGCCGAAAATTGAGACATGGGTCACTTTGCCGGCCATAAGCGCCTTATCGACGCCGGCTTTTTTAAAAAAATTTATCGGCCCGGAAATCTGGCCTAATCTGAAATAATCGGTAGCGGCCGCGTACTGTTCTATTTCTTTTGGAGTGATGCCTTTAAGCCCGGCGACAAAGAGGTCGTAGCCGAGATTTTTGGCTTCCCTGGCGAACATCAGCGGGAAATCCCCGCCCCCGGCGATAAGGCCAATCTTTTTATTCATAATGTATAGCAAGACAGCGCGGCAGCAAGACAGTACGACAGTGATGCGGTAAAACAGTGTTACAGGTGGAAAATAAAAAACTCTTGTTGCAAACTGCCGCGCTACTCCGCGGCTTCTGTTGGCGTGACCGCGCCGCGCCGCGGGCGGGCCACGCCGCGTTTGGAATTCTCGCAGAACTCGACCATGTGCGCGGCCTCGGGTGAAAGTTTTTCGGATTTTAGGCGGGCGATGGCGTCCTTCATCAGATAACCACCGAAGAAAAGGGTCTTGAAAGCGTGCTTCACGGATTTTATGCTTTCCAATGTGAAGCCGTTGCGCTTCAGGCCGACCAGGTTGAGGCAGACCGGCCTGGCCCTGTCGCCTCTTGCCGTGCAGTAAGGCACGATGTCCTGATTCGCCATGGAGCCGCCCGAGAGCATGGCCAGAGAACCGACACGGGTAAATTGGTGAATTGCGACAAGGCCTGAGATGATGGCCTTGTCCTCTATCGTTACATGTCCGGCGGCGACGGCAGAGTTAACCATAATGATGTTGCTTCCTATATGGCAATCGTGTCCGACGTGAGAGTTGCACATGAACATGCAGCCGGAGCCTATAGTGGTTATGCCGGTAACCGGCGAGCCGCGGTGCAGGGAAACGCCCTCGCGCACAATGTTGGCGTCTCCCATGACCAGGCGGGTAGGTTCCCCGTGGTATTTATAATCTTGCGGAGGCATGCCTATAAAAGCGTGGCCGGTGAACTGGTTGTTCTTGCCTATTTCTGAAAATTCAATTATGGAGTGCGGGCCTACCGAAGTGCCTGAGCCTATCTTAACGTTTTCCCCCAGAATGGCGTAGGGGCCTATCTCCACGTCCTTATCCAGCTGGGCGGAAGGATGTATGATGGCGGTGGGGTGTATCTTGGTTGACATTGTTCCTCCAAAAAAATCAAGGCTGGAAGATTTTATGGTCCGAAAGTCGGGGCGAAAACTCCTCCCACTAGTCCTCCAATCCTCCAGTCCTCTGTTTTTCTAATCTATCGCGGCGATGAATTCGGCTTCCGCGGCCAGTTCGGAACCGACGAAGGCGGATCCCGTAAGCTTGCCTATCTTTCCTTTAAAGCGTATCACTTCTACAAAAAGTTTCAGCACGTCGCCCGGCACCACCAGGCGGCGGAACTTCGCGTGATTTATCCCGGCGATATATGCGAAATGTCCCCGGGTTTGGGGCAGGGACATCATCATTGAGGCGGCGGTCTGCGCCATGGCTTCAAGTATCAGGACTCCCGGCAGAATGGGCTTAGTGGGGAAATGTCCGTGGAAATAAAGTTCGTTTGCGGTCACGCATTTGGTGCCGACGCAAAATTTATTTTCCTCAACTATCTCCACTTTGTCCACCAGAAGGAAAGGATAGCGATGAGGGATGATCTTAAGGATTTCCTCGCAGGATATTACCCGCAGAGGAGTGTAAACAGGTGGTTTAGTCGTGTTCATAAAAATAACCTGTAAAAACGGCCAATGTCTGCTATAGGCCATAGGCCAGACGCAGAAACCTTATATCTTAAGTCGTAACAGAAGTCGCTTGATTTCTGCCTACGGCCTATGGCGGGCGCTGCGCCCTTATGGCTTATGGCGATCATAACGCAAAGCGTTATGATCTACTAACATTTTAGCAAAAATTACATTGCTCTTGTGGCCGGTATAGGCCGCCTCGACACGCACCTTGTCCAACGCGAGGCCGGTAAGCGCCAGATCCCCTATGAGGTCCAGAAGCTTGTGGCGCGCTAACTCGTTTGGAAAGCGCAGGGCGCCTTCGGCGCTTAAAAAAGCGTTATCGTCTATGATCACTGCGTTTTCAAGCGAGCCGCCCAGCGCAAGTCCGGCGGCTTTCAGCTGCTCTATCTCGGTTTTAAAACCAAAGGTCCTGGCCGGAGCCACTTCCCGCATATAGTTTTCCGGGGTCATGGCGAATTCAAAAGTTTGCGTGCCGATAAGCGGGTGGGCGTGGGTGAAAGTTATCTTGAATGAGGGTCTGGCCGCGGGCTCAGCCCTGTAAAAAGTTTTTTCAAAAGCATATTCCACCGGCGCCCGAAGGTTCAGGACATGTCTTTCCTGCTCCGGTTTATCCGTCAGTCCCGAAGCTTTAAGGGTTTGGGCAAAAGGCAGGGCGGAGCCATCAGCAGCCGGCGGCTCTTCGCCTTCCATAGCTATATCCAGGTCATCTATGCCCAGGCCGGCGCAGGCCGAAAGGATATGTTCCACGGTGTAAATCATGCGGGAACCGTCAGAGAGGTTGGTTCCGCGTATGGTGGTCGCTATGTTCCGCAGGGAGGCCTTTATCGGCCCGGTGAGGTCGGGCTTAAAAAAACGGATGCCGGTCGGTCCCCCGGCCGGCAGAAAATTCACTACGGCCGGCCGGCCTTTATGCAGCCCGACGCCAGTCATTACCGCTTTATTAGTCAGTGTTCGCCGCATAAAGGGTGGCGCGATTCAAGATTCAGGATTTAAGATCTGCGATTTACGCTAACAATCCGCCATAGGCAGAAAATATGCCATAAGCTTTAGGCTTTAAGCCATAGGCAGAAATTTCTTACGATTGCCGATTTACGATTCACGATTTGCGATTCCCGATTGACGAGTTGAAGATTCAAGATTTAAGAGCTATTCCGGGAGGAACTTTTTTTTAAGTTTTCTGACCGTGGCGTAGAGTTCGGGCAGCTTTGAAAGTATAACCTCTATCTTCATAGCCTGCGATCTGGGCCGGCCGGTATGGCCGAACACTACTTCCCCGGCGGCCAGGTCCGACATTATGCCGGTTTTGGCCATGACTATGGCGCTGTCTCCGATGTTCAGGTGATCCGAAATGCCGGCTTGCCCGCCTATTATCACGGAGTTGCCGATCGCGGTCGAGCCGGCTATGGCCGCCTGAGCCATGATCAGACAGTTTTTGCCTACGCGCACATTGTGAGCGATATGGACCAGATTGTCGAGTTTGGAGCCCGCGCCTATCACCGTGGCGTCCAACGCGGCCCGGTCAATGGCGGAATTAGCGCCAATTTCCACATCATCCTCTATTATAACGCGGCCCACCTGAGGGATCTTCTGGTGTTTGCCGGAAATATTTATATAGCCGTAGCCGTCGGACCCGATAACAGCTCCGGGGTGCAGGATAACGTTTTTGCCTACCACGCAGCGCTCCCGCACGGTGACATTGGGGTAAAGCCTTGCGCTTGCGCCTATGCGGGAGTCCGCGCCAACATAGCAGCCGGCTGATATTATGGCGCCGTCGCCGATTTCGGCGTTCGCCTCCACTACCGCATGCGGCCCGATGTGGACGCCGGCGCCTATCTTCGCGCTTTTGTCCACCACGGCGGAGGGGTGTACCCCCGGCCCGGGAAGCGGGTTTAGTTCCTTTTCAAATTTAAAAAGGGCCCGGGCGAATGCCTGTTTCGGACTGCCAACATATATGACGGCGCCGGCGCGCCCTTTCAACGCGGTTTTTGCGTCTTCAGGAGCGATGAGGCAGCCCGCCGGACGATTGGCGGTCCAGGCCGCATTCGCGGCTTTTTCCAGATAAGAAAGGTCGGTCTCTCCGGCAAGCGTCAGCGGCATGGCGCCGGTTATAACAGTGGCAGCGGGGCCCTGAAGTTCTCCTCCGATGAGAGCGGCTATTTCTGCCGGCGTGGTTTTCATAGCGGTTCTTCCAATTTTTTTAAAAGTTTATCGGTCAGATCCACGGCCGAATGGCCGAAGAGGATATTGCGCTTGTCTATAATAACGCTGACCTCTTCCCTTACGGCCAGCTCTTTCAAAGTGATATAAATGCGGCCCAGGAGGATCTCGCTTCTGTGGCTTTCATACTCCAGCAGTTCTTTTTCAACCTGGCGCTGGTAGATTTTAAGAGCGATCTCTTTTTGCTTAAGGTCGTTTTCTTTGGCGGTTATGGCAGCGTCTATTTCCGGCACGGCAGTGGAAACGGAAAATTTGAAATTATCCGCCGGAATGTTATTAGCGACGGGCGCAGCGTCCTCCATCCCAGGCAGGTTAGCTATCACGAACTGCCTGTGAGCTGCCGCGGTGGAGACCGCCACAATCGTCGCGGCGGAGGAGGCAGTGACGGCTGGCGCGGATGCAGTCGCTTCCGTGGAAACCGTGACGGGCGCAACGGTTTGCGCGGCCGGCGCGCTCCCGGGGGTGGAAATTGAAACGGCTGCCTGGGTGGAAGCGGTCGCGGCCGCGGATGAATTCAGTTTTTCCTGAGTGGCGAGAAGTGACGACAGGGTCAGGGCAAATTCCCGCTCCTGCCTAAGCTTGGCCATATCGGCCTTAAGCACGTATATTTCGTGCCGACGCTGGTTGACGGACTCCTCTTTTTTCTTTATCTCTCCGAGGAATTCTTCACGGGCGTTAAGCGTGCCTGAGTATTCTTTGAAGACACGGTCTATATCCACATAGCCGACCGTGCCCGACTCGCCCTTATTCTCCTCAAGCGAAAGCTCCAGGGCTGCCGCCGGCGCCGCAGCCGACAGAAGGAGCAGAAAAAATATATTTTTCATACCTCAAGTCCTCTGGTTTTCTAAAGTATCCCGTCTTCCGGTCGTTAAAACAGATTTCCAAGCGTGAAGTAGATGTCTGAAAGTTGTTCGCCGGGTTTGTGGTTGAATCCGTATCCCCAGTCCAGCCTGATGGGGAAAGCCGGGGTTGTGAAACGGATGCCGAACCCGGCGCCCACTTTCATATCGTTCGTTCCTGTTCCGGTGCGCGTACTGAAATTGTCAAAACGATCCCATGAATTACCCACATCCAGGAAGAAGGCCCACTGCACGATCGTGCGCTTCTTTTCCCTGGCCAGCGGGAAATGAAATTCTAGGTTCAGAATATCGTAGACTTTGCCGCCGTCCATCGGGCCTATCTGGCCGTTATTGCTGTAACCGCGTATGGTGTCCGCTCCGCCGAGGAAATAGCGTTCATAAACCGGCAGTTTGGGTGTTTTACCGAACCCGGCGCCGTATCCGGCTTTATTTGAGACCGCGAAGACGAAAGGATAGTCATCTATGGAGAATACCTTTAAGTTGTAAGTGTATGTCAGGCTGGGTTTGTAATAGTTGACATCGCCCAGAAGCGGGCCGCCCGTCAGATCAACCCCCAGCGAGGCCTTGGAGCCCCTTGTGGGATCCCAGACATTGTCGCGGGTGTCGCGCGCGAATTCCACATAAATAGAAGATGTGACGCTGGTGCCTTCAGGCAGTTCGGTGGTGTATACCGCATCCACTCCGGAGACCCTCACTTTTTCGTAGGTGTAGGAGGTGGTGAGCCGGTATTTGTCGTCCTCAAAGCGCGGGCCGACCGTAACCTTGCCGCCGGTGCGCCGTTCGGTGTAGGCGGACAGTGTGTCGCGGAATGGCATAAAATGCCGGGTATTGAAGATGTCTAATCCCAGGGTGGTCGGGTGATTGCCGACCCAGGGAGTGGACCAGCTTAAAGTGTAGTCCTGTACCCTGCTGCCGAAGTTCCAGGACAGAGAGGTTCTGTAAGCCCGGCCCAAAAGGTTTAAATGTTGCAGCGAAAGCGTTCCCACCAGGCCGTCCCGTGAGGAGATGCCGGCGCCGGCGGTGAGCATGCCGGGCTTTCCTTCCGCGATATCGAAAACCAGGTCAACCTTGTCAGGGTCGGGCGTGGGATTGATGGCTATGCCAACATCATCCAGGAAGCCCAGGTTGAATAATTTCTCCTGACTGCGCCTGATCTTGCTGGAACTGAATATCGCGCCTTCTTTCTGCACGATCTCGCGCCGCAGCACATAGGTCTTGGTGGCTTTGTTGCCTTCAACATCGATATTGCCGACATAAATAGGGTTATTCTCGGTGATGGTAAAAGTTATGTCCAGTTCGCCGGTGGCGAAGTTGGGGACCTTATCCGGTTTGAGCAGAGCTTTCAGGTAGCCCTTATCGGCGTATTTGTCCTGCAACGCTCTGATGGAATCGTCGAATTTCTCCTGGTTGAACAACTTTCCGCGCCGGTACTCCAGCAGTTCCAGCAGGTCCTTTGACGGGTAGACGGTGTTGCCGGAGAACAGCGTCACGCCGAAATGCTGGCGCGGCCCCTCGCTGATCACCGCTTTTACCGACACGCGGCTCTTGTCTTCGTTGAAGGTAACGGAGGAGCTCTCCAGCTTGAATTCGCTGTAGCCGGTATTCTTGTAGAAAGTTTCTATTTCTTTAAAATCGTTTTCCAGGTCCTGGGGCGAGTAAATCTTTTTGGGACGGTTTTTCATTTTCTTGACCAGTTTTTTGGTCTTAAAAGCTTTCACTCCCTCCAGCGTTACCTCCGCTATTTTTGCTTTCTTGCCTTCGGTGACGCTGACGGTCAGGCTGGCCGTGTGAGTGGCGGTATCGTAGCGCACTTCGTAATCGGCTTTGGCCTCTATGTAGCCTTTCTCGTGATATTTATCGGTGATTTTTATTAAATCCTCGCGGATTTTAAGTTCGTCAAAGAAGTCCTTTTCCTTAAGATTCATCTCGTTCTTAACGGTTCCCTTGGAAAGCTCTTTCGCGCCGGCGATCTTCACTTCTTTGATCATGAATTTTTCGGAGACTATATAGGTTACGGTCACAGCGCTGGATGAACTCGTTATATCCCGGAACTTAACGGCAACCGGTTTGTTTTTCATGTCCGCGATATCCACGGAAACCTTGTCCATGCTGCCCAGGCCCAGCACGGTGGAGATATCTGAGTTCACGAAGTCCTGATAATACAGCTTGCCCTTCTTTGCTTTTCCGGTCTTGATCACGACTTTGGATTTTACATTGATGTTGCCTTTGACTTCCACGGCGCCCACTTCCCAGGGCCCTTTTCCGGGGCCGGCTTCCGGGGCCGGTAGTGCGGTTTCCCCGGACATTCCCGGCAGTCCGGCGGGGTCGGATATTTTAAAAGCTTCAGTTGAGGCCTGCGCCCCGGCCTCGGGGGCGGGTGCGGCCTGGCCCGTCGCGAAGGGGGCAAGGGAACATGTTAAAAGCAGGAAGAGTGAGATTTTTTTCATTAAGTTATGTGTCTGAGGATGTTTATGATATGTTACCAATTTTTAGGGGGAAATTTGCAAATTTCTTGATTTCCGTGTTTTATGCTAGAATAAGTCCCGCTTAACAGCAGTGAAATAGCGAATTAGGGATTGACAGTAAAATCGGTTAAAACGCGCCGGTGCCGCTTAACCGCTTCCCTGCTTCGCTGATCGCTGATTATGCCGACAGGAGACCTTGAAAAATGAAAAAATTCTACATTATAGACACCAATGTCCTTATCCACGACCCGATGTCCTTTACAAAATTTGAAGACAATACCGTGGTGGTCCCCATTTCGGTTATTGAGGAGCTTGATACTTTTAAATCCGTGGCGGATGAGCGCGGCAAGGCGGCCAGGATCGTTTCGCGCCGTCTGGACGAAATGCGTAAGACCGGAAAACTTAACTCCGGCGTGAAGATGGAGAACGGCGGCACGCTTATTGTGGACCTGGACCACGAACAGGTCCTGCCCAAGGAATTTCTTCTTCAGCAGATGGATAACCGCATTCTGAATTCCGCCCTCTGGTATAACAGAAAAAAACACAGCGCCATCCTTGTGACCAAGGATATCAACCTCCGCCTGAAAGCCGAAGCCGTAGGGGTCAACGCCGAGGATTATGAGTCCGGGAAAGTCAAGGTGGACGAGATTTACCCCGGCCTGGTTACCGTGGAAAAGAGCGCCGATTTCGTGGATAAGTTCTACAAGGAGAAGACGGCCAAGAACACGGACGCCGATCTTGTGGCCAATGAATTTGTTATTTTTAAGGCTAAGGAAGACCCTAAAAAGAGCGCCATGGGCCGCGTGTCGCCCGGCGATACTTCCGTGATAAAAATGCTCAGCCCCGAGACTTCGCCCTGGGGCATCAGGCCGTTGAACAAAGAACAGCGCTGTGCCATGGATCTGCTGCTGGATGAGAGCGTTAAACTGGTGACGATGATCGGTTCGGCCGGTACCGGAAAAACGCTGATGTCGCTTGCCTGCGGACTTCAGAAAGCGGTGGAAGAAAATGTTTACCGGCGCCTGATCATCTGCCGTCCGATAGTTCCGGTCGGTAAGGATATAGGTTTCATTCCCGGCACTAAGGAGGAAAAACTCTCCACCTGGATGGGCGCCATTTATGATAATCTGGAATTTATTATGGATAAGCGGCATCAGGACGACGCTATGCAGAAATTTGAATACCTTCTGCAGAACGGCAAGATCGAGATAGCGTCCGTGACCCATATTCGCGGCCGCTCGCTCCCTAAGCAATATATGATCGTGGACGACGCGCAGAACCTGACGCCGCACGAAATAAAAACTATCCTTTCGCGCGCGGGAGAAGGGACCAAGGTGGTGGTTACCGGGGATCCGTACCAGATAGACAATCCCTACCTGGACATCGCCTCCAACGGGCTGATGTATATTGTGGACCGGTTCAAGGGGCAGAAGCTTTACGGTCACCTGACGTTCACCAAAACCGAGCGCAGCGAGCTGGCCGGCCTGGTAGCTGAGTTGATGTAAAAAGGCAAATCAGCGCGGCAGCAAGAAAGCGCCGGGTTTCAGAACTCTGAAGCCCGGCGCTTTTGCCCGTAAGGCCCATACCGGAATAGGCCTTAAGGCCCTGACCGACATCCCGAATTCATATACAATATATATGCCTTCTCAATAATATACGTCAAGGATGATCAATGCCCAAAACAAAAGCGTTGTTGTTGAATGCGGTGATATTGTTCTCGCTGGTAAACTTTGCCGGCGCAACCGATTTCCAAATCAACCGTATCGCTTCCGGGAACGGCTTAAAGCCGGCCCCCGCGGTTGAACTCCTCTCCGATATAGCACCATCCCGCGAACTTCGGGATATGATCGCCGGCCAAAAAATAGAAGCCGCGCCTCTCTCTCCTGAAAGCGAAAAGGTTATAGAGCCCGGCCGCGACCTGACCCCTAAAGTGGAAGATGCGGCGCGCGTCAGAGCGATCCTCAAACTTGTCAGTGACGTTTACAATAACGCGCCGCTGCCCTACCCCCAGGATGGCGCTACCTTCAAAAATAAAGAGGGACAGTTGCCGCAGCAACCCCTCGGTTTCTATAAGGAATACACTCTCCTGACCGGCAACGCGCCGCATGAGGTAGTGATCGACGGCCAAACCTATCAGGTCGCTCCCGATTTAAGCGACCGCGGCTCGGAGCGCATAATCATGGGCGGCGAGAAGCTGTACTACACCCCGGACCATTACGCGCATTTTATACAGCTGACCGTGGTGAGAGGTTAGACGGAGGATTGGCCGGAAGGGAGGAGCATGGACCCCCGTGACGCGATTTCGGGCCGGGAAGTTTTTTTAAGGCTTGAAGGAAAAAATCTGAAAGCGGAGGAAATAGAGAAACTATTTTCTCCGCTTGGTTTTTTTACGGTCCGTATGGACGGAACTAAAATTAAGAATAAAGAGGACCTGCTTGCAGCCCTGGCATCCGATTTGAAGTTCCCGGCGTATTTCGGGCATAACTGGGACGCGCTGCTGGATTGCCTGCGATCCCTGCCGGACTTTATAAAAGCCGGCGGCTACGCGGTCATAATAGAAAGTTCCGGCTTTTTTCTGGCCGATTCTTTTTCCGATCGGGATAATTTCAGGGATATTGCAGAAACAGCGGCCGGATTCCTGGCTGAAAAATACAAACTCCGGTTTAAGGTGATAATGCTATGACATGTCCCGCCAACCTGAATCCTGCAGTTCAAGATGATTCCATTTTGGAAATCGGGGAACAGAATTATTCTGCAGGATTCCCCGCACAGCGGGCTGAGGGCCCAGCGCTATGCGCGCCCGGCTCGAAGGGGTGTGTGCCTCCCGCATGGGCGCCCGCTATGCGGGCGGAAAGTTGCAACTGCAACTTCCAGGCGAAATGTACGGCCGTCCTGATTTTTTTTGCGTGTCTCCCGGCCGGCGCGGCCGAAACAGTGCGCTTTGATACTTCCGACGGTTGCCGCCTTGAGGCATTTTACCAAGCGCCCTCCACCGGCGCTTATGTGTTCGTGAACGCCCATGGCCTGGGTTCCGGAAGGGGCGAGTGGGGGGTATTGGAGGCTGAGCTGAAAAAAAGAGGGTACGGATATCTTTCTCTTGATTTCAGAGGGCATGGCGGAAGCTTGGAATGCGGCGGGGTCCAGGCGGATTACAGGACTTTTGACGCCGCAGGGTGGAGTTCGCTTTCCGGGGATATCCGGGCCGCCGCAGGTTTTCTTAAAACAAAAGGCATTCCCGCGGAAAAACTGCTGCTTTGCGGAGCCAGTATAGGAGCCAACCTGTCTCTCAAGGCCGTGATAGAGGGCTTGAGGCCGGCCGGGGTCATACTGCTCTCCCCAGGACTTATCTACGCGGGAGTAGGAGCTGATGATTTTTTTAAGGTCAATCTCGGAGTTCCGGTGTTCATCGCGGCTTCCAGGGATGACGATTACTCCTGGCGCAGCGTTGGTTATCTGTCGGA
Organism: uncultured Elusimicrobia bacterium; assembly: GCA_903867985.1. Taxonomy (GTDB): domain Bacteria; phylum Elusimicrobiota; class Elusimicrobia; order Elusimicrobiales; family UBA9959; genus YA12-FULL-51-18. The sequence goes on along the minus strand of CAIPTO010000032.1, from coordinate 17,381 downwards.
GCGGGCAAGGATCAGCGGGATCAAGTATGTTTTTCGCGCCGGCGCCGGGGGGCACGGTGTCAATATGCTGACGGCTGAGGAGCCGCCCGGAATGATAGGGGCGATAATGGCCTGGGCAAAGAGGCTTAAACCGGGCAGCGTGAAGAGGAAAATTGGAAAAGTTAATGGCAGCGCCGGTTAAAAAATATTTCACGGTTTAGCGTATCCGGGGGCACGCTTCCTAATATCGCCGTGAAATAGCCATTGAAAAGGGCCGGTTTTTATATTAAACTATATTATAGAGTGTGTAGTGCGACTGAGGTTTTTTTGCATCTCGGAATGCCCGGTTGAAAGCTCATAGCAGCACTGTGGGTCGTGTGCGTCAAATAGCCGGCGGGGAACGCCCGGCAATGGGTTTCCCGGTCAAAGAGGTCTTATGGAAAACACGAATATCACAACTTTTGAGCTGCGGTTGACCAAAAGAAAGGTGTTGTTTATTCTGACGGCTTTTTTCCTCTGTTGGCACCCCAGGTTCCTCGGCTCGGAAACCCTGACCCTGACTACTTATTATCCCGCGCCTTACGGCGGCTACAATAATCTGTTAACGACCGGCCAGACTCTGCTGGCCAGAGACGGCGGCGTAGCCGGCTCATATGTAAACATAGGCGCGGGCTACAACGGCACAGGCAGCCGGCGTGACGCGAATGTCAAATTGGAAGTGGGGGACGGCGGCATAAGCACCTCTAACGGCGTGCAGTGGGGGCTTAACCGTTCAGCCCTGACTACCGATCAAGGCGGCTCAATAGAGTTGGGCGGGTCGGGCGGCACCCCGCGCATCGACTTCAGTCAGAATATGACGCAGGATTATTCAGCCAGATTGTGGCTGGCCCAGGCGGGCCGTCTTGAGGTTGTAGGTGACTTTGCGGTCACCGGGATCATACAGAACGTTTGCAGCAGGGTTCCATACATCACCGGACCGGTTTCGTTTTGTCCCACCGACCCTGACGGGGTTGCCAGGAAGATAGTCGGTTCCTACGGAGACGGCGTGGTGCGCGTGACAGGGTATTTGCCCACAACCCAGACTTTCGGCACCATAAACAGCGTTGCCGTTACCCTGGGCCAGGACTGGAACGGCACCATGATTTGCTGCAGATTTTAATCAGCAGGCGAGCGTGTTAGCGGGTTTCAGGGCAAGGGGCCTTATGGAAAACGAGAATATCCTGACCTTGCGGTTGAGGCTGACCAGGAGAAAAGCGCTTTTTATCCTGACCGCTTTTTTTCTGGCCTGGCATCCCGGTTTTCTCGGATCTGAGACTTTGACCCTGACGACTTATTATCCGGCGCCTTACGGGGGATACGCCGCCCTCCTGACTACCGGCCAGACCCTGCTGGCCAGGGATGGCGGGGTCGCCAATTACATAAATGTCGGCGCCGGCTATAACGGCACCGGCAACCGGCGTGACGCGACTGTTAAATTGGAAGTTGGGGACGGCGCTATAAGCACTTCCGCTGGAATGCGGTGGGGAGTCGGCCGCGGCGCCCTGACTGCCGATCAAGGCGGCTCAATAGAGTTGGGCGGGTCGGGCGGCTTCCCGCACGTTGATTTCAGCCAGAATATGGCGCAGGATTATTCAGCCAGGCTGTGGCTGGCCCAGGCGGGCCGCCTTGAGGCTGTCGGCGATTTTTCGCTTACCGGGGTTATACAAGACGCCTGCAGCCGCGTCGCCTATACAGCGTCCTGCCCGGCCGACTCTGACGGGGTCGTCCGCAAGCAGATGGTCGGCTTTCTCCCCGACTCCAGCGGGTATGTCAGTGGATTTCTATACAAGAACGGAGCGGCTGGAGTGGGTACATATGTAAGCATGCCCTACACCCGCAGCGGTGTCAAGGTTTGTTGCAGATTTAATTGAGCGGCTGACGGCCAGCCGGCCGTTAAAGGAGCGTGGTTTGACTAAAATAAATTTGAGCGTGAAAGTAAATGCGAAGGACTATAATCTTGATGCCGTCCGCTATGCCGCGTACGCCGTAAGCGACGCGGCGTATGTTTTTATAAAACCGGCGGTTGGCTGCGTGGTCGTGGAATTCACACCCAAGACCGCCGCCGCGAAAAATGTCAGCGCGCGCTTTAAGGAAGAGCTTAAGGATGAAAAACTGCGCGCCTCTATTTTCGATGCCAACCGCGATCTGAGGGAATTTATGATCCTGAAAGCGCTGGCCTACGAGGAAGTTCCGGCCGGCGTCAGGCAGGAAGACTCCGGCCTTACTCCGGAGCAGGAGAAGGAACTGGATGATTTGATAGCGCAGGTTGAGGGCGAGATAAAGAAGGAATCCGCCGGGAATAAGACCAAAGACCCGCTCGGGATCACAAGGACATGGGAAGAAAAATATGGCTCAAAAAACGGCCGCAAAAAAAAGTAAAAAGATGACTTCCGTGCTGCCGCAGGCCCTGTGGCGGAAAATAGGTTCTAATTATCTGCTCACCAACGATTCAGGCCATCACGCGTGGCTTAAAGAAAAGGATTTCGCGCTGGTTACGGCCGGCGGGATGACCGAGCTCCATCCCCTTTTCGCGGAGCTGGCGGTAAAAGGGTTCATCCGGAACCGCCTGGATTTTAACGATCTGGCCGCGAAATGGAAAAAGAAAAACGCCTATCTGAATTACGGCCCCGGCCTGCATATCCTTGTGATGACGCTCAGGTGCAATCATAAATGCCTTTACTGCCAGTCCAGCGCGGCCGGCGTGGGCGACAAGAAGACCGACATGAATCTCGCGACCGCGCGTAAAAGCGTGGATTTCGCTTTTAATTCCCCCAACCCGGGAATAACCATAGAATTCCAGGGCGGAGAGCCGCTGCTGAATTGGGAAGTGCTTAAGGGCGCGGTGGAATACGCGCGTAAAAGATCCGGGACGGCGGGCAAAGAATTAAAATTAGCGCTGGTTTCTAATTTCAGCCTCATGACCGAAGAGAAGGCCGATTTTCTCCTCAAAAACGAGGTTTCTCTGTGCACTTCGCTTGACGGCCCGAAAAATCTGCACGATAAGAACAGGATCTGTTCATCCGGGAATTCCCACTCCGACACGGTAAAATGGATAAAGTATTTTCAGAAACGGTGCAAAAAACAGGTTCCGGAGTACCGGGTTTTCAAGCCGAGCGCTCTGCTTACCGTTTCAAAATATTCGCTGCCGCGGCATAAGGAAATTATAGACGAGTATGTAAGGCTGGGCCTGGAAGATATATTCGTCAGGCCGCTCGCGCCCATCGGTTATGCGAGGAAACTCTGGGGCACCATCGGCTACGACGCCGCGGATTTCGCGAAGTTCTACCTCAAGAGCCTTGATTATATGCTGAAGCTTAACCGCCGCGGCGTGGTCATCCGTGAGAAAATGGCCACCATGATGCTGGACAAGATAGTGAATTTACAGGACCCGGGCTACCTGGACGCGCGCTGTCCCTGCGGCGCTGCCATCGGCCAGATAGCTTACAATCATAACGGCGACCTGTATACCTGCGACGAAGGCCGCATGGTGGGCTGGGAGGGAGACGATATCTTCCGCATAGGCAATGTGTTTAAGGATAGTTATAAAAAGGTGATGACCGACCCGGTCACCAAGGTCTGCGTTGTTTCATCGAACCTGGAGGCCCAGCCGGCCTGCGCCCGCTGCGCTTATAAGCCCTATTGCGGCGTGTGCCCCGTGTATAATTACGAGGTTCAGGGGTCCCTGTGGGGTAATATTCCCTCAAACGACCGCTGCGGGCTTTTTAAGGGCATATTGGATACGCTTTTCACGCTTCTGAAAAGTCCCGGTAACGCGGAGATACTTAACAAATGGGTGACAAAATGAAGACTTCACTTCCTGAAAAAAAACTTATCCTGGATAACGGGATCTATTGCCCTGAGGCCGTAAAATTGGCCGCCTTCGTATTTTCCGGCAGAGCCGCTGTAAAGATCAAGCCCGGTAAAGGCGTTTCGCAAGTCCTTATCGGCGCCCGATCCGCGGACTTAACCGCCGCAGAGTTTATGAACGAGGTTTTGAACCAGCAGTGCCGCATCGACCTGGCAAAAAAAAATTCCAAGATCGCCGGCATTATCGTCACCAAGGCCCTGCTTTCGGCCGCCGGAAAAAAGGGCTGACGGCTGGCTCGGCGCTGCGACAGTCAGATGGCGCGATGGTCGGCGATCGGCCGCAAAGAAGTCCCGCTTAACTCTTTCCGCTTTATGCCCCGTAATATTTATGCCAGACATACCGTTTTGGAATAAGTGCAACAACAAGTGCGTCATGTGCACCAACCTGCCGGAATTCGCCGCTCAGGAAGCCGCGCTTTACGGTCTGAAAAGCCAGATAAAAAAACTGGAAAGCTATCTCAAGGGCCTCGGTCCTGTCTATCTCAAAAACAACGATAAAGCGGATTTCTTAAGCCTTACGGGCGGCGAACCCACGCTGCACCCGGATTTTTTCAGGCTGCTGGCTTATTTCAAAAGAAGGCTGCCAGGAGTCAGCATTACGCTGCTTTCCAACGGCCGGCGTTTCGCGGATAAGGATTTTACGCGGCGGTTTCTGAATATGGCCGGTTCGCGTCTGACAGTCGCCGTCCCCCTGCACGCGGCTTCCTCACGGGTTCACGACAAGGTGGCCGGAGTCACCGGCGCCTTTCGGGAAACGGTCGGCGGCCTGGAGAATCTGCTGGCGGGGCCGGAAGGCGTTTTTCTGGAGATAAGGCTGGTCCTGCATCGTCTCAACATCAAAGAATTTTCAAAGACGCTGTTATTTCTGCAAAAAAAATTTCCGTTCCCCGGCAGATGCCGGGTGGTGGTCATCCATTACGAGATAGAGGGAATGTCGCTCAAAAACCATAAAAGCCTCGCGCTCAGGCTTTCCGATTCGGCCAGGGTGATCAACGCCGCCGCTCCGCTTATAGAAAACTTTCCGGATCTCAGGCTCTATCATTTCCCGCTATGCCTGATAAAAAACAAACTGCGGAGCCGGTGCTGGATAACACTGCCGGCCGAAGACCGGATCTACACAAAAAAATGCGAGGGGTGTAAAGCCAGAAAAAAGTGTCTGGGTCTCATGATGGAATACTACAAAGAATTCGGAGACGCGGAGCTTAAAACTTTATGAAGTTTTTCAGTCTCTCATGTCTGGCTGTGTTCGTCATATGGGCCGTGGGTATTGTAAATATCGACATCGCCACAAAGAAGATCCCCAACGCCAGGGTGGCGCTCGGAGCCAAGCTGATACTGCTGGCTCTGGGAGTCATGATGCTGAACACCTATCAGGGTTCAGTCGGTTCTGCGACCAGTTACCTGACCTGGAATTTCTATCTCATGTGGTGCACGCATTTCTTCTGGGCGGTCCTGGCCGGAGTGATACTCTGGTATTCCGAGATCTGGCCGGCGGGTGACGCCAAGTTCTTTATATTGGTCGCGGCCTGGCTGCCGCTGATAAACCCCTATATTAAGAATTTCCCAAATTACATGTTCCTGAGCCTGCTGATAAATATCTTCGTCGCGGCAGCGCTGGTGACAATAGGCGCTTTTATCGCCTCCGGTCTGGCGCAGGCCAGCCTTGGAGATTTTTTAAAAAGTATGTGGTCCGACCTGAAAGTCAGGATGAAAAGTATGGCCGGTGATAACAAGAAGAACGGATGGCTGATAACGGCGTATCTGGCCAATATGACGTTTTTGTTCCTGCTGCAGCAGATAATGAACGCTGAAAGCCGGCACTTGTTGTCCAGATTTCTGGCCCGCCCGGACATCATTTACTTTTTTCTGTTCTTTCTCTGGGATAAGATCGGTTCGGTCTTTCAGAGCAAGAAATGGCTTTATGTTACTACGGCGTGTTATGTCATTTATTTTTTCGTAGGATATTTTTATTTTTACGATAGGCTGGTCAGCCTTGTGTTCTACGCAATGGGTAACGTCGTCAAGTTCAGTCTGTTGCTTTTTGTAGGGCGGTTCGTCCTGGAGGCTCTGATTGAAAACAAAGACACGCTGTACCTTAAGGCCTCCGAACTGGAACCGGGCATGATACTTCTGCCCAAAACGGCGCAGACCTTCAGGCAGAACCCGGTTTTTGAGGGAGCGTTCGACGATTGTTTTAAGGACGGCCTTACAGCTGAACAGATCCAGATCATAAAAGACTGGATGGCTAAGATGACCATGCCGGACCCGAAGATAGAAGTGATGCGCGGCCGGCCTTTCGCGTTATGGATATTCGCCGGGGCGGTTATTTCGCTTCTCTTCGATAAAAACATCGTGCACCTTCTTAAATGACAAACGAAAACGCCAAGATGCTGAAAATAGTGCTGTTCACCGGGTACGCGTGCAGTAACCGCTGTGTGTTCTGCATCGGCGCGGACAAACGGGGCCTGCGGGGGCGGACCACCAAGGAGCTGCTGGCTTCTGTCTACGCGGCCAAAAAAAAAGGCGCGGATATCCTTGAGATCATCGGCGGAGAAGCCACGATAAGGCCGGATTTTACGGCCCTGGTCCGCGCCGCCAAGGATATAGGCATACGCGAAGTGGTTTGCGCCACAAACGGCCGGGTGTTTTCTGATATATCCATGGCCGGAGCGATCGTCGGAGCGGGAATAAATGAACTTATCTTTTCGATACACGGGCCTTCTGCCGCGGTGCACGACAAAATGACCGCCAGTCCGGGCAGCTTCGCGGAGCTGAAGAAGGGACTGGTCAACCTTAAAAAGCTGGGGTTCAGGCGGATAAGCGGCAATACCACAGTGGTCAAAGGCAATATGCGCTCGCTGCCGGCAATAGCCAGGCTTTATGTCAGGCTGGGGATCCGCAACGTGGAGTATATATTCGTGGATCCCAATTACGGAGGCGCCCGGAACGATTTCGACGAACTGGTGCCCAGAATATCGGCGGCTGCGCCGCACATGCGCGCCGCGCTCAGGATAGGTCTCGCCGCCGGTTTTGATCAGTGGAAGGTCCGCTATGTCCCCCTATGCCATTTTAAAGGTTATGAGGCGCAGATAAGCGAGATGAACGAGCGGGTAAATTTTCTGACCGAACACTGGGCGCCTGATTTTAAAAACACGGATGCCATCGGTTCGCGGAGCGCCGTCGGCAGACGGCGCACGGCCGCCTGTAAAGGCTGCGCGCGCCTGCACGTCTGTGAAGGCATATGGGTTGAATATCTGAAGCATTACGGAGACGGGGAGCTGAGGCCGATAGGACTAGAGGATTAGAGTATGTAAGAGGTCCTTTATTGACTAATCTTCCAATCCTCCAGTCCTCTAATCCTCTAACATTAAATTTATGTCTGAAAAGAAAAATTCAAAGTGCTACGAGTTGATACTTAATTACAACTGCAACGCGAAATGTTCTTTTTGTTCGCAGGGCTCGTTTGATAAATCCCTGAACGCTGATTTCGGGACAATAGCCAGGAACATCTATTCCTCCTTCAGGGCCGGCTACCGCCGGCTGGGTTTTACCGGCGGGGAGCCGCTTATAAGGCCTGATATCCTGAAAATAGTGTCTCTGGGGCGGTCGGTCGGATTCAAGTTCATCCGGGTGCAGACCAACGGAATAAAGCTGTCTGACCCCGCTTTTTGCGCCGCCCTGGTCAAAGCCGGGTTGACCTTTTGCAAATTTTCGTTCACCACCGACGAGCCGTCAGTTCACGACGGGCTTGTGGGGGTTCCCGGCGCCTGGCTCAAAGCCGTTAAGGGCATTGAGAATCTGCGCAAGCTGAAGATCCGTATCGGAACCAACATCCTTATTAACAAACATAACTACCGCCGCCTTCCTGAAATAATTGCGTCATTCGTGGAAAAGGGGATAACTAATTTTGTCGTCATCTATCCGGTTTATATCGGCAGTATGGCCGCCAACGCGAGGAAAATAGGCGTGAGCCTGCCGGCGGCCGAAAAATACTTTATTAAAGCCGTGGAGGTTATGGAGAAAGCCGGCCTGCACGGTGAAATACTGTTCCTGAATACGCCTCCCTGTTTTCTGGAAGGGCGAAAAAATCTGGCCATAGGTCTGGATCTGTTCAACACGGTTGTGACCGCCCCCGACGGCAAGAAGACCGACCTGGACGCCAACGCCAATGTGGCCAAGGTTTACGGCGCCGCTTGCCGCGGCTGCACCCTCAAAGGAAGCTGCAAGGGTGTGGATGAGAACTATGTGCGTATTTGGGGGTTTAAAGGCTTTAAGCCGGTAAAGCGCGGAGGGGGACGGCCCGGTATCGCGGCGGCGGCCGGGAAGGTGTTCTTTTCAGACAACGAGCGCTGTCTGATGGAGATACTGAAGATAAAGAAAGAGGTTTCCACGGCCGAGGTGCTTAAACTTTCAAAGAAAATAGTGCTGTGCAGGGATTGTTCGGACGGGAACGCGGTGATGAATTCGGCTCAGAAGCTGATAGAAAAAGGCTTTGTGTCCAGTCGGTTCTCCAAAGGGAAGTTCTACTGGAGCTTTAAAAAAACTCCGCCTGAAGGAATCTAACCACCATCGGGGCCAAAAGGCCCAGAGGCGCATGGGCCTAAAAGACTAAATCACGGGGGCTTTGGACCCCTGCGTCTTTCCGACGCGTGAGGTATACTATTTACAGCGGCAGTTTTCACTTGCGCATAATGGAGGCATGTTTATGAAAAGATATTTTATCGCGGCAATAATCTCTATAGCGACGGCATCGGCGGCCTGCGCTTCTGAAAGCGCTTTAAGCGGCATTAAATCCGCTTCCACACTTTCAGCGCTTGAAAATATTTCTTTTGAAACCCCGAAGGCGGTAAGGGCGCAGAGCGAGACAGTCGCCGAAGGGTCATCCCAGGATGAGACCTTCAAAAGTCTTTTTTTCAAGGGAACGCCTGCCCCGGCCGCGCCGTCCAGGGTCAACAACTATTCCGGCGAGTGGGGCAATAAAAGTTACGACTTTTATTTCAATGAGGGGACGAACAATATATATGGCCGCTGGGGGGATAAAGACAGCGATTTTTACGTGCGCGGAGATACCGGGAATATTTACGGGAAGATCTCCGGCAAAGAGTTTGATTTCCACGTGCGGCCTGACACCGGTAATATTTACGGGACTTTTCCCTGCGGAAAGACGGATATTTATTATAAAGTCGCTTCCCGCAACATCTATGGGACTTTGTGCGGCAAAGCTTTCGACAGCCGTGTGGGCAGCGAGGAAGAGGTTATTCCTGCCGCCAAGGCTCTGTTCCAGTCGGAGATAACCCGGTATCTTCCGGGCATGCTCGACGCCCCGGTCCGGAAGTTTGTCGACAGCCGGATCGGATTGTAAATCTTGATGGGCGGAGATCGCGGCGTTTATGCCGCGGAGGAACTTCCGGGTATAGCCCGGATTTTTCCTTTTCGGGGGCCGAATTTTAAACCAAGCTTGTTAATAAATTCCATAAGTTTCGGCATGTCAGCGCGGTCACGCCAGTGACTTCCGGTAAATATGATGCGCGAATATCCGTGCCTGCGGGCAGCGTAAACGCGTATGCAAACTTCCTGAAAAGCTATAAAATCCGCGCCGGCCCTCATCCCCGCTGAGATCCTGACGGGGGCGCGCTTGCGCAGGCCCGAAGCCGGAGCCAATTTAAGCGGGCGCAATTCGGAAACGCCGTGCAGGGCGGCATAGATCTTCCATATCCCGCCGCAAATTTCGTTCAGGACGCAGGCCCTGCAGCGGCGGGACTTCACTTTGTGAGTCTGGCTGAATTCTGCGGATGATAAAATAAACGGCTCCGCCTTGGTCGCGTCGTAAATTTCGGAATTAGCGGAATTATCGCCAAGATATTGCGTCACGGCAAGGTCTTCATTGCCGCCGAGCAGGCACAACGGCACCATGCCGCAGGCGCTGAGATCCACGCGGACGCGCGCTCTTTTAAGTTTCTTCACCGCGGCGCTGAAGTACGGGGTGACCTTTGAAAGCCGGGGATATATTTCCATGTGTTCCAGCGCGGCTCCTGATGGGAAAATATAGGAAAATGTGACCTCGCTGACTTTTGGGAATCGTCTTATGACAAAATCGGCGAATTGCGGCAGCTCCCGGTAGTTCAGCTCGGTTATGACATGATATACCGACACTTTTGAAAATCCCGCCTCAAGAATGTTGTCAAGTCCCGCCAGGGTACGTTCAAATGTCGCCTGCGAGCCGGTGAGACGCTCCGAAATATCCCCGTGATGCGAATGCAGCGACACGCAGAAATCAAGTTTGCGCGTAGCGGCGGGATGACAGGCCGACAATCTGCCCGTGACGCTTTTATCAGCGAGCGCGACGCCGTTCGTGACAACGGCTATAGTGCGATAGCCCATTTTTATGGCCGCGCAGACCAGGGCCCCCAGATCAGGCCGCAGGGTCGGCTCACCTCCGTCGAAGATTAGAGTGTCGCAGCCCTCCGCGCGCTTCGCGTAGATTACACGCAGGGATTGCGCCGCGGATAATTCGCCCTGGCCGCCCTGACCCGCTTTTGTGCAGAAGAGGCAGCGCTCATTACAGAGGCCGGTGAGGGAAAGATGGAGTTTTTTCATAAACACTTAAAGAAGCGCCTTAAAATTTGCAAAAAGTAAGTCACTACCGCTATAATACAATAATTGTATTATAATTTTAGGACACCTGTTTTTCAATCCTCTCAAAGGGAAGCCCCGGAGACAGGGTTCAGGGGAGTCAGTGCGGAACAGAATATAACTTAAGCCTATGTCTTTAATACACTTGTTCAGGCGCTGCAATCAGAAATGCGTGTTCTGCTCCTACCCGGCTGACGCGAAAGCTGAAGGCGAAGGGAACATCGGTTCCTGGCTGAAAGAGATCGCCGGGATGAAGCCCGGACTGGTGCAGATATCCGGCGGAGAACCTTTACTGGCGGATTTCGGGGACCTTATCAAAGTCATAACCTTTTGCGCCAGGACCGGGCGGACAGTGGAACTGCAGACCAACGGCGTGCTTATAGCAGGCATGAAGCCTGCAGAGCGGGCCATACTGGTTAAAGCCGTTCATTCCGCCAAAGGCTATTTCAATTTTAATTTCCCGGCTCATAACGCCGCGCTGGACTTTAAGATCACCGGGATAAAAGGCGCTTTTGCGGCGCGGACAAAAGCGGTGAAAAAAATTATTTCCCTCGGCGCGCAAGTGCGGCTGACGCATGTGATATCCGAACTTAACTGCAAAAAAACAGCCTGCTTCGCCGCCTTCGCGGCAAAAAAACTAACGGGTCTCTCCTGGCTGCAGTTTAGCTTTATAAAAGGGATAGGCCGTGCCGAAGGCTCCCGGTTCACCCCGGAATATCATAAGGCGGCGCCGTATCTGCTGAAAGCCCTTGACCTATGCGGCAAGAAAGGGCTCAAATGCGACGTAGATCATATCCCGCCCTGTTTTCTTGGCCGGCATCACGCTAAAAACGTGGATATGGCTAAGATGCGCGCCGGAATAAAGGGGCCGCATCTGGATGAAAAGGAAAAAGTGCCGCAATGCAAAGGCTGCGGCTTTTTCAGGCTGTGTCCCGGTCCCAGAAAAGATTATATCGCCGTTCACCACTCGCTGCGCGGAAGGAATCAGGTATGAACAAAAAAATAACTTTGCCGCTCACCGGTGAGTTTCCGGCGCTAGAACGCAGGTTCGGCGGGCGAAAGATGATATATCTCGACAGCGCGTGCACCGCGCTTAAGATGAAGTCGGCCGCCGAAGCGCAGAAGGAATTTCTGCTGGATCTGGGTGGTTGCGGCGGCAAGCGCTCCTCGCACGCGCTGGCCAGGGCTGTTGAGGAGAAGTACACCGCGGCCCGGTCCGCCGCGGCCGAATTCGTGGGCGCCGCCTCGCCGGGGGAGATCATCTTCACCAGCGGCACCACCGAAACCGTGAATATTTTCGCCGGGGCTTTCCCGTTCACTCCGGCAAAGAACGAGGTTATACTCTCGCCGCTGGAACATAACAGCGTTTTCCTGCCTTTTTACAACCTTTCAAAGACCGGAAAAATAAAACTCAGGGTTATGCCCCTTAAAGATCTTAAGCCGGATCTGGACGCTTTCGGGCGGATGTTGAACAAAAAAACCGCTTTGGTGGCCGCCACCCGCGCCTCCAATTTCACCGGCGGCGTCACGGAGTTCGGCAAGATGGCGGCTATGGCCAGGGCGGCCGGCGCGGCCGTATTTGCCGACGACGCTCAGTACGCGCCCACTCACCCCGTGCTGGCGCAGGAGTCAGGCGCGGACGCCCTGGCTTTTTCCGGGCATAAGCTGGGCGCCCCTTTCGGTATAGGCGTACTTTGGATCAGGGATGGCATGCTGGCCCGGCTTAAACATTTTAAAGTCGGAGGCGGGGTGGTTAAAAAGGTGGACTTCTCGGGCCGCGGCTTTAAAGTGGAATATCTGGGTGATTATCAGGGGTTTGAGGCCGGCATACAAAACTACGCCGGCGCCATCGGCCTGGCCAAGGCCTTTGAAACGCTTAAAGCGGTCGGCCCGGAAGCGGTGCGCGCCCATATGATCAAGCTCTCGCGGCACGCCTTCGCCGCGCTTGCCGGCTTCAGACAAATAAAAATACTCGGCGAGCCAGGCGACCTTGAGCGCGGCGCCCTGCTTTCCTTTGTGCCCGTCAAAGGCGCGTTCGCGCCTGCAGACCTCAACATTTTCCTTAACAACTATTTAAAAGACCGCTTTGTGGCCATCCGTACCGGGCGCCACTGCGCGGACCTCGCTTCATTGCTGAGCGGCATAGGCGAGACAGCGCGGATCTCTTTCTTCATACACACCTCAAAGGGCGATATAGACGCTTTTGTGGAAGCGCTGGATAAATATCTCTCCTTCCTGTGATGTCGCATCGGGGTAAAAAAGATTTTACAAGGCCGGCAGTCTTTAAATACAATGTAGCAGAAGGTAAATAGCGGGCGGTGGGCGGAGATTGTTGCGGCTGTTTGTTATTTGCCGGCTGCCTGACGTTGTTTTTCAGTCGATCACGGAGGAATCATGGACCTTAATAAACTCAATACCGCCGTTTCAAAACACAGAAAAGACATGATAGCTTTTGCCCGGGACCTTATCCGCATTCCCAGTTTTTCAATGCAGGAAGGGAGCCTGGTGACCCGGATAAAAAAAGAGATGATAAAGGTAGGCTTTGATAAAATAAAGATCGACGCTATGGGGAACATAATAGGCTTCATCGGCCACGGCAAAAAAAAGATCATGATAGACGCCCACATAGATACCGTGGGCATCGGGGACAAGACCGCCTGGAAGATAGATCCTTTCGGCGGGGTCTTTAAAAACGACACAATTTACGGGCGAGGCGCCACCGACCAGAAGCTCTCGATGGTCTCAATGGTTTACGGCGGGAAGCTGATAAAGGAGCTGGGGCTTGAGGGTGATTACACTTACATGGCCGTCGGCTCCGTCATGGAAGAGGATTGCGACGGTCTGCCGCTCCTCCACATTATTAATAAGGAAAAAATAAAGCCGGATTTTGTCGTGCTGACCGAGCCTACCAACCTGGCCGTCTACCGCGGCCATCGCGGCCGGATGGAAATGAAGGTGGTAACGAAGGGTCGTTCCTGCCACGCTTCCGCCCCGGAGCGCGGCGATAACGCCGTGGTAAAAATGTCCGCTATTATAGAGCAGATCACCGCTTTGAACCCGAAGCTCAGAAAAGATAAATTCCTGGGTAAGGGTACCGTGGTCGTCACCTCCGTTGAGTGCAAGACGCCGTCGCTGAACGCGGTGCCAGACGAATGCACTATATATCTGGACAGGCGTCTGACGCTTGGCGAGACGCTTAAATCTTCCGTGGAAGAGATAAAGCGCCTGCCCGCGGTTAAAAAGGCCGGGGCTAAAGTGGAAGTGCTTTACTACGATGCGATGGCCTGGACGGGGCTGAAAGTGGGCCAGGAAAAATATTTCCCCACCTGGGTGCTGCCGGAAAATCATAAACTGGTGCAGGCCGGAGTGAAGGCCGGCATCGTCGCTCTGGGCAAAAAGCCGGTAGTGGATAAATGGGTGTTCTCCACCAACGGCGTGGCCACCGCCGGCCGGCTTAATATCCCGACCATCGGTTTCGGGCCGTCCAATGAGATATACGCTCATACTGTTAACGAGAATATGCCGGTAGACCATCTGGTAAAGTCGGCTGTGTTCTACGCCGCAATAACACAGTACCTGTAAAACCAGTGGTCAGCAGATAGTGAAAAATTTACTGACCACTATTCTTGTTGCTAAGCCCGTCGGCATTTGCTAGAAAATAGGTATGGACGGCTGAGCGCGCGTCCGCCAGACCTCTGACCGGATAAATTATGATCGATCTAAAACCTGATTATCTTAAAAAAGTAAAACGCATACTCGCCGGCAATGTTCCGGAATATGAGGTGCTGTGTTACGGTTCAAGAGCGGAGGGGACCGCAAAAAAATTTTCTTATCTGGACCTCGCAGTAATGACCTCGCAGCCGCTTACCCCGCTGCGCCTGGAAAAACTTTCCACGGCGTTTACCGGCGCCGGCCTTCCGTTCAGGGTTGAGACTGTGGACTGGGCTGCGACCGGTAAAGAATACAGGAAGGTTATAAAAAAAACCGGCCTGACGATCCAAAAACCCCAAAAAACCGGCAAATAAATTCAAGGCCGCCGAAAAGTGGTAAAATAATTACGCAGGCCCGTAGGGTAGTATGCCGCGCGCCCCTGACACTGGTGCTGCTAAAAGTAACCATTCCATCCTGAGGAGGCGTAACAGCTTATGAAATCAATGTTAAGAGGAAAAGACTGGATCGAGACCGTGGACTGGAGCAAGGAAGAGCTCGAGACGGTGCTCGAAGTCGCCAAGTATCTTAAAATAAAATTTTCCCTTGGTGAAGCGCACAGGATACTGCAGGATAAAACCCTGTTCATGATGTTCTTTGAACAATCCACCCGCACCCGCAATTCCACCGAGGCCGCAATGACCCAACTGGGCGGTCACGCTCACGATCTCACTCCCGATAAGATGCAGATCTCGCACGGCGAGACGCCTAAAGACACCGGCAAGGTCCTTTCCCGCTACGGTCACGGTATCGCCATCCGCAACTGCTTCTACGGCATCGGCAATAAATATATCCGCGAAGTCGCCAAGGAAGCCGAGATCCCGGTGACCAATCTTCAATGCGACGTGGATCATCCCTGTCAATCCATAGCCGATCTTATGACCATGCAGGAAAAGTTCGGTGGCAATTTGAAGGGTATGAAATGCGTAGTCTCCTGGACCTACGCCCCGGCCTACGCGCGGCCCCTCTCAGTGCCACAGGGCCTCATCACGCTGCTGCCGCGGTTCGGTGTGGACGTGACGCTGGCCTACCCGAAAGAATTCAATCTTATCCCCAAGACCATGGAAGACGCTCAAAGGTTCGCCAAAGACACCGGCGCTAAGTTCAAGGTTACCCATAACATGGACGAAGCTTTCAAGGGCGCACATATCGTGTACCCTAAGTCCTGGGGCTGTCACCAGCACTTAAAAGACATCAATGTGCCGGAAGCCGACAAGAAAGATACCGGCATGAAGATCCTGGCCAAATATAAAAATTGGGTCTGCACCGAGAAACGCATGAAGATGGCGCACAAAGACGCCGTCTATATGCACCCGCTTCCGGCTGATCGGGGCGCCGAAGTGGAAGATGCCGTGATAGACGGGCCGCAAAGCGTGGTGTTTGACCAGGCCGAGAACCGGCTGCACACGGTGAAGGCCATACTGGCGCTCATCATGGGCGGCAGGCCTTAATTTCAGGTTCAGGATCACAGGGGCGCCGCGGGCTTTCAACCCCTGCGGCGCCTTTTTTACCTGAAACTTCAGGGGTAACATAATTCTGATTAAAATGACTGCCAAAAAAAACGCCGACATCAAAGCCCCCCCGCATATTTACTGGGCTAAATTGGGCGGAGATTACCTGATGACCAATGACGCGGGGGAGCACATGCGTCTCAGCGCCGCGCAGTTCAGGCGGTTCTCGCGCACCGGGACGCTTCAGGCCTCTCCGGCGCTGAACGAGTTGCGCGACAAGGGATTCGCCCGGGACATGCTGGATTTTGAAGACCAGGCGGCCAAGTGGGGGCAGTCCAACGCTTATGTGCGCCGGGGGCCGGGCCTCCATATTATGGTGCTCACCCTGCGCTGCAATCATAAGTGTCTTTATTGTCAGGCGGGCGCGGCCGGGGCCGCGGCTGGCGGGACCGATATGGATATCCGTGCGGTTCACAAAAGCCTGGATTTCGCCCTCAACGCACCCGGTCCGGGTCTCACCGTGGAATTCCAGGGCGGAGAACCACTGCTTAACTGGGCCGCGCTTAGAGAAGCCGTCGTCTATGGTGAGCGCAAAGCCGCTGCCGCCGGCAAAGAAATAAAATTCGCGCTGGTGTCAAACTTCAGCCTGATGACCGAAGAGAAAGCCTCATTTCTCATCCGGCACGGGGTCGCTCTCTGCACCTCGCTGGACGGTCCGGCGGACCTTCACGACCGGAACCGCCCGCTCCGTGCCGGAGGCGGCGGTTCCCATGCGGTGACAGTAAAGTGGATAAAATATTTCCGAAAGCGGTGTGGAAAGGATTCCGACTGCGGCCCCAGCGCGCTGCTGACGGTTTCCCGCTACTCTCTTGGCCGGGAAAGGGAGATTATAGACGAATACGCGCGGTTGGGGCTTCATTCCGTTTTTGTCAGGCCACTAACGCCAATCGGTTTTGCCCGTACTATCTGGAAGACAGCAGGTTACACCTCCGGAGAGTTCTCGCAGTTCTATCGTAACAGCCTGGCGCGCGTAGTGGAACTGAATAAAAAAGGGATTTTTTTAAAAGAAAAAACGGCCTTTCTCATACTTAAAAAAGTGTTAGGATTTGAAGACAATAAGTATGTGGATCTTCGCTGTCCTTGCGGGGCGGGGCTCGGACAGCTTGCCTATAATTTTAACGGGGATATATATACCTGCGACGAGGCTCGGATGCTGGCTTGGCAGGGGGACCCCATTTTCAGGATAGGGAATATTTTTAAGGACACCTATGCCGGCGTTGTTTCTTCCGCCGCGGTTAAGGCCTGCGCCGCGGCTTCCTGCCTGGACTCTCAGCCGATGTGCGCGCGCTGCGTCTGGCGGCCTTACTGCGGCGTATGCCCGGTATATAATTACCAGACCCAGGGCAGTCTCTGGGGTTATATGCCGGCCAATGAGCGCTGCAAATTCCTGAAAGGGGTTTTTGAGGCTGTTTTTAATTTGTTAAAAGATAAAAGGGCCACTAATAAAGTGTTCCAAAAATGGGTGTACCCTGAATCTTTCTAAGCCTCTTTAGGCTTCCCGAGGTCTGTTGCAAGCAAGTTAAAATGTCATGGTTTAAGTTTTTTAGAAATGTCATGATGGCTGACTGCTTAATACTGGCTGTTGCACCGTTTTTTTTGCGGGAATAAACCTCCTCCATGGATGGTCTTTCCCCGGGACGCTTG
>CAIPTO010000031.1 GCA_903867985.1 uncultured Elusimicrobia bacterium | reverse complement strand
GTGTTTAGCAGGGACGGAGAAGGTAATGTAATAAATTATTCTCCGCTAATAGAAAAAATAGCAGAGCATCCAGTGCTTAGGTGTCCATCAAACGGTCAAAGTCTGAATTTTAAAAGTTCAAGGCCGAACCGTTGTATCTCCGCCTGTTTGCGGGATATCTTCATGCATTCTATATCGGCTATATCCCGGATATCGCCGACCGCTTCGGACAGTCTATCGTTGATAACCAGATAATCAAAAAAAGAGGCTTCTTTTATTTCTTTTTTTGCGGTTTCAAGCCTTACCCGGATATTCGCCGCCGGCTCGCGTCTTTTCCGCAAGCGGCCCACCAGCGTCTTGAGGCCGGGAGGCAGCAGAAACACCGTCACTGTCTCCGGAAATATTTTTTTTACCGACCTGGCGCCTTTAACGTCTATGGTCATAACCGGAATGAGGCCCTTTTTAAGGAGCGTCATCACCGATTTGACCGGCGTGCCGTACATGTTGCCGTGAACGCTGGCCCATTCCAGCAGTTTCCCGCCGGAGCGCAGGCGTCTGAACTCTTTAAGCGTCACGAAATAATAATCTTTGCCGTCCACTTCGCCCGGGCGCATGGGCCGGGTAGTGCAAGTCACGCTGAAGCGGAACCGCTTATCCCGCTTCAGCAGCTTTTCGCGAATGGTGGTCTTTCCGCCCCCGGAGGGGGCGGAAATCACCATCGGGAAATAAGCGTAAGTAGCCACCGTTTACTTCTTTCTCGGATGCCTGATCTGGGACTGCGCCGCCGAGAGTATGGCTATCGGCACGCGGAACGGGGAGCAGGACACATAGTTCAGGCCAACCTTGTGGCAGAACTCTACGGAAGCCGGCTCTCCGCCCTGCTCACCGCAGATTCCGATCTTCAGGTCTTTACGCGTCTTGCGGCCGCGCTGGACGGTGATTTTTATCAGCTCGCCCACTCCGTCCTGGTCTATGGTCTGAAAGGGATCCACGGGGATGATATTTTTATCCACATATGCCTTCAGGAAATAGCCGGAATCGTCGCGGGAGTAGCCGAATGTCATCTGGGTAAGGTCGTTGGTGCCGAACGAGAAGAACTCCATGGTTTCGGCGAGTTTCCCGGCCATAAGACAGGCGCGGGGTATCTCTATCATGGTTCCTACCATGTATTTAACCTTCACGCCTTTCTGCTTCATGACCTCTGCGTACACGCGGTGTATGATCTCGGACTGATGTTTCACTTCGTTCTCCAGCGAAACTACCGGGATCATAATATCGGGGAACACTTTTACGCCCTCTTTATGAAGTTCAGCAGCGGCTTCAAATATCGCGCGTGCCTGCATCTCGGTTATCTCAGGATAAGTGACGCCCAGACGCACGCCGCGATGCCCCATCATGGGGTTGGATTCGCGCAGCGCCGTGGCGCGGGCTTCAAGTTCCTCGTAGGAGATGCCAAGCGCAAGACCCAGCTGTTCCAATTTCTCTTTCTGGTGCGGCACGAACTCGTGAAGGGGCGGGTCCATCAGGCGCACGGTCACATGCATACCTTCCATTACTTTGAAGGTATTCTTCAGATCGTTCTTCATGTGGGGGAACAGTTCGTTGAGCGCGTTTTTGCGCTCTTCAAGAGTCTTAGACATGATCATCTTACGCAACTGGAAGAGCGCTTCGTCGGAGCCCTTACCGTAGAACATATGCTCGATGCGGAACAGGCCTATACCCTCGGCGCCGAATTTGCGGGCCGTGGCGGAATCGGAAGGCGTGTCGGCGTTTGTCCAGACCTTCAGCGACCTCACGGAATTACAGAGCGCCAGGAACTGGGTAAGGACGTCGTTGGACTCGCTGGCGTCCAGCATTTCCATTTTGCCTTTATACACTAGACCGCGGGAACCGTTCAGGGATATCCAGTCGCCCTCTTTCAGCACTTCGCCGCCGATGTGCAGGGTTTTGGTCTTCAGATCTATCTCGACACCGGCGCAGCCTACGACGCAGCATTTGCCCCAGCCGCGAGCCACAAGGGCGGCGTGTGAGGTCATTCCGCCGCGGGCTGTGAGGATGGCTTCCGCCGCTCTCATGCCTTCGACATCTTCAGGGTTGGTCTCCTCGCGGACCAGGATCACGACCTTGCCGTCCTTTTTCCACTTTACGGCTTCTTCGGCTGTAAAAACCACCATACCGCGCGCTCCGCCGGGTCCGGCGGGCAGACCTTTGCCTATGGGCGCGGTCTTGGCTTCAGCCTTGGGGTCGATAATAGGATGCAGCAGCTCGTCGAGCTGGGAGGGCGTTACGCGCATCACGACCTGCTCTTTAGTGGCAAGTTTCTCTTTATACATATCAAGCGCCATGCGCACAGCCGCCGGGCCGTTGCGCTTGCCCACGCGGCATTGAAGCATCCACAGCCGGCCTTTCTCGATAGTGAATTCAATATCGAGCATGTCGTGGTAATGCCTTTCAAGTTTTGCGCGTATAGCGGCCAGCTCTTTGTACGCCGCGGGCATAAGCTGCTCCAGAGATTTAAGGTTCTTGGACTGCTCGCTGCGGCTGGATTCATTGATAGGGTGCGGAGTGCGGATTCCGGCCACCACATCCTCGCCCTGGGCGTTCTCAAGAAATTCTCCGTAGAAAGCGTTCTCGCCGGTGCCGGGATTGCGGGTAAACCCCACTCCGGTGGAAGATTCGTCGCCCATATTACCGAACACCATGGCCTGCACATTGACCGCCGTACCCCATTCAGCCGGAATGTTCTCTATGCGGCGGTAGGAAACCGCGCGCTTGCCCATCCAGGACGCGAACACGGCGCCGATCGATCCCCACAACTGGTCCATGTGATTATCCGGGAATTCTTTGCCGATAACCTCTTTCACTTTGGCTTTGAACTGCACTGACAGCTCTTTCAGATTGTCGGCGGTGAGATCGGTGTCGGACTTGGCGCCCTTACTGGTCTTCATGTCGTGCATGATGCGCTCAAGCTGCTTACGGATGCCTTTGTCGTCGGCAGGCTCTATGCCGGCGGCTTTTTCCATAACCACATCGGAGTACATCATGATCAGGCGGCGGTACGAATCGTATACGAAGCGCGGGTTATTGGTGAGCTTTATAAGCCCGGGGATCGTGCTCTCGGTAAGACCGCAGTTAAGGATGGTCTCCATCATGCCGGGCATGGAGCTGCGGGCGCCGGAGCGCACGGAGACGAGGAGGGGGTTTACCGGGTCGCCGAATTTCTTGCCGGTGAGGGCTTCAACCTTGGCAAGATTCTGCGCAACGATCTCTTTTAAATTCTTGGGATAGGTCCTTTTGTTGGCCCAATAATAAGTGCAGACCTCGGTGGTCAGCGTGAACCCGGGGGGGACCGGCAGCTTCAGGGCCGGGTGGCCGGCCATCTCGGCGAGGTTGGCCCCTTTGCCGCCAAGCAAATTCTTCATTGATGCTTTACCTTCGGCTTTACCGCCGCCGAAGAAATAAACCATCTTGGGCATTTTTACGGATTTAACGGCTTTTTTGGCTTTTTTCATAGTGGCCGACTTGGGCATAGTAGTGTTGCTCCTGAATAGTGGAATAGCCCCGTTTAAGGGCTAAGGCCTGAGTTATAGGTAAGACCTTATACATATAATACTAAATAGAAGGCTCCTAGGCAATCTTCGAATTAAACCAGCGAAGCTGTCACCAGAGCGTGTCATTTCTATCCGTCTTTTTATATATAATTGCTTATGTAATGGCCGGACTTCCATCCCGCCGCGCCCTGTTATGGCGAACACACATTCACGGAGGCGGCATGCTTAAAATACACAATTTCCTCGTCTCGGTACTGATCTCAGGTTTGGCCATGTCGCCGGCTGTTTTTGCGGCGGACATAAAAACCGACGCGGTAATGAACGCTCTGACCAGCGAACTGGACAGGTCGTTCACGGGACTCAGGAACGCGGAAAAAGTGCCCTTGTACTACCTTTCCTACGAAGTTACCGAGTCCAGGACGTATTACCTCGGTTCAAAGATGGGAGCCACCAACAGCGATTCCGACTATACCAACCGCCAACTGGACATAAATCTGCGCGTCAATACCCCCGAACTGGACGATACGCACCAGGTCAAGGGGGATTATTCATGGACCAGTCAGACTCAGCCGCTTAACCTTCCGCTGACCGTGGAAGATAACGAGGACGCGCTCAAGGCCCGCATCTGGGAGTACACCGATAAAGCCTACAAGAAAGCTCAGGAGAATTTTACCAAGGTCAGCATGAATAAAGCCGTGACTGCGGCGGAGGACGATCCTTCGCCCGATTTCTCGGCGTCAAAGCCGGAGGTGTTCTATGAAACCACCACCCTGCCTGAGATGGATAAAAAACTCTGGCGGGGAAGGCTGGATAAACTTTCAGCCAAATTCGCGGGCTATCCTTTTATTTATGATTCAAGCGTACATCTGACCGCTGAAACCGAAACCCGTTATATCGTTAACAGCGAAGGAACCCGCATAAAAACCGGCAACAACTATATAACTCTGTCCTTCAGCCTTGCCTCGCGCACTGCGGACGGGATGGATATTTCACGCGGCGAACAGTACAACGGCGCCTCCTACGCGGAACTCCCTTCCGATGAGAAAGTGAGCGCCGACATCGACCGTTCGATCGCCGAACTCCGGGCCCTGAAGGACGCGCCCATCGTAGAGCCATATCACGGCCCCGCCATATTAAAAGCGCGCGCCGCCGCGGTTTATTTTCACGAAATTATCGGTCACCGTCTGGAAGGGCACCGCCAGAAAATCGAGGATGAAGGCCAAACCTTCGCAAAGAAGCTTAACCAGAAGGTGACTTCGGATATCATCACGGTTTACGACGACCCGAATCTGAAAGACTTCCGCGGGCGCTCGCTCCGGGGGTATTACAGATTTGACGACGAAGGTGTCCGGGCCGCCCGCGCATCACTGATAGAGAACGGGGTACTTAAAGGCTTTCTGATGAGCCGTTCGCCTATACGGAACTTTCCCGCGTCCAACGGGCACGGCCGGCATTCCACCGGCCGCCCGGTGGTATCGCGAATGGCCAACACAATGGTGGAAGCCTCAAAAACCGTCAGTTATGAAGAGCTTCGCAAACAATTGATCGGGGAATGTAAAAAGCAAAACAAGCCTTTCGGCCTGATCTTTGATGATATAGCGGGGGGCTTCACCAATACCGGCCGCGGAGGCGCGCAGTCCTTTAAAGTCCTGCCCCTCCTGGTCTACCGAGTCTACACCGACGGCCGCCCCGATGAAGTGGTCCGGGGAGTGGATATCGTAGGTACGCCCATAGCCAGCCTCAGCAAAATTACGGCCGCGGCGGACGACCCGGACATTTTCAACGGCACCTGCGGCGCCGAATCAGGCTGGGTTCCGGTCTCTTCCGTTTCGCCAAGCCTCCTGCTCACTGAAATGGAAGTGGAAAAATCCCAGAAATCGCAGGAAAAACCGCCGGTCCTGCAGCCGCCTCTGCACGATAGATAAGGATTATATATGAAAAAGAACGCTATCAACACGATACTTGTTTTATTTGCCATTCCCTGCGCTCTTCTGGCCGGAACCGCCCTGCCCGGGCCTTCCGGATCTGATGCGAAAATCGATAGCTCAAAGCGTGCGCCGCTTGATGCCGGCCAAGGGCTAAAAGGGCTGAATCTGCCGGAGGGCGATAGCGTGTTCAAGGCTATGAAGGACGAAATGTCGCGTTCCATGAATAAACTCAGGATGGACTCGCTGCAGAAACCTTATTTCCTAAACTACCAGGTGGCGGAGGGCCGGTCGCTGGGAATAACCGCCAGCTTCGGCGCCGTCGAATCGGAATATACGGCACCCTACCGCCGTCTGAGAGTGGATCTCCGGGTCGGATCACCGGAGTTTGACAATAGCAATTACGCGGCCAATGTCTGGGAGGGCTACCGCGTGGAGGCTGACTGGGAGTTGGCTCTTGACGACAACTACGACAGCCTGCGCTATTCCATCTGGGCCGCTACCGACAAGGCTTATAAAAAAGCCCTGGAAACATTCTCCAAGAAAAAAGCCTACAAGGAATCCAAGAACTTCACGGAACTTTTCGCAGACATGACGCCCCGGCCGCCTTATCAGTTGTTCCGGGACTCCGGACAGGAAACTCTGGATCCGGACGTTTGGCGCGAGAACATCCGCAAAGTGTCCGCCGTATTTCTGAAATATCCGGCCGTCAAATACTCAAAAGTGCGCCTGAATTTTCAGTCAGGGGCCACGCGGTTTCTGGACAGCGAAGGGTCAGTTTTTAAACGCCCCGACTGCCTTGGCTCCGTAATCATCGAGGCCAAAGCCTACGCCCCCGACGGCTTTCCGATCTCCGCCGGCGACGAACAGGATTTCCGCCTCGCAAAAGACGCCCCGGATCTTAACACGCTGCTTGAAAAAGCCGAAGAGGCAGGCCGCAGACTTTCCGGGATGGACCGGTCTGTCCAGATCAAAGCCTATATCGGACCCGTGCTGTTCGAGAAAGACGCGGCTGGGAAGTTCTTTGATTATTTCCTGGTCGCAAACCTGTCAAATCCTCGCGAGGTCTGGACCACTCCCAATAAATGGTCTTCGGAAGCGGTCTACAGGCGTCCGGGAGCTTTGGTGGAGCGCCTGGATATGCGCGTACTCTCGCCTTTCCTGAGCGTCACGGACGAACCCCGTGAGCGCTATTTTGAAGGCAAACCGCTGGTCGGTTATTATGAAGTGGATGACGAAGGCGTTCCGGCGCAAAATTTGGATCTTGTGGAAAAAGGCAGACTGCTGGATTATTATATGTCCCGCGCGGCTACCCGAGACTTCAACAAATCAAACGGCCATGGTCGCGCCGACTTCCTGGACTACGCCTCCGGTTCGCCCTCCAACGTGTTTATCCGGCCCGAGGCCGCCTCCCCCAAGGTCCTGCCACTGAAAGATCTAAAGAACAAACTGATCGATATATGCCGCGAACAGGAATTGGAGTATTGCCTTCTGATTAGAGGCCTGGACAACATGAACGCCCCTTTCACCGCCTACCGGATCTATGTAAAGGACGGGCGCGAGGAACCGGTTCACGGGCTGGAATTTACCGGCACAAGCCTGCGCGCCCTGCGCGACATAACGGCGGCCTCAAAGGAAATGAACGTCTATTACCCCGACTGGAGCACATCCGGTTCCATAATCTCACCCTCGATATTGGTGCAGGAAATGGAAGTAAAAAAGACCGACAGCAAACCGGAAAAAATGCCGTATCTGCCTCATCCATACTTTAGCAAGTAGGAGCCCGACGGTAAGACAGCGCGATAGTCAGACGGAAAGTCGCGGTTGCAACTTTCCGTTTTGGGACTTCGCTATTTTTGCTTCTATTTTTACCCAAAATCTTTCATTGGAGAAAAAATGACCCCGACAGTACGCTGTCGGGGTCATCTTCTACACTATATTAAGTTTCCGGCCGGATAGATTATGGGGCTCTCCGGCCGGGGATTATAAATAGATTGAGGGAGGTTCAAAGCGTCCGGTAGGAGGCTAATATCTTAAAGAACCGATAGCGTCCGGGGTCGAAGGAGAAACAGTTCCGCCGATAGTGTATTCCATGGTTCCTTCCAGATCGGTGCGGTGAATGATAGCCCCCGCATTCTGAAGACGCGCCAGGCAGGAAGGCATCGGGTGGCCATAATTGTTAGGGCCCACGGAAATGTAAGCGTCATGGGGGCGCACCACCGCCAGGAAAGCGTCGCCGGAAGAGTATTGACTGCCGTGGTGTCCGACTTTAAGCACATCCGCCCTGAGAGCGGAACCGTACTCCTTGACCAGTTCCGCCTCGACATCTTCCTGCATGTCGCCCGTGAAAAGCATCGAAGTATTCTGATAGGTGATCCTGAGCACTATCGAACAGTCGTTCAGGAACTGACCGGAAGCGCTGGCTACCGGTTCGGAACAGGCGTTCAGCACCTTGACCTGGACTTCACGCGGGTCCCATGGCAGAATATCGCCGGCCGAGGGGTGGACGATATTTACCCCCAGAGCCTGGGCCTTCGCACGGATTGACTCGTCTACGGAGGTACTGGTGTTGTCCGCCTGCGTGTCAAAAAAATTATCTACGCGGATATTGGAGAAAACATACTGAAGCCCGGTATAATGATCGGCGTGAGGGTGCGTAAGCACCACATTATCTATTTTGGTTACGTTATGTTCGTTCAAGAACGATGCCAAATAACTGGTCTTGGCTTTTGAACGGCCCGCGTCTATAAGGGCGTTGGTCCCGTCGGGCAATTCAATGTAGGCGGCGTCGCCCTGGCCCACATTGAGGAAATATACTTTAAGGGGACGTAAGACGCTGACAAAATCTGCGGCTGGCGCATGGTCAGGTTGCGGCAGGGCATGGAACTCTACGCCGGCGGAAAACTCTTTGAGCGTGTCAAAAGCGCCGGCGTTAAGGAGACCGGCCGCCGGAAACAGTATTGAGGTAAAAAGGAAGGCCGACGCTAACATCGTTTTTAAAATTCTGATCGTCACAGTGGTCTGCGTTCTAAGTTGCATGATCTTATACATCCACCTGTCGCGTCGTCTTGAAGCCCCATGGTGAATTCGGATTTCGGTCCGAAGGTGGATGCTCCCCGGCCAATCCCGGGGATTACATGGTAGTCATATGCTAGTTGATGGATGTCAAATCCGTAAGGGCTAAAGGGCCTATACGCGTATAGGCCTTTAGACCTACACTATTCTACGCCAGATCCGCCACAAACAGGACCGCCAGCGCGCGAAACCCATTCTTTGATTGAGTTCGGAGCGGGAAACATATATAGTAATAGGGGCTGGCGCGGGGCGTCCGCGACATTTATGAGATCAGGAAACGACAGGGGGGGTATGAATAAAGAATATAATACGGAAGATACAGAAGCGGAATCAGAGCAGGGCGCTGACCTGACCGCGGTGTCATATGATGCGACTCAAAGGGCCGTAGTCACTTCCGGCAAAGTTACCGTTGGCGGCAAGGCGGTAACAGCGGAGATATCCGGCGTAGCGAGCAGCAAGGGGACGGATGGAACGATAAATCTATGGCTTTCATTATTCCGTTTCAGGAAGCCGGACGGATCGACAGAGCAGGTGAACGGGTTAAACATCCCCGCTACCCTGAAGCCGGGGCAGGGCGCCATCGACACCGCAAAAGCGCTGGCATTTTTCATCAACACTTCAAAAAGCCCGTATAAGGCGACGGCAAAAGGAACCCGGTCAAGCGCCACTATAACCATCGTATTCGCGCGAAGTTGAACCTCAGCTTCCCCCGGAGCTGGCGAACCCGGGGATTGCGTGAAGATATAGAAGGATATTGGATAATGCAGGAAAGACAACGGATAGTGGTTCTGGATGACTACGAGGTTTTTGCGTCATTGCTTGCCACGGCCCTTGAGTCCGATTACGACGTCGCAGTCGGACTGAACGGCCGCCAAGGAATACAGCTCTGCCTCGCAGCCCGCACGGACCTTCTGATCACCGATATTGGTATGCCGGAACTTGACGGAATCCAGATGCTGAAGGAATTTCAAAAGGATCAGCGCCTGTCCGGCATCCCGGTGATAGTAGTCACAGCCACCCACTTTACAACTCAGAACCGCTCCGATGTAACCCGCTACCCGCAGGTTAAAAGCGTTCTTTCAAAAACTTCCGACATAAATTCCATAATAGAGAAAGTCCGGAAAGTGCTCAAAGAGTCTTACGGATCCGGACCGGCAGCGAAATAAATATTATTTTTTGATGCCTTCCAGATCCAGAATGAAGGCGTATTCCAGAGCTGCCAGTTTGAGAGATTCAAAACGGCCTGACTTTCCGCCGTGGCCGACGTTCATATCGGTTTTAAGGACCAGAATATTTTTGTCGGTCTTCATGTCGCGCAGCTTGGCCACCCATTTTGCCGGCTCCCAGTACTGCACCTGCGAGTCGTTTAAACCCGTGGTAACCATGATGTTGGGATAGGCCTTTTTTTCCACATTATCGTAAGGCGAGTAGCTCTTTATATAATCGTAATATTTTTTCACGTTCGGGTTACCCCATTCGTCGTATTCGCCTGTGGTAAGCGGAATATCGGGGTCCAGCATTGTGGTCAGCACGTCCACGAAAGGAACACCGGCGATAACGCCGTTGTAAAGCTGCGGCGCCATGTTCAGCACCGCTCCCATCAGGAGACCGCCGGCGGACGCGCCGTCAGCGTAGATATGCCCAGGCGAAGTAAAGCCCCGATCCACGAGATACCGCGTGGCGTCTATAAAATCGTAAAAGGTGTTCATCTTTTTGAGCTGGCGCCCGTCCTCATACCAGCGCCGCCCCATCTCCGAGCCGCCGCGGATGTGAGGGACAGCGTATATAAAACCCCGGTCCAACAGCGAAAGCCTGAGAGAACTGAAGTCCGGATCAGTACTGTAACCGTAGGAGCCGTAAGCGTACACAAGGACCGGATTATTGCCGGCGCCAAGATCAAGGTCCTTCCTGTAGACAATGGATAGAGGAACCTTTTCTCCGTCGCGGGCGGTAAACCACTCCCGCTTGGAAACATAGTTTTCCGGCTTAAACCCGCCCGGCACTTCCTGACGTTTCATGAGAACGCGCTTCTGGGCGGCCATGTCATAATCGTAGACCGACTCAGGCGTTGTCATGGACTCGTAATTAAAACGCACGGTCTCGGTCCTGTATTCAAAGTTCTCGCCCAGGTCAACCGTATACGCCGGCTCGTCAAACGCCACCAGGTGCTCTTCCCTGTTTTTGCGGTTGATGACGCGCAGCCGCGACAACGCCTCACGGGTCTCCTTCAGAACCAGCCAATTCTCGAAGACATCCACTCCCTCCAGCAGAGTATCTTCCCGGTGCGGGACCAGATCGGTCCAGCCGGCTCTGCCGGTCTGGCCCGGTGAGCAGACGGAAAGCTTGAAATTTCTAGCGTTATCGTTGTTGGAAATGTAGAATACGCCGCCGCCGTCCTCCACATCATACTCCAGTTTGGGCCGGCGGGGGCAAAAGATCCACGGCTCGGCGGACGGCTTATCCGCTTCTATCACGCGGTACTCGGTAGAGAGGGTGGCCCCGGTCCTTATAAAAATGTATTTTCCGGTAGTGGCCTTAGCGATGCCAAGCTCAAATGTCTCGTCAGCTTCAAAATACACCTCATGGTCCTTAAGGCCGCCCAGTTCGTGACTGAATACGCGGTTCCAACGCAGTGTCTCGGCGTCCTGTTTAACATAAAAAAGGGTCTTATTGTCATTGGCCCATTCCATATTCCCGGCCGTATCGGACAATCCCTCAGAGTAAACCCTGCCTGTCGCGAGGTCTTTAAAATAGATATTGTAAAAGCGGCGGCCTTTGGTATCTACGGCGAAGGCTATCATTTTATGGTCGGGACGTATGACGGGGAACTTGACCTGATAAAACGCCTGCCCCTTGGCCATTTCATTGACGTTCAGCAATATTTCCTCATCCGCGGTCAGGGAACCTTTCTTGCGGGCATATACGGGATACTCGAACCCCTTCTCATATCTCTTGTAATAGTAGTAATCGCCGTATTTAAAAGGAACAGAAGAATCGTCTTCCTTTATGCGCGCCTTCATCTCGCTGAACAAGCCGGACTGCAGCCGCCCGGTGTGCTTAAGGACGGCGTCAGCATAGGCGTTTTCCGCCTTTAGATATTTAAGGACTTCGGGATCTTTGCGCCGTCTCAGCCAATAATAATCGTCCACGCGGACGTCCCCGTACTTTTCAAGCGTGTGCGGAATTTTTTTGGCTTTAGGCGGCTCGACGGCCAGCACCAAGCGCGAAAGCCCCAGAATTATCAACAAAAAAACCAGCAACCCGTAGATAATATCGTTCATAAATACACAGCAACGGTCATGCGGAGGGGTTATAAGTTATAAGCGGCTGATGTCTCTGTATCGACTAAGACTTATCCACCAGCCGCTGAACAAACCTTTTGTTTATATTCCCATGCGGGCGAGCATCATGCAGATCTCGTTGGCAAGTTCCACGAGAGCGGGATGAGAGACCTCAAAACCTTTCACCGAGTAGGCTATTCCGGAAATGGAAAGATTCTTGCGTTCCACGCTTTTATCGCCACGGGTAACCTCGTGAGCGGCAGTTTCGGTAAAGTGAGCTATGCTGCGCGCGTCGTCCGACCTTGATTCAGGCAGGGCCGCGAGCTCATCCTTGAGCTTCCTCAGAAGCAAGATCAGCTCGGCCTTTTCTTTGCCGTCGGCGGCCTGGATCCTGACTATCGCGGACTCTATCCTTGAAAGTGTTTCTTTTATCATAAATCCTCCAATATTCCCGTTTAGACACCCGCTATTTCGGCCCAAAGAAAAAGCGCCGGGGTTAAATCATTCTATAATTTTTTGCTTAATAGTGCCGAACCACCGGCGCGACTTTTGATTTTTTGGATATCCGCAATCAACACGGAAACTGAACTTTTATTTGATACGCGCATTCGCCGACCAGCGATCGGCGGATTGCCGTGATTCCCGGTAAAAAAATGTTACCGCACCGAAAATTTAATTAATATCCCCGTGTTAAATAAATCCCGGCTGAATGTGTGCGTGTTTAAACTTTATAAAATAGCCCCGTCTTTTTGTATTATATCGGTAAAGGTTTACTTTGTGCGCCTTTCAGGGACATTTAGGAACATATGGACGCTATGGGTTTTAAAAAGACTGAACTCATCTGCACGGGCTCCGAACTGGTTTCCAGCAAAAGCAACCGTTATGTGCCGCTCTTTGCGGCTAAGCTGCGTCCGCTTGGCTTTCGCATCTACCGCGAGCACTCGGTAGGAGACGACCTGAAGGCCATCGCTAAAATAGTTGCCTGCGGCCTGAATAGCGCGGATCTGGTGATTACCTGCGGCGGCCTTGGCCCGACATTTGACGATCTTACCCGCCAGGGCGTAGCCAGAGCTCTCGGACGAAAATTGATCTATTCAAAATACGCGGAGCAGATACTTAAATGCGACTACAATTTGAGCAAGTTGCCGCCTAATTTCAAAAACCAATGCCTCATAATAGACGGGGCAAAGATGGTGGAAAACGCCAACGGCACCGCTTTCGGCCAGATAGTCGCCGTCGGGGGAAAGCTGCTCGTAGTCCTGCCCGGCCCCCAGAGCGAATGGGTTCCGATGTTCGATAACTTTATCGCCGACAACATAAAAGAATTTTTTAAATCAAAAGAAGGGGTTATCAGGATGCTGCGACTCAAGGTCGCCGACCTCAGGGAAGTGGCTGCAGAAAAACTCCTACGACCGGTGATGCGGCGGTTTCCGGAGGCGCAGTACACGATCCTGGCCGGCGCCAACATAGCGGAATTCAGTTTCACCGTATCGGGTAAGCGTCCGAGCGAGGCCGCCGTAAAACTTTCCGGGATAGAAAAAGCCTGCCGAAAGATTCTGGGCTGCGCGATCTACGGTACCGATGAAGACACTCTTGAAGCGGCGGTCGGCGCGCTGCTGAAAAAAAAGAGAGCCACCGTCGCGCTGGCGGAATCCTGCACCGGCGGAGCGGTCTCCGACGCCCTGACCAATGTCCCCGGAAGCTCGGCTTATTTCAGCGGCGGCGTGACCGCCTACTCCATCGGATCAAAAAGATCCGTCCTCGGAGTCAAAAAGAGCACGATAATAAAAGAGGGAGCAGTTTCCACCCGTTGCGCGGCCGAGATGGCCGAAGGCGTCCGGCGCCTTTTCAAAACCGATTATGCCGTTTCAGTAACCGGAATAGCCGGGCCGGATGGCGGAACGAAGGAACTGCCGGTAGGCCTGGTCTGTTTCGCCGTGGCCGGGCGCGGTATTAAAACCCGGACGTTTACACGCAATTTTCGGCACACGCGCGGCGACATCAAGCGCTGCTCCGTAAATTTTGCTTTAGACGCGTTAAGAAAAATCATACAATAGCGCTATACGGGACGCCTTCAAACCTACAAGCCCCGTTCACACAGTATATAGCAGCGAGAGGAGATTGGACCATGAATAAAACAAAGATTTTGATTCTCACGGCGGCCTATTTAACGGCCTTCGCTTACTACGGCTGTAAAAGGAGCGAGACTTCTAAACAGCAGGCAGGCTCCGCGCAAACGGAAGCCGCGGTGCAAACAGTCTCGACAGTCGCAGCACAAGCGCCGGCGGTGAAGAACACGGAGAATGGCTATACAAAAAATCAATCATACTTCAAACTTCCCGGCTACAAGGGCGGAGAAATAGATCTGGCTTCTTACGCGGGCAAGCCGGTGATGCTGATATTCTTCACTGAAGGCTGCCCGTTTTGCCGGAAGGCCGCGCCCTTCATTGAAGTAATGAACAAAAAATACTCCCCAAAGGGGCTTAACGTGATCGGCATCTGCGTGGAAGATGAAGCGTCCGCCGCTGAAGGCTTCGCTAAAAGTTTCGGACTGACCTTTCCCGTGGCCTACGGGGGGGGTGAAGTATCGCGCAAATATAAAACCCAGGGAGTCCCGTACATATTTATTTTAAATAAGAATCATGTGGTCCATAATGTGTGGGCAGGCTACGACCCGGAGTTTGACGCCGCTATCATCCGGGGCATTGAAGAAGTGATAAAGTAACTACCGTCTATGGCCGTTAAGATATTAAAAGGTTCCATACTCATCCACCGCGTCTTCGACGTGGGCGGAGAAGTGAATTTGTCGCAGGCTGAGAAGTTGCTGAGCGAAGATTCCAAACGTCTTAAACTCACCACCGACACCCGGAAAGCCATTATAATAAAGGACGCTCCGCTTAAAGTGGAACTGGGAACGGGCGTCATGGAAATTAACGGGGCTCCGCTGCAGGTCAACACCTTCGCGCGCGTATGGGCCTACGGAGTTATGTCTATCACGCTGGAGCTG
Organism: uncultured Elusimicrobia bacterium; assembly: GCA_903867985.1. Lineage (GTDB taxonomy): Bacteria > Elusimicrobiota > Elusimicrobia > Elusimicrobiales > UBA9959 > YA12-FULL-51-18. The sequence goes on along the minus strand of CAIPTO010000031.1, from coordinate 3,811 downwards.
ACCATTCCGATCGGAACTTCGTGGGGAGAATTGGTATTGCTGGCTCAAGGCATTGAAGCTTCCGGTGATATCCACAAGGCGGCCGTGGCGGCGAAAGACGCCCTGAAGAAGCGGGTCTTGGCCGCGATAAGCAAGCCCACAGAATGGGCGGCCTACGAAGACTATATAACCTATTTCATAGAAAAAATGGATGGCGTGGCTAATCCCCGGGAATTGCTGGAAAAAGCGGATGTACCGGCCCTTATACTGGCTGAAGGCAGGGAGCCTTTATCCGAAACTTCAAGAGACCTGATAACGGAAAATATTCTTCAATATGCCGACAACGACTTGGCGGTCATAGACTGGAACTCCGCGCTTCTGATCGAGCCCGATGGCCAGCGCGACGTGGCGGATGTCATAGAATTCTCCCTCACTCATCTTCTGGAATTCCGGTATTACGACGACCTGCTTAATCTCAAACTGGATGAGCTCTATGACACTATTGAGCAGAAGAAGGAGGGCGTAATTAACATCTTCAGGAATTTTTACGCCGACATAGCCGAGGAATCCAGCACCCGGTATATAGAGTTCTCGGAATTCCTGGGCCGGATAGAAAATTCGCTTAAAACAGTCGGAGACCCGTACCTGGCCACAGTGTTCCGCTCCAGCGCCGAACAGTTCCGCTTCGACGACTGGCGCAAGAGCATTTCCCGCAAGATGGAAACCCTCGCCGATATCACTCAGATACTGCAGGGCGAAGTTAATTCAAAACGCAGCCATTGGCTGGAAATAATCATAATCGTGCTCATCGGCCTGGAAATGGTGCCAATGTTCCTGGCTTTCAAGCAGTATATAAATCTGGAATTCTTACTTAAAATATTCGGGAAGTGAGATTTTAAGCCCGGCGAGATATGCCGCCTTTTCTTTACCGCTCAAGCCCCCGCTGGAGCGGTATTTTATTTTAAGGAAATTCACAAAAGAACCATTCTGTCTGACCCGGAAATCCAGGTGCGGCCCTGTGGACATCCCTGTAGAGCCCACATAAGCTATCACGTCACCCTGCCCGACCCGGAGGCCAGGATGCAATCCTTTGGCGAACCTGCTCAGATGTCCGTAGGCCGTAACGTAACCGGCCGTATGCCTTAACTCAATGTAATTTCCGAAACCGCCTTTCCGGCCGGCGTAGGTGACCGTGCCCTCAGCCACAGCGGAAACCGGCGTGCCGGTTGGCGCGGCGTAATCTATACCCAGGTGGGGCCGTATATATTTAAGCACAGGGTGAAATCGTTTGTTGGTGAAGTAGGATGAAATGCGGCGGTAGTGGAGCGGCGCGCGGAGGAATAGGCTACGGACCGACTCACCAGAGTCATCATAATAACCTTTACCCCAGAACCCGGCCATCTTGCGGCCGGTCTCTTCGCCTTCATACACGGCGGCCAATATCTTTTTTGAAACCATTCTGCCATTTGGCGCTTTACTGTATTCATAAATCAAATCATATTTGTCGCCCTTGCGCACTTCGGTAAGAAAATCCACCGACCAGGAGAAGACATCGGCGTAATCCAGGATCAGATCGGGCGGCACTCCCAATGCGCTCATGGATTCCCAGAGAGAGGAATCTATGCTGCCGGCGACTCTGGCCGTGGCGCTGGTAACCGCCAATTCCAGAACAGAAAACGTGTAACCGGCGGAATCCGTGGAGGGTAAAACGTAGTACTGCTTCAAATCCTTGGCAATGAACATGTATTTAAATTCGGCGGCGGTTGAGAAAGCGATGGTGTATTCATCTTCAGGAGTAAGCCGCCGCAGATTGAGGATATTTGAAAAGGCGCCGGAGATACGGTACCGGTCCGCGTCAGCAAAGCCGCGCTGCTTAAGAGTGCTGTCCAGACTGCCGGAGATGGTACCCGTAGAGATCACCAGCATCTTCCCGGCGCGGGCCCGTACCGCTTCCGGCGACGAATAGATACGGAAGGACACAAAAGCTGCGGCCGCCGCCGTCAACGTCAGCAGCATGATCAGATTTTTGCGTTTGGCAGAACTTATAGTCATTGGTTGCAGCCGCTCAGACTACACTAACAATACAGAAATTCCTCCACGAGCTTTTTTATCTCTTCTTCCTTACCGTAAAGGCGCTCGCTGAGGTTGCGGTCATCATAACTCTTAAGGCGCTTGATAAGCCCGTCTATCACGACCGGAGTGAACACCCCTTTATCCTCGTATATCCCGCGCGCCTTTTCCAGTTCCTGGGCTGACTCACAGCAGGATGCGGGCAGTTTGGGAAGGGACTCATTGAGGCTTTTGTGTTCGGCATTGGAAATGTTCTTATCCACGTAAAGTTTTTTCGTGTACCCCAGCGGATCCTTCATCGTAAAGCCCTGCCTGGCGGCTACGGCCAGCCCTGCCATGAACAGGTGGAGGTTCGCGGAACCGTCAGCCGACCGGAACTCCACTGTCTGGCGGTGATCCACCGGCGCGGCGCCTTTAGCGGCCAGCGGGTTGGCGTCCTTTATCATATTGTTGGCTTTAAGCCAGCCGAGCGGGATGCGCACCAGCGCCGAGCGGTTCCTATAACCCCAGCATACGCTGATAGGAGCCTCCTGATGCGGCACCAGGCGAAAATAGGAAGTCGGGACGGTATTGCCGAAAGCGGTAAGGGATTTAGCCTGTGACAGGAAGCCGGCAATAAGTTTCCGGGCGGGAGAAGAAATCGCACCGTTCTCTATCATCATATTCCTGCCGCTCTTCATGAGGGCGGTGTGAAAATGCAGTCCGGAACCGGCGTGGCCTATTGATATCTTGGGCGCAAAGGAGAGCGTGACGCCATACTTATGGCCGATGGAGGAGAGCATCCATTTGGCCACGGCCAGCTGATCGGCCGCGTCAGCGGCAGGCACCGGCAGGAACTCGATCTCCTGCTGACTCATCTCCAGTTCCTCGGTGCGGATGAAGCCGACTTCCGAGTGGCCGTATTTTATCTTCCCGCCCGCTTCGGCGATGGCCGCCATTGCTTCGAAGCGCAGACCCTCCCATTTAGCGAAGGGATGGGCCTCGTGATACCCCTTTTGCGCGCTCATCGGATAGAGCGGATTCCGGGGGGAAATGACGTAATATTCAAGCTCGCCCAGCGCGTGAAGATCGAAACCGGAAGTTTTGCGAAGCTCCGCGGACGCGCGGCGCAATATCTCAGCCGGGGCGTTTATGAAAGGCGCGCCGTCCGGCGTATAAAAGGAACACAGGATATCCAGCGCGGGGACCTCGGAAAAAGGATTAACAAAAGCGGTCTTATAACGCGGCACCACATAAAGGTCGCTGGATGAGGCGTCTATGTTCTTAAAAAGGCTTGATCCGTCCACGCGCTCTCCGGCGGAAAGTATCCTGTCAAGGTACGCCTCGTCGTTAATGACGAAGTTAAGAGTTTTCAGGCGGCCGTCTCCGGCAATATAGCGGAAATTGACCATCTTTATGCCGTTGGCCCTGATAAAATAAATTATGTCTTTCTTTGTGAAAAAATCCGGAGATTTATTAAGGAACGCCGCAAGCCTGTTGGCGCTGATCTTCGCTACGCTCATGCCACCCACCTCACATTAAAGAGTTCAGAAGTAAAACTATAATAACAAATTTATAGTTGGAGACGGAACCACCGGAGAAGCGCACGATACAAAACTTAAAACAGAATTCCTGTTTCGTCTATGTTGCAAGCAAGTTAAAATGTCATGGTTTAAGTTTTTTAGAAATGTCATGATGGCTGACTGCTTAATACTGGCTGTTGCACCGTTTTTTTTGCGGGAATAAACCTCCTCCATGGATGGTCTTTCCCCGGGACGCTTGT
>CAIPTO010000030.1 GCA_903867985.1 uncultured Elusimicrobia bacterium | reverse complement strand
TGATGATACAGACTCGCCGTGCTGCCCCGCCCGCCCCGGGTGGGGCAGCGCATTTTTCAGATTTCTGCATTTGTTTTTTTCCTCAAAAAATAAAAAATTAAATGGCGCAAAAAATACTGCATTTTTAATTTTTTTGAAGAGTTGAACCGGTGGCCACCGGCTGATAAAAACCCCGCCTCGGCTTGCTTCGCGGCGCCCAGGCGGGATTTTCTGTTAATATTATGTCGCCACCGGAAGAGGCCGAAACAACCCATACAATAAGGAAGCTAAGGCCGGGACAGCCCGGACAAGCCGGGCAGACCCGGCCTTAGCCGCCTTATTTTATCCCGCCCGCCCATATTGCGCGCTTTTACGCCGCGCAAAAGCGCACATTTACCCCGTAAACAGATAAGGACAATGAGTGTAAAATTATGTACAATTTAATTATGAAGCGCTACAACATGGTTAAGGCCGCCACACTCCTGGGCATAACACGGCAAACCTTATATAACTGGATCAAACGCGGGTGGGTAAAACCTGGACGCGATTATAAGAATTTTCCGGTCTTCACTGAGGCGGATATGCGCAAGATCAAAAAGTGGAAGGAAACCATAAGGTAGCCATATGAAGACCGCCCTATATCTGCGAGTATCCACGGAAGACCAGGTCAAGGAAGGCTATTCCCTTGAAGTGCAAAGGGAAACCCTTGAAGCCTTTGCCAAGCGAGAGGGCCTTGAGGTCTACAAGGTTTACTCAGACGACGGCATTAGCGGGTACACCTCGGACAGGCGGCCCGCGCTTGCCGCACTTTTGGCTGACGCCAAAGGCGGCAAGTTCGGGCTGGTGCTGGTTTCCAAGTTGGACAGGTTCAGCCGCAACCTGAGGGACCTTTTAAATTTGGTGGACGAACTTTGCAGTTATGGTGTGGGCTTTAAATCGGCGGGGGAACCTTTTGATACCACAACCTCCTCCGGCAAACTTATGTTCCAGCAGCTTGGCAGTTTTGCGGAGTTTGAGCGCAACCGCATAGCCGAGAGAGTATTCCCCGGTATGGTTAAAGGCGTTCAGCGGGGGAACTGGCAGGGCGCGCGGTACGCACCCTACGGCTACACCTATAACAAGACCGCAAAGCTTTTAGAGGTAGAGGAAACCGAGGCTAAGACTGTCCGCCACATTTATGAGCTCTACCTAGAGGGCAAAAGCACTCTGGCTATTGCCGGGGCCTTAACCAGGAAAGGCATAAGGAACCGTAAAGGTAATTATCTTAGTACCAAACTGATAGGCGACATATTAAAGAACCCTATTTATACCGGCAAGATCGTTTGGAACACCCACCACTATGACAAGACCAAGAAAACGGTCAAGGGCTACAAATACGTTAAGAACCCGGCCAATCAGGTAATTACCGCGCAGGGAAAGCACACGCATATAATCAGCGACGAAGCCTTTGCGCAAGCGCAACAGCTTCGCGCTGAGAAGCGCATAGCGCTCCGCAGGGCCAAGCCGGGAGACTATCTTTTATCAGGGCTTCTGTTTTGCGGCAACTGCAATCACAAGCTTATAGGCGCTTCTTCGGTATCCAACCACCGCACCAAGGCCACCAAGAAGTGGTATCGTTGTTCTTCAAGAACGCACAGTTATACGACCTGCCGCAACAAAAGCGTTAAGGCCGAAGACCTTGAACCCCAGGTCGCGGACATGATCGAGATACTGCTTTGCAACCCCAAATTAAGGAGCCAATGGCCGAACATGACTTTGCCGGCCATCAGGCTCCCGGAAGACCAGAATGAAGCCAAAAGAGAGGTTTCCCAACGCCTGTCAGACAACTTCGCTAAACAAGCGAAATTGACTGACGCCTACTTAGACGGCCACCTGTCCAAGGAAGTTTTTGAGGCTAAAAATAAAGATTTAATGACTGACGGGGAAGAACTTAAGAAGGTCTCCGCCCTTTGCGAATTGCGCCAGATAGACCGCGAAAAGTCCGCGGACTATCTGGCGCAGGTCCACACCTATATCTCCGACGGGCAGCCGCAGAAAACGAAGCGGGACTCCGCCAGGACAAAGCGGCTGCTTGGGCTGGTGTTCAGGAACATTAAAATTTCGGACAAAAAAATTAAAAATGCAGAATTTTTTGCGCCATTTAATTTTTTATTTTTTGAGGAAAAAAACAAATGCAGAAATCTGAAAAATGCGCTGCCCCACCCGGGGCGGGCGGGGCAGCACGGCGAGTCTGTATCATCACTTTCGGATGCCAGATGAACGAGGCGGACTCGGAATTGATGGCGGCTTCGTTCATAAAACGGGGCTTCAAATTGACCGACGACCTTAAAAGGGCCGACGCCGTGGTGGTCAACACCTGCACCGTGCGCCAGCGCGCCGAGGATAAAGCCATATCCCAGATAGGCCGCCTGCGCGTCTGGAAAAAAAACCATCCTGAAGGTAAAATATTTATCGCTGGCTGCGCCGCCCAGAAGCTGGGGGGCAAACACCTCAAAAACCGCTTCCCCTTCGTGGACGAGGTAATAGGCGCAAAAGATATAGACAAAGTGGATGCGATGGTAGAGTTGTTCTTTGGAACAACTCAGCGCGGCAGCGCGGCAGCAGGACAGCGCGGCGGTTACGAGCCACAAGAGAGTACGGCGGCGCGGCAGCAAGACAGCGCGGCAGTTACAACCAGTGCCTCACTATCCACTGACCACTTGCCACCCGCCACTGTTTCTAATGTTTCCGCCTATGTTACGGCTATGCGCGGCTGTTCGCTTAAATGCACCTACTGCATAGTGCCCGAGGTCCGCGGCCCCGCCAGTTATCTTCCGCCTGAAGAGATCTTGGCCGAAGCGGCCGCCAAGGCAGCGGCCGGCGCCAGGGAAATAATCCTGCTGGGCCAGACCGTCAACGCCTACGCTTACAAAACGCCGGCTGGCGTCGTCTCCTTCGCCGACTTGCTTTCGAGAACCTCCGCCGTCCCCGGAGTCAGCCGCGTGCGCTTCATGAGCCCTCACCCGCTTTATTTCAACGCGGACTTTTTCCGGGTTTTCAGGGATAATCCAAAGATCGCCCGCTATGTGCATTTGCCGGTGCAGAGCGGCTCCGACCGCATACTTAAAGCTATGCGCAGAGGATATACCCGGACTGAGTACCTGGACATAGTCGCCAAAATACGGGAGGCCGCGCCTGAAGCGGCCGTTTCCACAGATTTCATTGTCGGATATCCCGGCGAAAGCGAGGCGGACTTCAAGGAAACGCTGTCCTTGGTAGCCGCGAGCGGCATCTCTTTCGCCTATTGTTTTAAGTATTCCCAACGCACCGACGCCGAGGGCCTGGCCCCGGATCTGGGCGAAGCGGAAATGGAAGAGCGGCTTGGCCGGCTGCTGGCCGAAGTGAAGAAAAATTCAAGTGACATTTTAAACAAAAGAATTGGTAGAATAGAGGAAGTTCTCCTTGAGACCGAAGATTCCGGGAGAACCTCGGCTAATTTTATAGTAAGGCTGGACCGGAAAACAGGGCTTAAGCCCGGCAGCCTGATCCAGGCGGAAATAACCGGAGTCAGTAAGAACACCTTAAAAGGAAGGCTTACATTATGAACAAGAAAGACAATAAAGTTTTTAAAGAAAGAAGAGAACACGTGCGCCTGCCGATCCTGCACGGCATACTCGAACCGGTGGAACTTGAGTTCTTCGCCAAAGGGCCGAACGGAGAGCATACGCCCCAGCCCGCCATCCTGATAGATCTTTCTGCCGGCGGCATGCGCCTTATAACCTTCCTTGAACCGCCCCATTCCAAAGAGCTCAATATGATACTGAAGCTCGCCGATGTGAAGGAAATGCCGATAACAGGTAAAATTTCCTGGGTCAAGCAAAAAGGCGGCGTCTTCATGAGCGGCATTATTTTCTCAGACATCAGCCACGACGACAAAAAACGCATAAGCGACATGGCGGAAGATTATGTGGATTGCGACACCCGCATCGCGCTTAAACTGCCTGAAGTCTGCGTGGAAACCTGCAGGGCGCACGGCGTGTGCAACAAACCGCAGAAAGACGAGTCGCTTTTCAAGAAAAAGTAACGACGCCAGTGGTTAGTGAATAGTGGCGAGTGGCTAGTGATAAAGAGTTTTCTTATTTTGGCTTCTTCGACTATCCACTAGTCACTGACCACTCGCCACTATTTCATGTCCCATCAATCCAATAAACCCATCACCATTATGGGGGCTAACGCCTCCGGCAAGACCGCGCTGGCCGTAGCGCTGGCAAAAAAAACCGGCGGGGAAATAATCTCCGCCGATTCAAAACAGGTCTACAAACACCTTTCAGCCGGAACTTCTAAACCGATCGGACAATGGACCGAGGTGCGGGGCCGGAATATTTATCTCGTGGACGGCGTGCCCTGCCATCTTGTAGATATAACCGACCCCAAAAGCGCTTACGACGCCGGAACTTTTGTTAAGGACGCCAAGGCGCTCATTGGTTCTATCTCAGCCTCGGGCAAAACACCCATAATCGCCGGCGGCACCGGCATGTATGTGCAGGCCCTCTGGAACGGCCTGGACCCGCTGCCCGGGCCGGATCCTAAAATGAGGGAGTCGCTCGCCGCTTTCTCCGGGGAAAAAGGCAGGGAAGCCCTGCACGCCGAACTTGTGATGCTTGACCCTAAAGCCGCGGCGCAAATTCCGCCCAACAATATCCAGCGCGTCATCCGGGCTATAGAGATCAGCCGCCTGGCCGGCCGGCCGGTTTCAGAACTGTGGTCCGGTAAATTCTTTAACGCCCTGCCGGAACATCTCGGCAAATTCATATTTCTAAAGTGGGAAAAGAATATCCTGAACGAAAGAATAAAGAACCGGACCGTGGCGGTTTTCGACGCCTGGGCGGACGAGACCAGGGACCTGCTGAAGCGCGGTTACCCCGAGGACGCCCCGGGCCTGAAATCACTGGGCTATCCCCAGGTGATAGATTTTATCGCGGGCAGAATGCCGCGCGCGGAGGCAGTACACTCCATCGTGACGCTCTCGATGTCCTACGCTAAACGGCAGAACACCTGGTTCGGCAGATACAAGAACGCCATGCGTTTCGATCTGGCGTCCCAATCTGATTTTGACACTGAAACGCTGGCGGAAAAAATATTAGGAGATTAGGCTCACGGTTGCCGTGGGACTGGGGGGGGGGGAGAGGGTAAATTCCCTCTCCCTTTGGGATGAAACCAGGAATAGATTTAAAGGCAAATAATATTATGAAAGCTACTCTAATCGCCGCTTTTTTAAAAAGAAAAACCAAGGGCCGCCCGGACCCTGAGGTGGCGCTTGAAGAACTGGTGCGCCTTGCCGAAACCGGGGACCTGGAAGTTATAAAAAAATTCCTTATACCGCTGCCGCGCTTTAACCCGGCGACACTTGTCGGCTCCGGTAAAGTGGAAGAACTTAAAAAACATGTGGAGGAGGAGAAACCTTCCATTATTATTTTTGATGAAGAGCTCACGCCCGCCCAGCAGCGCAACCTTGAGCGGGCGCTTGGCGTGCCGGTTATTGACCGCACCTACCTGATCCTTGAAATATTTTCACGCCGCGCCCGGACGCGGGAAGGCAAGCTGCAGGTCAGACTTGCCCGCCTATCCTACGACCTGACGCACCTCACCGGCAAAGGCGCGACCATGGGCCAGCAGCAGGGTATGATAGGCACGCGCGGTCCCGGCGAACGCCAGCTGGAGTATGACAGGCGCACGCTCAGGGATAAGATAACTGAATTGAAGAACGAACTGGACGCCATAAGGGATGAGCGGGCCACCCAGCGTAAGAACCGGGACGCCGTCCCCATGCCGCAGGCCGCCATAGTGGGCTACACCAACGCCGGCAAGTCCACCCTGCTAAACTTCCTCACCGCGCAGAAACACGCCATTTACGCGGACGATAAACTTTTTGCCACGCTCGACCCGACGACAAAACGCGTGCGCCTGCCCGGGGGAGGCTGGGCCCTTCTAACCGACACCGTGGGCTTTATCCAGAAGCTGCCGCACAACCTGATAGCCGCTTTCCGCTCCACGCTGGAAGAAACGGCCTACTCCGATATTATCATTCACGTCCACGATCTGTCTTCGCCCCACATGAAATTGCAACATGCGGCGGTGCAGGAAACTCTGAAGGAACTGGATCTGGCCGGGATACCGGTGATAAATGTATACAACAAGATAGACGCCGTCCCCGATCATCGCCTTCGCGCCGAAGGGCTGCGGCGCCTGCGCCCGGTATTTGTTTCCGCCATAACAGGGGAAGGCATGCCGGAGCTGATGGCCCGGGTTGAGCAGACCATCACCGCGAAATGGCCGGACTACGAACTAAGCCTGCCGATGAGCAGACAGAAGGTGCTCTCGGAAATTTATAAGAACGGCCTGGTAAAAAGCGCGGTCTACGGCCCCGAAGATATAATGGTAAATTTCAAAGCGACCAAAGAAAACTACCAGCGCATATTAAAACTGCTGGGGGAGTAACAGCGCGGCAGGGGCCGCAAAGATACTTTTAAGAATTATTTTTATATAATTTGATTATGACGAAAACCACTATCGTGACAACACTGCTGCTGATAGCGAGCTACCTGCTGGGAGGCATTCCCACCGGCTATATCATCGGCCGCATTAAAGGAATAGACATACGAAAATTCGGTTCCGGCAACCCCGGCACGGCCAATGTCTACAGAATCCTGGGCAAGTGGCCGGGGATAATCACCTTTATTGTTGATTTTCTCAAGGGCTTTATACCGGCGTATGTGGCGATAAAATTCTTCTATCTGGGGGCCGGACACTGGTGGATTCCGGTGACCGCCGGCGGTCTGGCCATAGCCGGCCACATCTGGACGCCCTTCCTCAGCTTTAAAGGCGGCAAGGGTGTGGCCACGGCGTCCGGCGTCTTTATGGCGCTGCTGCCCCTGCCCACGGTAGGAGCTTTTATCTTTTTCAGCCTGGCCGTAGCCATCACGCATCATATCTCGGTCGGGTCCATTACAGCCTCGGTCGTGCTGCCTATCCTGTGTTTCATACTTAACAAGAATCCGGAGCAGAAACCTTTCACGATCATGGCAATAGTGGTCTGCGGCATTATTTTCTATACGCACATCGCTAATATACGGCGTATCCTGAAAGGCCAGGAACTTTCCTTCAAGCACAAAAAGAGCGGCGCCACGGATGAAAAAGCAAACTGAGATCTCCATCATCGGCGCCGGCATGTGGGGCGCGGTGCTGGCTAATTTGCTGGCGCGCGAGGGCCGGACGGTCAGAGCCTGGGAATTCAAGGCAGCCACAGCCAGGAGCCTGAACGGTTCGCGCGCGCATCCGGCTCTGCCCGGCTTCAGGCTGGCCAAAGGGATAAAGGTATTAACACGGCTTGAAGAAGCTGTCCGTTCACCCAAGCTGCTGATCATGGCTGTTGATTCCAAGCACGTGCGCGGCCTGTCCAGGCAGATAAACGTTCTTTTAAAAAGTCAGCCCCTGCCGCTTATCGTCGCGGTAGCGAAAGGCATAGAAGCCGGCAGCCTCAAAACCGTTTGCGAGGTAATGGAAGAGGAAATTCCCAGGGCTCGTCAGAAGACGATGATACTAACCGGCCCCAGTTTCGCGGTGGAGGTAGCCGCCGGCGCGCCGACCAAAGTGGTGCTGGCCGGCAAGGACACGGCCCTGGTCAAAGCCGCCGCCGCCATGATAGAGGGCGGCCCGCTCAGGCTGGAACTTTCGGATGACCGGCTGGGCGCCGAACTTGGCGGGGCTTTAAAAAATGTATATGCTATAGGCAGCGGGATCATAGACGGACTTTCAAAAGCCGCCAAGAACAGCGAAGCGGCTTTTCTTATAGAAAGCGCTTCCGAGTTAAAGCGCATCATTACGGCCCTGGGCGGCAGGAGCCACACGGCCTGGGGACTGAGCGGCATGGGCGATCTTCTGCTGACCGCCACTTCAGCCAAGTCGCGCAACTTCCGCTTCGGCAGGGAGATAGGAAAAGGCCGGACCCCTCTGGAAGCACAGCAGCACATAAAAACCGTGGTAGAAGGATTCGCGGCTCTTGAGAACGCCAGAGCGTTGTGCGCAAAACGCGCGATAAAGACCCCGGTTATAAATTCTATCTGGAAGATATTATACAAGGACCATAACCCGTCCTCCATCCTTGAAGCGGCCGGTTTTAAAAGAACACAACGCCCCTCCGGTAAATTATGAATAATGAAGAATCCTCCGGCGCCAAAGAACTTGAAGTAAAGATCTATTCCATCGCCACCAGCATGACGGAATCAATAATTTTTCTGGATGAGACGGGGGGGACCCGCATCCTGCCTATCTGGATAGGTCCCATGGAGGCGCAGGCGATAGCCATCCGGCTTTCCGGCTACCCTTCGCCGAGACCTATGACGCACGATCTTTTTTTCTCGCTTTTAAAAACCCTCGACCTTACCGTTGAGAAAGTCAGGATCACCGACATCGTGGAAAACACCTACTACTCCACGATAAGCATAAAGGACAAGAACGGCGCCAATAAACACGACATAGACGCCCGCCCCTCTGACGCGGTGGCGCTGGCAGTGCGCTTCGGCTGTCCTATTTATATATGCGAGCGGGTCTTCGGTAAAACCCAGGTGCTTTCCAAACCTATAACCGAAGATGAAGTGGTAAAATTCAAGCAGGACCTTAAGAACCTGAAACCGAAGGACATCATAAACCAGTTGATCACACGCGGCAAGACCGATGAGAACGGAGAAGAATTGGACGAGGACGAAGGAACAGAGGGGGAGGAAGAAGATGAACAGACTTGAGATAATCCGGGAAATAGCAAAACATCTCACCACGGAAAAAGACGCCAAGTTGGCCGTCCTTAAAACTTTTGAACTGATGGCTGCCGCCCTTCGGAGCAACGAGAAAGTTGTAATTTCCAATTTCGGGACCTTTAAGGTGAAGGACAGGATGCCGCGCCAGGCCCGCAATCCAAAAACCAACCAGAAGGTTATGGTCGGCCCGCGCAAGAGCATAAGGTTCAAACCGTCAAAAAAACTGACAAGCGGAATATAGACGGCGCAAAGCGTAAAACGGAAAGCGGGAAGAGTTAAAAGAATTTAATACTCCATTTTGTGCGACTGTTTACGGCTTACGCTTTCCGTTTTACGGTGCCTTAGACTATGTCTGAAAAAAATTACTTTACTATAAACGAGATCGCGAAAAAGACCCAGCTGCCGCAATACACAATCCGCTACTGGGAATCCCGCTTTAAATTGCTGCGCCCGCTGCGGCTTTCCAGCGGACACCGCCGCTATACGGCCAAAGACGCGGAGATCATCAGTGAGATCAAAGACCTTGTCCTGATGAAAGGCTACACTCTGTCCGGCGCGAAAAAGGTCATTTTCTCCAACAGGAAAAGCAAACAGCCGGCCTTTCAGGCAACCCGCCCTTCTGACGATACCATTAAACTGCTGGAAGATATAAAAAAAGACCTGCAGCAGATAGTAAAAGAGTGTTGACCTGCAGTTCAAAAATAAGAAACCTGTCAATAATTTGTATAATCTGTATATCAAGTTGCATCACCCCTCAACAGAGCTGTGTTTTTCGGGGCGTGGCTCAATGGTAGAGCGCTCGCTTGAGGTCAAAGAAGATAGTTCTTTTCATAAATTTTTAACCCGCATTACCGGGGCGTGGCTCAATGGTAGAGCGCTCGCTTGGGGTGCGAGAGACTGCGGGTTCAATTCCCGCCGCCCCGATAAGGCGGGTTAAAAATGCGAGGGTGGACTACGCTAACCTGCATCATTCATGGACACTGTTTGCGTGGACTACGCTAACCTGCGCCGCTCATGGACACAATCAGACTGCGGGTGGACTGGGCTAACGAAGATTTACTACGGACACTGTGCCAGTTCAATTCCCGCCGCCCCGATAATAACACCAGCCTCCCGGGCTGGTTTTTTATTTTAGGGCGGAAAACTTTTATACAATAGTCACTAGCGGCCCAAGCGGAAAGACCGTAAGACTACGCCGCACTTTCTTGGTCATACTTTATACGGAGGACATATGTTTAAAAAATATATATCGTTTTGGCTTATCCCGGTTTTAATGGCCGCAGCCATAAATACTGCCGCCCAGAACCAGGTCACGGATGAGAAAGCACAGGAACCGGCAACCCACCCGGTGATCTCCGCCTCCAACGCTTTCGCCTTTGATCTGTACAAGCAGCTCTCGACAAAAGCCGGGAACGTCTTCTTCTCGCCCTACAGCATCACCGTGGCGCTCGCCATGACTTACGAGGGCGCCCGGGGCTGGACGGCGACAGAGATGGAAAAAGTCCTGCGCCTTCCCAAGGACGCGTCCCTGCGCCGGGATTTCTTTGCCAAGGACCTTGAGGCCTTCAACGCCGGCGCCGACGCCAGGATCGCAAACGCTTTCTGGACCCAGAAAGATTACGCCTTCCTGCCGGCCTACACCGAAATAATGCGAAAAAGCTACAGAGCGGACGCGTTTGGCGCCGATTTCAAAAAAGCCGCCGGAGCGGCGCGCCTGGAAATAAACAAATGGACTTCCGGCCAGACCAACGGCCGGATAAAAGACCTGTTCCCGGAAAATTCTCTAAACAGCCTGACACGGCTGGTTCTGGTCGACGCGGTCTATTTTAAAGGTAAATGGAAAACGCAGTTCGACAAAAGCCTGACCGCTGAAGCTGAATTTTTCCCGAGGCCTGACGCCAAAGTTAAAGTCAACATGATGAAACGCACCGGGGAAGGCGCCGAATTCAACTATTTCCAGACTATGGATATACAGGTCCTTGAACTGCCTTATAAAAACAGCGGTCTTTCCATGCTTATTATCCTTCCGGCGGAAGGCGGGCTTAAGAAATTGGAAAAAGAGCTCTCCCCGGTGAAACTGGATTACTGGAGGAAGGGACTTTACAATACACGGGTGGATGTGTTTCTGCCCAGATTCTCGCTTAACGACAGGTACTCGCTGCCCGGCACGCTGGCAAAAATGGGAATGCCACGGGCCTTCACCGACCAGGCCGACTTTTCCGGGATGGACGGCAGTAAAAACCTTTATATCCAGCAGGTTGTGCACCAGGGTTTCGTGGAAGTGAACGAGGAAGGAACCGAGGCCGCGGCGGCGACCGGAGTGGCTATGGGTTTAAAATCCATGCCGATGCCGGCGCCGCAGTTCAGAGCGAACCGTCCCTTCATTTTTCTGATCCAGGAAAGCGCGACCGGCAAGATAGTGTTTATGGGCAGGGTAGAAAAACCTTAACGCGCCCGCGTCATCCCCGCCGTAAGGATCTTTATGGATACAAAAAAACAGCCTTACCCGATCCGGGTGGGTCTGCTTTACGGACACAAACCATCCGGCCATTACTCCGCGGCCAGGGCATTGGCCGATTTTTTCCCGGCGGACGTGATGGAGCCTGTGTTCATCAATCTCGCGGAGGTTTATCCGAATCTCGGCTCCTTCGTGGCCAAAACTTATCTTGAGATCCTCAATAAAACCCCGGCGCTCTGGGATTATGTCTACGACAACGACTTTGTGGCCCTGGCCGCAAACGGCATAAAGACGGCGGTGTTTCCCTATTACTCGCGGCATCTGATAGAAGTGCTGCGGAAAAAAAACCTGCAGGCCGTGGTTTCCACACACGCGCTGGCGGCGATGCTTCTGGCCAAGCGGGATAAAGTTTTAAAACCGGCGCCCCTTTTCGCCGTCCTGACGGATTTTCACGCGCATTCCTACTGGCCGTCCAAAGGCGTGGAACTTTATTTTGCTCCGGGCAAAGCCGCGGAAACCGGACTTAAAAATAACGGCGTGGACGCGTCCAGGATAGTCACGACCGGCATCCCGGTACGCAAAGAGTTTCTTATGCAGGCTGACGCCCGCCAAAAACGAAAGGAACTGGGTCTGGCGCCCAATCTTTTTACGGTGCTGATAGCAGGCGGCAGCAAGGGCCTGGGCGGGATACAGCTTTGCGTGGAGACCCTCAGAAAGTTTTCCGGTAAACTCCAGATCGTGGTAATGTGCGGCGAGAATAAAAAACTGTGCCGCAATCTTACCAATACGATGGCGGGCAGCAGACATCTGAAAGTGATCAGCGGTTTTGTGGAATACCCGGCAAGCTGCTACCAGGCGGCGGATCTGATCATCGGTAAAGCCGGCGGAATAACCATAGCCGAAGCCATGGCGCTTAACAAGCCGATGCTCCTGTTCTCTCCACTCCCCGGACAGGAGGAGCACAACGCGAACTTCCTGATAAAGAACCGGCTGGCGGATTTCGCCCACGATCCGAGTCAACTGGAAGCGCTGATCAAGAAATACCTGCAGCACCCGGGCGCGCTGGACTTGTTAAAGGGCAATATAGCAGAAACAGCCAGGCCATACGCAGCCAGAGACATTGCCGCGGGAATAATGGGACGATTATTAGGGGAAGTGGTTAGTGGTTAGTGAGTAGTTGTAGCGGGGGGAATTAAAAAATCGGGGCATACGGATTTGAACCGTAAATCCGCCGACCCGAACGGCGTGTGATACCATTTCACTATGCCCCGATTTATTAATTATACACTTTATAAATCCAAAATTCAATTTTTACCACCGGCTTGTCAATCCTCTAATCCTCCAATCCCCCAGTCCTCCATTGCCTTGTCAAGGCGGAACCTTGCGTAATAAAATTCTTTTTAGTACCATTTACTTTCGCGGCGGTTATTTTATGCGTATTTTTTTCAAAATATCCGGTGTCGTGCAAGGTATCGGATACAGGTGGTTCGTACGGGACGCAGCCGCGGGCCACTCCCTGACCGGCCTGGTCCGGAACCGCCGGGACGGATCGGTAGAGGGAGAAGCGCAGGGGGAGGATAAAGCTATAGACGCTTTCATCCTTAAGATCAAGACCGGACATCCCTGGGCCGAGATAAGCGGCGCCCGGACGCGCGAAATAGAAGAAATAAAAGGGGAAAAAGATTTTATCATAACCCCCACCGAATAAGAGGTAAAAGCATGGCTGAAGAAAAAGAAAATCAGGAACCGGCCCAGGAAGAAACACCCCAGGCCGAAAAACCCCCAAAAGGGCTTTTGAAAGATATCAATATTGATTCGATGAATCAATATATACGAAGGATCAGCCAGATAGACCATAAGATTTCGCGCGAAGAATCACACGAACTCTGGAAACGCGTGAAGCGCGGCGACAGACGCGCAAAAGACCGCATCATGGAGTTGAACCTGAAACTAGTGATCCCAATCGCCAAACGCTTCCTTTATCCGGGCGCCGACCTCATGGACCTGGTGGAAGAAGGAAACCTCGGCCTTCTGCACGCCATCGATAAATTTGAGCCCAAGAAGGGCTATAGATTCTCAACTTACGCGTCTTACTGGGTAGAGCAGTATGTCAGGCGCTCCGTGGAAGAAAATTCCAAGACCATCCGCATCCCTCCGCACGCCTGGACCGCCCTCAGAAAATGGCTGAAGCAGTGGGACACGATGCACGGGAAACTGGGCCGAGACCCGACATTGGCCGAGATGGCCCGCCAGATGCACTGGACGGCCAATCAGGTCCGCACCGCGCTGAACGCGTCCGAGATAGTCACCGGACTTTCCTCGATAGAAACACCTCTCAGCGACGAAAATGCCGACACCGTCGGCGACCTCCTGCAGGACAAGGGTTCCGGTACGCCGGAAAGCCTCATTTCCATACTGCGCCTTCATGATGAACTTAAGGACGCGCTGCTGGAAGTGGGAGAGCGGGAACGCATGATCATAGAACTGAGATACGGCCTCGCCGGCCAGACCTCCATGACGCTGAACGACATAGGTAAAAAACTCAGCCTTTCGCGCGAACGCGTGCGTCAGATAGAGGAACGCGCGCTCCTGCGCCTGCGCCGCGTGGCGGCCAGGATGGGCCTTATAGAGATGGCCAAGCGCCCGGACCACACGAACTTCCAGCCGGGTTGGAACCAGCCAAAGATGAAAACCGACCTGCTGGGCGACGCTATGCCCTCAAAACCGTATGTCCCCAGGAACCTGGGTAAGACGGGAAAGAAGAAGAAATAATTTACGGGAGCGACAATAAAATGATAAATAACGCGCAAAGCGAAATGATAACAGAAAGAATAAAAAAAATAGTCCGTGATGTGCCGGATTTTCCCAAAAAAGGCATCATATTCAAAGACATCACCCCGCTGCTGGCCGACAACGCGACTTTCACCGAGACCATAAAATGTATGGCGGCAAAATACAAAGGCTGCGGGATCACTAAGGTCCTGGGAATAGAAGCGCGCGGCTTCATCCTGGCCGCACCCATAGCCATGGAACTCGGCGCGGGGATAATCCCGGTCCGAAAAAAAGGCAAGCTGCCTTATAAAACCATTTCCGAAACCTACGCGCTTGAATACGGCGAAGACACCCTGCAGATGCACGAGGACGCCGTCAGGAAAGGCGAGAAGGTTTTAATCGTGGACGATGTGCTCGCCACGGGCGGCACGGCTAAAGCCGTAGTCGCTCTGGTGGAGAAATTGGGCGGAAAAGTGGAAGGCATAGCCATGCTTATAGAACTGGAGTTTTTGAACGGACGCAAGAAGTTAGCTGGCCACGACGTCTTCTCTTTGATAAAATACTAGTACAGTACGACAGCAAGACAGCGCGGCAGCCGGACAGGATCGCCGCAATGAACTAAAGCCACGCTTTTTTTCGCCTTAACCGCAAACATGTTTTATAAGCCCGCGTGTCTCCTTCGCAGCAAGCGCGGGCGGGGCGCGGATAAAAAAGGCCCCCGTCGTTCAACGGATAGGACGAGAGTTTCCTAAACTCCAAATAGAGGTTCGATTCCTCTCGGGGGCACCAGATTTTAATATCGTGAAGCGGAAAGCGCAAAACGGGAAGCGTCGTTAATAGTGAACTGAACAATGGAAGTCTTTTTTCCTCTTTCAACTTCACACCATTTAAAATGTCGAATGCTATAGGAGACAACTAATATGCCGGATTCATCATGGATACACAGCGGAACGCCCCAGACCCCGGGCAAGATGCATAATTTTATGACCTGGCTGAAAAATCATCGCGATAATGTCATCGGCTCCCTGGTCATCCTGGCCGCGGCCGCAATATTCGGTATATGGGTAGTTATACACCATGCCGGCCTAAGGGAAACAGCCTGGAAAACCCTTTTCATAGCGCAGCAGACCGGCTACAACGGTAATTTATCTGAAGCCGTAAAACAACTGGACTCCATAGAAACCAATTTCGCCAACACAAGCGCGCGCGGCTTCGCCGTACTCACCAAGGGCGATATACTGTTCCAACAGAATAAATTCCAGGAGGCGGAGGCTGAATACTCTAAAATAACAGCCGCGGGCCCGAAGAATCTTCTACCCTTCGCACTGTACAACCTCGGCAAAACAAAAGAGGCCGCCGCTGATCTCCCCGCGGCCCTGAACCAGTACAAGGGTTTTCTTACCGCGTATCCCGACCATTTCCTGGCGCCGGAGGTACACTACTCTCTGGCAAGCGTCTATGAACTCTCCGGGAACGCAGCCGAAGCTAAAGCGGCATACGAAAAGATAGCACTCCTCTACCCCGAAACCGCCTGGGCCATGATGGCCAAGGCGAAAACCACACCGGCACAAAAAGACACAAAGCCTGTGGCAAACGCCGCAGCGACCGGTCATCAAGCAGCCAAACCGCAGGCCCCGGCTCCCGCAAGCCCCGCTAAATAACGAATCGCGGCTTATACCCTATCCTCCTTCTTCCGGCATATAAATGTATATATATGCCGCTTTGGGCTGTTTGAGCTCACCTGACGCTGTTGCAAGCAAGTTAAAATGTCATGGTTTAAGTTTTTTAGAAATGTCATGATGGCTGACTGCTTAATACTGGCTGTTGCACCGTTTTTTTTGCGGGAATAAACCTCCTCCATGGATGGTCTTTCCCCGGG
>CAIPTO010000029.1 GCA_903867985.1 uncultured Elusimicrobia bacterium | reverse complement strand
GGCTTCGGTCGGGAACCAGCCTTCGTTGTCGCCGTAGTATATCTGAATGGCGCTTCTTACTGTTGAGAGGGCACCCTTGGTCGCGCCTTCCTTCGATTTGTTAATCAGATTAGCAAACTTCGGGATAGCGATAGCGGCAAGAATACCGATTATGGCCACCACGATCATGAGCTCGATCAGGGTGAAGCCTTTTTTGTTCATTTTCATTATGTACAACCTCCTGGTATAATACATGTGCCGTCACATGTTATAAGAGACCCGTCGGTAATGATGTATAGATAATATCCAAGGGGCGCTTATTAATTATTAGTTTACATGAATGTGCGCAACATTGTCAACAATAAAAAGGCCGGACTTGATTGTCCGGCCTTTAAAAAACTGCGCGGGAAGGGAGTTCTTTTCCCCCGGTCGCTCCCACTCCCTCCTCCAAAGCCGGCCGCACCGGCTGACGCTGCGCTTTTCGTCCACCGGACGCGCCGGTGTCGGCTTCAACCCCCTTACCGCACAATAAAAAGGCCGGACTTGATTGTCCGGCCTTTAAAAAACTGCGCGGGAAGGGAGTTGAACCCATAAGACCTTTCGGTCACACGGTCCTGAGCCGTGCGCGTCTGCCAGTTCCGCCACCCGCGCTCTTGTCGCACCCCGCGCTCGCTTCAAAGGTGACGCGTGGGTTTATACCAAGGCTAAATACTTCTTTGCTACATTCAGGAATGTCTATTATGTTACAATTTTAGGATATTTACAGGGTTAATACAAATTTTAATTATGAAAAAGAAAGAAACCGGAATAGAGATCGTCGCCACCAACCGAAAGGCTAGGCATGATTACGAGATTCTGGAAACCTTTGAGGCTGGACTGGTGCTGGAAGGACCTGAGGTAAAGTCACTGCGTCTGAAACAGGCCCAGATAACCCAGAGCTTTGCCAGGGTGGAAAAAGACGGACTGTACCTTTACGGCATGCACATCCCCCCCTACATTTTCAACACCGTAAAAGAACTGGATCCCATCCGTACCAGAAAGCTCCTTCTGAATAAAAAAGAAATAAAAAAACTTACCAACTCCACAGCGACCAAAGGCACGGCCATCGTGCCGCTTGAGGTCTACTTTAAGAAAGGCTGGGCGAAAATAGTCCTCGCTTTAGCCAAAGGCAGAAAAGCCCCGGACAAACACGAAGCGACAAAGAAACGGGAAATTGACAGGGAACTCCGCAGGGACTTCAAAGAAAAATTTAAAGGATAAAATCAGGATAGAGGGTACAGGAGATAGGGTTGAGGGTGGAAGAATAAGGAACTCCTCCTTAACCCTGACCCCTATACCCTATTATATTCTCAGGCCCAGGCCCGCAGTGACGAGGCCCCGGCCGTGAGTGTAGGTATATCCGCCGGAAACATAACCATAATTCAGGAAAGTCATCTTGACGCCGGCCGTATATCTAGGCTCGGCTACGGAAACGCGCTTGCCCGCCAGAGAGGGATCGTTTACGGTCTGCACCGTAAGCCTTGTATTATCCATTCCCACGCCGAAATACGGAGACACGACGGGAGTGTTGATAGATACAGCCAGGCCGTAGGCCAAATGCGCGGCGTAAAAGAACTTATGAGCGGCCAGATTCCCGTTAACAACCAGCATAGCCTGCACTTTTTTCTGAGGCTGGGTGAGGCCATACTTAAGCCCACCGCCCGCGACCGCCATATTATCAAAGGAAGCCGCCTTAATAAAACCGTCTATACGGAAAGGCATGCCTATTTCGGCCTGCACCCAGCCAAGGCCGAAAGGTTTATTTTTTTTCAGGATTCCGTTTTTTCTTTCCGGCTCTAATTGCATAACGCCCCGGGCGCTGAAATCGAATCCGCCGAAACCCAGAACGCGCGCAGTCTGATTAGTCCCGCTGCCCAGAAGGCCACCCAAATCCCGGGCAAAAGGCTTGAGATCTGAAGCGACAGCATTGGGGAAATCGGAGTACGTGCCGGAAGCGGCATACGCCGCCCGCGAGGAGATCAGCGCGAGGCTGAACACGAATAGTAATTTCTTCATCATATCCACCTTACAAAAACCGCGGCTTTATTTGTCGCCCCCGCCACCGAGAACTTCCTTGACCGTGGTAAGTCCCAACATCACTTTTTCCAGTCCGTCCATGGACAGTGACCGCATACCGGCTTTCATGGCGATGTTCTTGACCGGTATGGCGGACGGATCGCTCAAAAGCTGGGTCCGGATAGTCTCGTTAAGGATGAGCAGCTCGTGCATGCCCAGGCGGCCTTTATAACCGGTTGTTTTACATTTGTCGCAACCTACGGCCGCAAATATCTTGGCGCCGGCCGGGATCTGCACATTATTGGCCTCAAAAACCGCCCGTTCCTCCGGGGAGATATCAACTTCCTTCTTGCAATCGGGACAGAGCCGCCTGGCCAGACGCTGGGCAAGCACGGCTTTCATGGTGTTTGCGACCACAAAGCGTGGAATGCCCATCTGGGTCAGCCGTTCCAGCGCCGAAGCGGAATCGTTGGTGTGTATGGTGGAAAAAACGAGATGGCCGGTCATGGCGGCTTCAAGCGCGATGTGGGCAGTTTCCTGGTCGCGGATCTCGCCAACCATGATGACATCAGGGTCCAGCCGCATAAAAGAACGGAGCGCGCTGGCAAAATCAAAACGCTTATCCTCACCCAGCTTAATCTCCGGGTTCACCGGAACCTGAACGATGCCGTCGATGTTATATTCAACGGGGTTCTCGGCCGTAATAATTTTTATATCGGGACGATTGACGTAGTTAAGACAACCGTAGAGCGTGGTGGATTTACCGGAACCCGTGGGGCCGCAGACAAGAACAAGGCCAAAATTTTTCTTACCGCCTATCCCCTGGAACTGCGCAAGCAGTTTAGTTTCGGTGTCCGGCAAAAAGCCCATGACCTTAATATCCACGCGCACCGAAGCCCGGTCCAGGATACGCATGACACAAGCCTCGCCGTAGACGGTCGGGATCATTTCCACGCGGAATTCTATAGGGTTGCCCTTGGCGATGATCTGTATGCGTCCGCTCTGGGGGATACGCCGCTCAGTGATATTCATGGAATTGGTCATGATCTTTATCTTGGCGGTGATGGCCTGCCGGTAAGCCCACGGCACTGAAAAAGAGGCGGCCCGGAGCATACCGTCAACCCGATAGCGTATCATGACCTTGGAATTCTTTCCGTTGGGATCTTCAAAAGGTTCCACGTGAATATCGGAGGCCTTGATATTAAGAGCGCCCAATATTATGGCGTTGACGAGACGCTCAACTTCGGGGGCGTTCGCGTCCACATCACTGATGTCCTTTTTCTCGGCCTCGTCGGCCAGGGAAAAAGATTCTTCCTCACCCGGTTTTTTAGGCGCGGCCTGGGTGACGGATTCAACAAGCTGATCGACCTGGGCGGCGTCGGCCTTGCCGTACACACTGTCCAGAATTTTATTTATGCCCTGGGGCAAAGCCAGAAAAACCTTAACCTCAAGGCCTGTCCTGAGCCCGATATCTTCCACAACCAGAAAATCGCGGGGGTCGGACATCGCCAGAAACATCACATTGTCCTGGAGCGCGAAAGGCACGCAGACCTGGCGCATGGCGATAGACTCCGGCAGGCTCTGAACCGTCTCTCTGGGCACTTCCATCTTGGAGAGGTCTACGGCTTTAAACCCCCACTCGTCAGCCATGACTTTCAGAAGCTTAACCTCGTCGATAAGCTTCATCTCTGTCAGCGTCTGCTGAAGCGTTTTATCCTCTTTTTCAGCGAGTTCTTCCGCGGCTTTGATGCTGTCTTCGGGGACAAGACCGCCCTCTATCAGTATCTCTCTGATATTCTTTCTTCTCTGTAAACCCTTGGCTGGCAGCATAATCAACTTATAATTATAATTTTATTACGAACCTATTACAAATCAAAAATTACCTGACTTCCATAAAATCACCCTCAGACAGAACTGCGGACGCGCTGCCCGGAGCCAGCTCCAGCACGCTTTTAGCCCCGTAAACCCAGGGAGAAAATCTCCAGGGCTTTAGTGACGGGACGACTTTCACGACCTTAAGACCGGCATCAAGAAAAACGGCGTCTATCGGGAAGCTCATAAAGCAGGTATGGATCATGGCGCAAGGGTCCAGCCACAAGCCTTCTTCCGGTTCCAGCGTTTTACGCGGGATAAGCCCGAACAATCTGGAACTAAAAGTATCGGCCTTGATCACCTTTACAGCCGCGACTGCGTTTCGGGTTCTATTAAAAAATATCATGCGCAAATTTCCTCATCTCCATACCCTACCTGGCCCTAAACCCTGTTGTTACCGCAGCAGGGCGAATTTCCCCTTTGCCGTGCCCTTTTCAGTCTTCATGAAGAACAGATATACGCCGCTGGCCGCTACGCGGCCGGCCTCAGTATGTCCGTCCCAGGTCCGCGTGGAAATTTTATTTATTTCCTCCCCCTCGGCAGTATAGATGGTTATCACCAGGCTCGTGCCGGCTATTGCATCCGGGACAACAAAGGAAAGCAGGCCTGCGCCCGGTTTGTACGGGCTGGGGAAGGCGTAGGCCCTGACCTGCGTCGCAGATGGGATAAAAGTGGAAGAGCTATTATTCACGGCCAGAAGCAGCCCTTTATAAGCGTTAATACGTCCGAAACCGTAAATCGGATCCGGCCCGGCCGCTCCGCGTTCATCGGCGGAATTTCTGATAATATCCCCAACCTCGGAAGGAGACAGCACGGGCCGGGTGGAGATTATTAAAGCTGCCAAACCGGCAACCAGCGGGGAAGAGAACGAGGTTCCGGAGTCGGAAACTACGCCGGGACCGGGAGAGGTAGAAAAAATACCTACTCCGGGAGCGGTAACGCCACGGCTCAGCATTTCCGCACCCCTGCCCGAGAAGTAGGCGATGTTGTCGTTTATATCCGTAGCGCCGACCGGTATCACATTCAGACAGTTGGCCGGAGAATCCACGCTGCCGGAATTATTGCCGGCGGCAGCTATCAGCACCAGTCCCCGGCTGACAGCATTATCAACCGAAGATTGGAGAGAGGCGCTGCAAAATGTATGCTGCCCAAGGCTCATATTCAGCACTATTTTACCTGTTGCCGGGGAATCCTGCTGATCTGCGGCATAATCAATCGCACTGATTATAGCGGTGTCATCGGTACTGCAGAAGCTGGCCCCGGCCCTGTCAGAACAGTCGGGCATGCAGTCGGCGTCGCTAAATACTTTAAGCGACAGCAGGCGCGCCCCCCAGGACATGCCGGCGATACCGTAGGAATTATCTGAAACGGCGGCCGCTATGCCCGCGACTTTGGTGGCGTGGGAGCACGCCGGCGTGGGCGGATCATTCGTCGTCTGAGCACCCTCGTTATCCGGGTCAAAGAACTGGCTTGTTCCGGACAGTTTTGGCAGAAGATCCGGATGCGAACCGTCTATCCCTGTATCAAGAACAGCCACGGTTACCAGATTGGAGAACCCGGTCTCAATATCCCAGGCTCTGAAAGCGTCGATCCTGGCCAGCCCGTATTGTTCCGCCCGATACGTATCTATTGGCACTTTCGCGGCACGGTAGACGCCGGACGGCTCCGCGGCCAGAACTCCGGCAAGAGCCCTCAGCGCCGGCAAGGACGCGGCCACGCTGCTCCCCTGCGGCAATTTAACCACTGCCCATCCTATTGATTTAAAATCCCTGACCAATTCAAAACCGGCAGCGCTCAAAAGCTCGCGTTTAGCGGAAGATGATATTTCAGGCGAAAACTTCACCAGAGCCCGCCCGGAGGCGACCTCACGTCCGCGCCCCGCTTCACCTGCGGCCGGAGCGGCGGCAGGGCCGGAAGCCGGCAGATATTCCGTTCTCAAGGCGAAGGCTGCGGGAACGCAGAGAATAATCAGAAAAAATGCTGAAACAGATATCCGGGGAAACAAGTGGTTTTTCATTTACTTCTTAACGACCGCGGCGCCGCCGGCTCGTTTATCAGACCGGAACGCGCTATTGAAGGCCTCTTTGACTTTATTTTCAATCAAATCCTTAAGAAGAGGATCCTTTACCTCAAAATTAGCCGGATAAGCCGCCCAGAGTTCGCCTGAAACCTTCTTAATAACGCCGAAAGTGACCGACAGATCTCCGTCAAAAGCCAATATCACATTGGCCACCCGGGCTTTGGATTTTAGAGGCTTAACCTCCAAAACTGAAAGCTTTGGCTTCGCGGCCTTACCGGCATAGTCGCACTTTTTTTCGGAAAAACAAGCCCCCAACTTTTCGTAAAGAGATTTAGACAACAGCCTTATGTCCGTATAAACCCTGTCCTTGTATTCGGTAACCGGCATGACGACCGCGCCTTTTTCAAAAGCGATATTTTTCACTATGACGGACCCTGAAAAAACAAAATCAGCGGCTTTCCCTTTTTCCGTGGCCGCGGGGGCCGCGGCGGTTATTTCAAGCGCACCGGCGTTTAGAGCAGACAGGATAAGAACCGCCGCAATACAGGCCGGGAATTTATTTTTTTTCATTTATTTTCCGAATTATCCTGACCATATCGTATATATCGTCCAGCTCATAATCCGCGCCGGAGACCTTGGTGTCAAACTCGTTGCCGTACTTAGCCCAGGCTGTGCGGATGCCAAGGGCCTTGGCGCCTTTGATGTCCCGCTCCGCCCAATCTCCGACCATAACGGCCTCCTGCGGCGAAACCGCCAGCAGGCCCAATATTTTCTTGAACGGCTTCGGGGATGGCTTACGTTCCCCGGTGTCTTCAAAAGTGACTATATGCTCAAAATAATGATGCAACCCCAGCGCAACGATGCGCAGCCAGACCGACAGGCGCGGCGCGTCGGAAACCACTCCCATTTTTATACCGCTCTTCATAAGCTCGGTGAGGGTGAGTTTTACGCGCGGATACAGCGTCATGTGGCCTTCTTTAGCCCGCTTGTAACCAATGATTCCGGCCGCCAGGATCCTGTAATCTACCGCCCCGAATTCCTTAACCAGGACCTTGTCAAATATATTCTGATCTTCGATGCCTTCTTTCCAGTAGGTCTCAAAGATCGACTCGTACATCTTCTCCTTCTTCATGGGCAGGCCCGCATCAAGCATTGCATCCACTGCCGCATCCACCGAGGCGCGCTTCATGCGCATAAAATCCATCAGGGTATTGTCGATATCAAAAATAACGGCTTTAATCATAATTTCTCAAAGTCTGTTGCCATAAGCTACAAGTGCGCCGCGCACGCAGTAAGCCGTACGCAGAGAAGAAAACATTCCTGCCCTCCCGCTACACACTCGTCACTATCTTTTAGGCTCTGTCACTCTTTCAAGATACTCAAAAGTGCGGGTATCCACGCGGACCTTGTCCCCCTCTTTAATGAACATCGGGACCTTTATCGCCAGTCCTGTGTTGACCTTGGCGTCCTTCATCACGTTGGAAACCGTGTCGCCCTTCACACTGTCAACGGTCTCGGTTATGGTCATAACGATATTGGCAGGCAGCGCGATGTTGAAGAATTTATCGTTGAGGTAAAGGCCCTCCACCTCCATGTTTTCCGTAAGGAACTGCATCAAGGGCCCTATCTTGGACATGGGCAGACCGGCCTGTTCGAAACTTACGTTATCCATAAAATGTGCGAGCGTGCCGTCGCTATAAAGGTAGGTCTTGGGCCGTTTTTCCACCATCACATCCTTAAATTTATCTTCGGGGCGGTAGGTGGTTTCGATAATAGCGCCGGTTTCAAGGTTCTGGAGTTTAACTCTTACCACGGCCCGGGCCTGCGACTTGCGATGGTGCTGATAGGTCAGCACTTCCACTATCTGCCCGTTCTCATTGGTAAATATCGTGCCTTCTTTGAACTGCGTAGATGTTATCATGTCGTTCTCCTCAAATCAGGGTATAGGGGTTAGGGTGTAGGGTATAGGGTTGGATAATACTTCTCAACCCTCAAACCTCTACCCTCTACCCTCCACCCTGGCATTCTGATAAGCCATAACTTTTAAAGCGAGTATCCTTTTTTGCATGGGAGGATGCGTGGCGAACAGGTCGGCCGCAAGGCCCATTTTTTCCTCTATCAGGCTGCCGCGCGGATCCGTGATGCACATATGCGCAACGCCGTTATTAATTGAGTAGGTCGGCGTTACGGCAGCGCGGATCTTCTCGAGCGCGGACACCAGAGCCAGGGGATTGCGCGTAAGTTCGGCGCCGGAAGCATCGGCCAGATATTCCCGTTCGCGGGAAATAGCCATGGCCAGCATGCGCGAGATAAGCGGCGCCAGAACCACCAGCAGCAGCCAGAGCACGAAAACGACCAGCATGAGCACCCCGCCTCCGCTTTTACGCCCCCCGGAAGAAGATCCTGGCACGGAGGAGGAACCAGACAGAGAAGAACCATAGCGGGGGCGCATGGTCCGGCCAGCCAGATCGCTTAAGAGAGCTATAGCGCCCATCAGAGCAGCCGACACCGTCATAAGGCGCATGTCGTAATTTTTAATATGGCTCATCTCATGGGCCACTACTGCCTGCAGCTCCTCCCTGTTGAGCGAACTCAAAAGTCCCTCGGTAACGGCGATCACCGCGTTTCCCGGATTTATCCCGGCTGCGAAAGCGTTAAGGTCGGCGTCCGGAACTATATACGCCTGCGGCCGCTGTAACCCTGAAGCTGTTGACATTTCCGCGACCACATTAATGAACTGGCGTTCTTTTTCATCCGTGGGCACGGCAAGACGAGCCTGTGTGGAACGCAGCACCATTTTGGCTCCGTTCACCATACTGTTGGCCACCATCCCTAAGCCTATCAGCAGGGCAAAAATGGTGCCGTAAGGCACCGGCTGGGAGGCTACGGAGGCTTCGTAGTAACCTAAAGAATTCCACTTGTAAGCGGGCGCCTTTAGCGGACTAAACCTCAGGTAGAAAAAATCAAAACCCATTCCGATTACAAGAAAAAAAACGACAAAAACGAACATGATTCCCCAAGTCATGCGCCTGTTCCTGGCCTGCTGCTCGTAGATGTTCATCAGTTAGGGTTCAGAGGTCAGGGCAGCAGGTCTAGGGTGAAGTTTTTATAACTATACCCTAAACCCCATACCCTATGCCCTTTTTGTTATACCGCAAGGTCCACTTTCGGAACTTCCCTGTCCGCAGAATCCTGAGGAAGCTCAAACAGAACCGCGGACGAAAAGCCCATCATAGCCGCGAACATATTGTTCGGGAAAACCTGCTGTTCAGTATTGAACTTGGTAACGATATCGTTATAGAACTGCCTGGCGAAACCGATCTGGTTCTCAGTGTGCGTCAGTTCTTCCATAAGGGGCTTGACTGATTCATTGGCCTTAAGGTTGGGATAGTTCTCCGTGAGGGCTATAAGCTTGCCCAGGGCCTGGGTAAGCATACCTTCCTTAGCCAGAATTTCGTTCATATTCCCGGCGGCTCCCGCGTTCATCGCCGCTGCGCGGGCCTGTATGACTTTCTCCAGAGTGGACTGCTCGAATTTCATCTCGCCTTTTACGGAATTTACCAGATTGGGGATAAGGTCATAACGCCGCTTCAATTGCACGTCTATCTGCTTAAAAGCGTTAGCCACCTGGTTACGAAGTTTAATCAGGCCGTTGAATATTAAAACCACCCACATAACAACCGCAAGAAGCACTATCGTTAATATAATCATGTTTCCTCCTGCTAAGATGTCGGCTTCAGGTTACGGGTGCAGGGTTTCAGGCAGCAACTTTCTATTGCCCGAAACTTGTGATCCGCAGCCTGATGCCTACTTTGTTAAAATTTCGCATCCGCCTTTTTTAACCAGCACTGAATCCTCTATGCGCACTCCGAACTTCCCGGGCAGATAAATGCCGGGTTCCACCGTGACAGCCATGCCCGCCCGGAGCGTATCCCTGGATTTAGTGTTCAGAGTCGGAGCCTCATGGATCTCGAGGCCCACGCCGTGTCCGGTGCCGTGGATAAAATACTGGCCGAACCCGGCATCCGAGATATAATCGCGGCAGGCCTTATCAACTTCGGCAGCTTTAACTCCGGCCCTGACTTTCTTGACGCCGGCCTTTTGGGCGGCCTCAACGATTGAATATATTTTTTTAAATTCTTTGTCCGGCTTGCCGTGGAAATAAGTCCTGGTGATATCGGAACAGTAGCCGTTATACACGCAGCCGAAATCCAGCAGCACCGCCTCGTTTGCCCCGAGCGGCCTGGCGGATGTGTCGTGATGGGGCAACGCGGAATCCGGCCCGAATCCCACTATCAGGCTGAAGCTGGGCCCCCTGGCGCCCATGGCCTGCATGATGTCCTCAAGTTCCCTGGAAACGGAAACCTCCGTGCGGCCGGTTTTTATCCTCGGTTTTATTATTCCGAAAGCCTTGGCTGCAATCCGGCAGGATTGGCGCAATATGGAAATCTCCTCCCCCTCTTTAACCAATCGCAGACCTGCCGTAAGGCCTCTAAATTCAGAAAGACCTTTCTTCCGCCAAAACCGGCCCCGCAAATAAGTTTCGGTTTCCGGCTCAAAAATAGTTTTCTTAAATTTTCCGTCCCTCATTTTCAGGATCACCGCCTCCAGCAGACTTTCCGGGGCAGCTGCGCTGAAGAAAGACACCTTCGACTTGAATTGGTCAAGGAGCATCTTAGGCATGAAAGCCCAGGCTGAACTCCTGGAAACAAGCATAACCATTCCGTCCATGCGAAATCCGGTAAAAAAAACCTGTTCCAGCGGCCTGGAAAGGACTATTGCGTCAAGTTTTTCTTTTTTCAGGAGGCACTGCAGATCGTGTAAACGTTTCTCATGTATGTTCATAGCTGTCCATTTAGCGGGATCCCTAACCTTACCTTATAATCTCAGTTTTGAGATCTCCTCAATTATACCACTTTACAATTATATGCAGTTCGATATCCGCGCACTGCGCATCATAACGAATTACTTTCCGCCCGCGAAAGCGGCTGAAAGGCTGAGGTAATCCTCCAGCGAGAGGTTCTGCGGCCGCAGGCCGGGGTTGAAACCGGCGGCCTTGATGCGGTTATAAACTTCTTCCTTATCCGCACCCAGGCCAAGTGACAGAGAATTGGCCAACGTCTTGCGCCGGTGCGAGAAAGCGTTTTTCACGAAATTGAGAAAATATTGCCGTCGTTCGACCGTGAGGAAAGTCGGCCGCGGCTTGAAGACAAGCACCGAAGAATCCACCTTCGGGACCGGGGTGAAACTGGCGGCCGGCACATCCACCAGCAGCGCAGCCTCGCTCTGGGACTGGACGGCTACTGACAGGTAACCGTAATCTGAATCTCCCGTGAGCGCGGTTATTTTCCTTGCCACCTCTCTCTGGAACATGAACACCGCGGCGCCCACACGGCTGAAAGCCAGCACTTTCATAAGTATGGCAGTGGAGCATTCGTACGGCAGATTACCGATGAACGCCGCCGTTCCTGCGGGTAAAACCGTCTCCAGGTCAAGGGTCAGAAAATCAGAATTTATTATCCGTACGCCAGGGAATTTCTCCTTTATGCGGGCCGTCATCAGTGGATCTATTTCCACCGCTGAAAACTTATTTCCCCACAACGGATAGAGAAATTCCGTAAGGGCGCCACGCCCCGGGCCGATCTCCACGCCCAAACCGAACTCCTCCGGTCCGAGAGCTGTGGCGATATCTTCGCACAACCCGGCGTCCTTCAAAAAAACCTGACTGTATTTAGGCATAGGGTAAGGGTTCAGGGTTTAGGGTTTAGGGTTCAGGGTAAGGAGCTCCTTATAACTTTACCCTCAACCCTATCCCCTCTACCCTAACATATTGTTTGCAACTTCAGTTTTATCTCTTCGCCGAACTTCCAAACATCGCCGGCCCCGACAGTAATCAGGACATCTCCCGCCCGCAGGTTCTTAGCTATCTCCATCGCGCCGGGGAATTTTTCCGCTTTAAGGCCGCGTTCCTTCAGGCCGGCCAGTATAAGTTCCGAGGTTACTCCGGGCAGCGGCTTTTCTCCGGCGGCATAGATATCCATAACATAAGTAAGGTCTGCCTGATCGAAGGCGGCGGGGAATTCGCGCCGGAGAATTCCGGTCCTGGAATAGCGGTGAGGCTGGAACAAGACTATGAGCCTGCCCCGGCCCTTGTACATCTCCGGGACGGTCCCGAGAGTTGCTTTTATTTCGGTGGGATGATGTCCGTAATCATCCAAAAATGTCACCCCGGCATATTCACCGATATTTTCCATACGGCGCTTTACGCCCTTAAAGTTCGCAAGCCCCTTAACAAGTCCGGCAAAATCAAAACCGAGGTAGCGCCCGGCGGCCAGCGCGGCCAAAGAATTGAGGGCGTTATGGCGTCCGCCTGACCTGAGCGCTACCCGGCCCATCCTCTTACCCCTGAAATAAGCGTCATAAACCAACCCCGCCGGGCCGGACTTCAGATTTTTAGCGACCCAGTCAGAGCCCGATCTGCAGCCGTAAGTTATAAGCGTGGTTTCAACCGCGCCCAGAATGGACGCCACGCCTGGATCATCGGCGCAGACAACGGCCGCGCCATAGAAAGGAACCTTGGCAATATGCGCCAAAAATGCCGTTTTAAGGTTAGTCATGTCCTTGTAAAAATCCAGGTGATCGGAATCTATATTGGTAACACAGGTAACCAGCGGATTAAAATAAAGGAAAGATCCGTCGGACTCATCCGCCTCAGCCACCAGATATTCACCCGCGCCTATTTTAATATTCGAGCCTATATTTTTGAACAATCCCCCGACTACGACCGTGGCGTCCACCCCCGCGCCTTCAAGTGCCGAGGCGAGCATGGATGTTGTGCTGGTCTTGCCGTGTGAACCGCTGACGGTAACGGTTTTTTTGGACGAGGCAAGTTTGGCCAGCATCTGGGCCCGGGGTACGATCCTCATCCCTTTTTTCACTGCAGCCGCAAGTTCTGGATTTCCGGCTTTGATTGCGGAACTTATCACAACCACATCGGGATCGCCCCCTGCATTTTGTCTCGTACGCCCCGAACCAAAGTGCGGGGCAAGGATATTGGAAATCCTGTGCCCGATAAATACCCGCGCGCCTTCAGCCTTCAGTATCCTGGTAATCTCCGATTCTTTCAGGTCCGACCCGCTTACCTTCACGCCGGTTTTAAGCAGCAGACGGGCAATTCCGCTCATGCCTATGCCGCCTATACCTATAAAATACGCTTTTTTTATTTCGCTGAAATTGAAATCCGATGTCTCATTCATTTATTGTTCCTCGATGCGCAAATCCAGTTTTGAATCTTCAATTTTTGATCTTCTCCGGACCCCGTGTCAGCCATTTTTTATTAGCTAACGCGATCTTATTTTTCGGTTCTTTCCTGAGCGCGTCCGAACATGCCGCCAGGGCGTTCTCCTGTGAACCCTTTTCCACCCAGGCCGCACAGCGCCCCAGATCCCCGGCCGCTCCGGCCTGCACTCCATCCATATCCGCGAGCGCGGCGTCCGGTTCGCCCATGATAAGGCTGCCAAGCCCCCGCAGCATGCTCAGTCTGAAATCCGGCGCGGCGCCGCCGGGAGCTTCCCGCATATCCTCAAGCGCATCCGCAACATTCTCAAGCCAGTTGGCCCCCATAACCCAAAGACCCATATCGTTGCCGACATCGCGCGGCTTATAAACAACGCCTGGATCTCCGCCGGCGGCGCTCAGCGAGGCCTTCTTGGTCTCGATATTTATGGACATACGCGTGTCCTGTCCTTCCCGGGCCGCGGCCTTTATCGCTTTATCCATTTCAGCCGCGATCTGGGCGGCCCGTGCTTTGCGATTCCTAAAATCGGAGGCAGGAAGGGAATACTCGCGCCGGAACACAGTTACCTGCGGGCGCCTAAAATTCTGCTCCAGACCAGCCTTGAGCGTTTTCGGTTTCCCTTCTGACTGCAACACAAGGCGCGTTTCCGGGATAGAGATAAACTCAGCCTTTATATTAACATCCTCATCGGCCGGGATCTTGGACACGGCGTCCTCAAGAGAGCCTGGCTTCCCCCCGCCAGGTTGCGGGTCGGGGTCGCCCGCGTAAGCAAGGCTGATGGAGATACCGCCTTTCGCGTTGGACGGGGTCAGGAGGAAGGCGTCCTCCAAGAGAGCGTCAAGGCGCTTCACGTCGCCCGTCCTGTAAAGCAGGCAGCCCAGACGAAAGCGCGCGACATTATCGCCAGGCTTTATATCCAGAGCCTTATGGTATAACCGCTCGGCCTCCTTATCGTTGCCGTCCTTCTCTTCCATAACGGCCAGTTCCAGCATAGCGTCCTCGTAATTCCGGAACGAAGACAACGCGCTCCTGAAAGCGGCTTTGGCTTCGAAAACGCGGCCCAGTCTGGAGTAGAGCAGGCCAAGCTGATACAGGTAGAGCGGATTGGCGGGCTCAAGCCTGACCGCCTCTCTGAAATACTCTAAAGCCTTATCCATATCTCCGAGGGAATGATATATGGATCCGATGTTCATCCTGACATCCGCCCGATCCCGGGCCAAATCCCTGGCCCTGAGGAATTTCGCGAGCGCCTGCTGGAATTCTCCTTTCCAGGCGTGGACTATGCCCATTAGTTGAAAGGCGACCGCATTGCCGGGGTCCAGCTTCTCGGCTGCAGCGAACTCCGCCATGGCCTTGTCCGGATCGCCCAGCCAGTAGAGACTGGACCCGTAAAGAATGCGCGCATAAGGCTCCGAAGGAGTCCTGGCGATGGCTTTAAGGAATTCGTTGGCGGCTTCAGGATATTTCTCGGCTTCCATCAGCAGATAACCCTTACGCAAATTCATCAGGCTCTGCTCCTGCATTATGCGGTCCCAGACAGTGGCGGGGCCCTGCGCGCCGGAAGAAGCGGCCAAAGTGCCATAGGCCCAGAAAAGCCCAAAAGCCAGAAGCGCGGACAATCGTGCCGCTTTATTCATAAGGAGATTATAATTTAATTGGCGCCGCGAAAAAAGCCCGAGGCCGATAAGGCACGGAGACCGCGGGAGCTACTGGGTTATAACAGGTCTGAATAAATAAAAACAAGGAAACACGAAAAGATCGCTATCACTACACCGCCTTTTCGTGTTCCCTCAGTACGCTGCGCGAGCGTCACACCTTACAGGCTGCCACCCGTAACACACCAGGAGCTCACTTGCCTCCCTCATGAATCGTTGCTCGCTACACCAAGTATAGCAGACACTGCTTGACTTGTCAAGGGCCTGCGACGCAGAGCGTCACCAACCCCAAAACATCCGTGATCAACGGGCTTCTAGTGTAGTATCTCGCAACTAGCTATCGGAAAGCCTTGTCAGCCAGGGAGTTATTTTCCTGATAGCGTCGGCACGATGGCTTAGAGCGTTCTTCTCCTCAGCAGTAATATCCGCCAAAGTTTTGCCGAGTCCCGCCACGATAAACAACGGATCATAACCGAAGCCGCCGGTGCCAGAAGCGGCAGACGCTATTACGCCTTCAAGCCGGCCCTCGACCGCTATCACAGAACCGCCAGGAGAAGACAGCGCCATAACGCAGCAGAAGCGAGCCGTCCTCTTTTCCGGTCCAAGACCGGCAAGTTCGCCAAGAAGTTTACGGTTATTATCGGTATAAGAGCATCCGGAGCCGGCATACCTGGCAGAATAAACACCGGGGGCACCCCCCAGCGCGTCAACATAAAGCCCAGTGTCGTCAGCGAGCGCCCAAAGGCCACAGAAAAGAGCGGCACTTTTCGCTTTCTTGACCGCGTTCGCTTCAAGAGTTTCCCCGTCCTCTATCACGTCCGGAGCGCCGGGAAAATCTTCAAGCGTCTTCATTATAAGATTAAGCCCGGGAATAAGGTCCAGTATTTCCCCCAACTTATGCTTATTGCGGGTGGCAAGCACCACAGTCTGGATCATAAAATCTGCCTCGTTTCAACCGCTATTGACAATGTGACGACTTAAAAATATACAATAATATGAACTCATTATGGCGGACAATCTTTCCAACTTTACCACCTTTCGGCTGTCCAGGTCCCCGTCCCTGAATGAAATAATAGGCAATTTCAGGAGCTTCGCCGAGCTCGCGGCCCCCGTAACGCCCGTGCAGGCGCCCCCCCTGACATTCCACGCTATCCCCGTTTATACCGACAAGGATCTTTCTATCATGCCTGTTTTCACGGACCCTTGGCTGATAGGCCCGCCCTGCGTATCAAAACCACCGCTCCCTTTTCTGCAAACTCTCTTCAATGCTCCCGGGGCGGATATCGCCGCCTTCAATCCTCCTCACGCCCGGTCCGCGGCCTCGGGCGCGGAAATACGCCTGGATAAAAAACAACTATCCATGGCGATCGGCTTTCTGCAAACCTCCAAACCTCTGCCGGCCGGGGCGCAGCTTGAAGCGGCGTTAAAAACCGAAGCCAGTCTGGGAAATCTGCACCGCGCGAATTATATGCTTTACGCGCTTATGGCCGAAGATCCGTCGCAGCCCAGCGGGCTTTACGCGGAAACACTTATCAACCTGGGACTCCTGCAAGACGCCTACAATTACGCAAAGACTTTTCAAACGCCTGAGTTCTTTTACTATCGGGCGCGGATCCTGCGTCATAACGGCGAACCCGTAAAAGCCCGGCAGTGGCTTGATAAAATACCGCGCGGCACGCCCTTTGAAGATAAAAAACGTGTGGAGTTAGCGTGGCTATCACTTGAAGAAGGCAAAACGGATGAAGCCCTGAACGCCTTCCGGACGCTCGCAAGCAATTCTTTTGAAAAAACGGCGGCCCTTTTCGGCACCGGAGCCGCGCTTATGAAAAAAGCGGATCTGGGGCGCGGCGCGGCCGAGATCAATGACAGTCTGGCCGCTTTCTCGGCAGCGCTCACAACCCCGTCACCCCTGATACCCAAGATTTTCTTTCACATCGGGAACCTGCATTCCCGTAACGGAAATTTTGCAGAGGCCGAAACCTGCTACCGCAAAGCCGCGGCCCTTTGGCCATCCATTCAATCAAAAATTAACTTTGGTTTCGCGCTCATTAAAACTGGAAAATTCCAGGAGGCCGCGGCCCTGATAAACGATGTCGCTCTCACCGACCAGACCTCGGCCGGGCGCCTGGCGGCGGAGCTGCCACGGAAGACGGCAGCGGAACTGCTGGAAGCCTCGCGGCAGCACAAGGAAACTCTCGCGCCCCGGCCGAACCAGACCGGGGACGGACCTCAGCCCCATGAAGCTACGCCCACGGCTTCACTTGAACCCGCTTCAAAAATCAGCACACGCAAGGCACAGGGCCACGAAGCCGCTCCGGCGCAGCCGGCGCCAGCTGAACAGCCTGCGCAGCGCTTTCAAGCGGCGGAAATGGAATCACTCATGGATACAGCCAGCTCCATACCGATGCCCACGGAAGAGGCGACCAGGAAGGATGATTTTATGGGAAGGGCGTTCAAACTGGCCTCCGCACTTGAGGATGAGTTTAATAAAAAAATACATTTTAACGCGGACGGCCTGACCGAAGTGGAAAGGAAACTGCGGCTGACTTTCATAATTGAAAGACAAAATCCCCAGCAAGCCATAGAGATAGTAAAAGATTGTTCGGCTTTTTTATGCTTTTTTCTGCAGGAAAGATACAAAGGAAGACTGATAAAACTGACGGATTTCGACCACTGGGGCTGGCCGGTCGTATTCGACACCCCCAAACACCTGGTAACATACCCCATACAACGCGCCTGGAAATTATTATGGAAGGGGAATATTCCGGAACCTGGCTGGCTGACTAAATATGTGCAATATTTAGAGGATGAACTTACGAACGGAAAGACCGAAATGCCGCAGGGCGCGTCGGCGGTCCAAAGCAGAATTTCCAGCCATCCCGAACGCCTGATAGACGCGCAGACCGAACACCAACGAATAATAGTATTGACCTCATCCCTCGAGGAAACAGCCGATATTGAGATTGCCTGGCCGGGGGTGGTGAAACTGGAAACCGCCATTAACGGAAAATTTAAACCCGGCATCCCCCCTACCGCCGACGGCTGGAAACTCCTGCGCTGCTACGGGCATATCCTGGCCGAAATACTGATAAAGGAATTCAAAGCATCTTGGTACAATACGGAAGGCAACGACGGACTTTGGTCCATGCAGCTCCCCTGGAAAACCTTCGTCTTTCCCATCGGGAAAGTCTACAAGACCGTGTCCAACCGGGAAAGCCTCAGCGAATATTTCGATATTCTGCTGGCGGAAAAGCGCCGTGCAACCGGCGGTATAAAATAGTCGGGGTTGATTTTTATAATAATTCTTTATAAACTTTAGACAGGCGCAGAACGCGGACTTTAAATTGTCAGGCAGGGCTTCGCTTAATAGAGCGTATTATGAAAAAAACAGCACTGATCGCCGCCGCGTTGTTCTGCCCGCAACTCCTGCACGCCGATTTCAGACTTACGTCAGTCACTGCCGGCGATTTTAAAGATACTATCCAGACCATTCCCGCCAGACCTAAAAATACCTCTCAAAAAGAATCCAAAGACTGGACAATTATGGTATTCATGAACGGCAAAAGCAACATAGAGCCGTTCGCACTGAACGATATAAACCGTTTTGAAACCGTGGGATCCGGAGAAAAAGTCAACATCGTGGCGGAACTGGGCCGCTCAAAGGGACTGGAAAACGACACTGCCGCCGACGGAGACTGGGCGGGCGTTCGCCGCTACCTTATAATCAGGGACACTGACAAAGAGCACATCACCTCCCCCGTATTAATGGACTTGGGGAACCCCGACATGGGAGACTATAAGGAAGCGGTCTCTTTCGTGAAATGGGCCAAGGCAAATTATCCGGCTAAACATTATATGCTCTTCATCTGGGACCACGGCTGGGGCTGGATAGACCCCAAAAAACCCGGCGAGAATCTGTTGGAAGAAAATAAGTCTATCTCGCATGATTTTGTCAGCGGAAACTATATTAAAACCACGGATATGGGCAAGATCTTCAAGGAGGCCGGGCGGGTCGACCTTTACGCTTCTATGGCCTGTTTCATGCAGATGGCCGAAGTAGCCTATGAACTGAAAGACGGGGCCGATATCATAGTCGGCGCCGAGGAAGTAGTCCAGCTGCCGAGTTTCAATTTTGAGGACTTTTTCACCCTGATGCTCGCCAACCCCGAAGTGTCCGCCGCGCAAGCCGGCGTGCACCTTGTAGACACATTTAAGGAGATGTATTCCCGACCGGAATATTCCGACATGCTGGAAAAAACCAAATACGGCACGCAGCTTTCAGCCGTCAGGGCGGATAAACTGGCGGTTTTCGCCCAAAAGGCCGGGAATTGGGCCAGACTCGCCATTCAGGTTGATGATGCCGCAGCCTACAGGAAAGCCAAGACCGAAGTGTTACGGTTCGAGGTCGGGGACGAGATTACCGATCCCGACAAACAGATCTCTTTTTACGCCGACCTCTCCCATTTCGTGGATCTGGTCAACGCCAACCTGGACACCGCGAGGCCCGGAGCCGCAGAGCTCAAAGCCGCCGGAAAGGACCTCAACGAATATATCGCAGGGGAACTTGTATTAAAAAATGTTTACCTGGGCCGTGACCGCACGGGCAAAAATTACGCCAACACTCATGGCATGGCTATACATCTCCCGGGCAAGCCCGGCAATCTAATAGAATATTACCCGACCTACTCCAGGCTGGCTTTTGAAAAAGCCTCCAACTGGTCCAAGTTCATAGCCTACCTGGAGAAAATAAATTAAAAGCGTGGGAAGAGAATCACGCTCGGAGAACTCCCTGTTTCTATACCCTGTCCCCTGACCCCTATACCCTTCCATTATGCCTAGTAGCCCGGAGCGACCCTGCGAAGCGGACTCTAGTTTCAGGCCCGCTTTTATATTTCTGAAACCGCGACAGCGCCGGGCGCTTTCCGCTTTTTACGGCTACGCCAGAACGGTGGACGATATTGCCGACGATGACTCCGTTCCGTCCCCCAAAAAACAAGCGGCCCTGTCCGCCTGGCGGGACAGACTTGAGGCACTATTCTCCGGAGCCGGGCCCCGGGGACGGCTTGAAGAAGAGCTGGTATGGGCAGCCGGCGCTTTCGCCATGCGCAAGGAGAACTTCCTTCTGGTACTGGACGGGGTGGAGATGGACACGCGGAAAACGGAATACGCTTCATTTGACGAGCTAAAATCATACATGTACCGCGTTGCCTCCGCGGTAGGCCTTTCAGCCCTGGAGATATTCGGCTGGCGCGGCGCCAATTCCAACGCATACGCGGAGAACCTCGGCTACGCGGTACAGCTCACCAACATTATACGGGATGTTTTCGAGGACGCCCGCGCAGGCCGGATATACATACCGCTGGAAGATCTGAAGAAATTCGACTGCAACCCGGCCGCCTTCCGAAATTCCATTTACCCGGATAATTTTATAGAATTAATGAGGTTTGAAGCTTCACGGGCGCGCGATTTTTACGCCAAAGCGAAAGAATTTACCGAAGGCGCGGACAAAAGCAGTATTTTCAGCGCGTTCATCATGGGCCAGCTCTATTCTGATCTGTTGGACAAGATAGAATCCAGGGGATTCAGGACTGCAGGCCCCCGAATACGCATGAATTTATTTGAAAAACTCAGGGCGGTATACAGAGCCTGGCGCGACTGTTAGATGCGTCACGAACGCGGCAGAGTCGCCAAGTCACAAGACACGGAAGCCCATAGGAGAATCTGTAATTCCCTGGCAATTTGCGGACAGAACTGCCGTACTGTCTTGCTGCCGTTCTGCCGCGCTGATGATAACAGCAAAAGGAGCAGCACTCCTTTTGCCGGGAGATTAACAATATGCTGAAATCGGACTCATGGATACGGAAGATGTGTCTTAAAGAAAAAATGATCTCACCTTTCGTTGAGAAACTTAACGCCAAAAACAAGGTCTCCTACGGCCTCTCCTCATATGGCTACGACATACGCGTATCCAACGAATATAAGGTTTTCACCGATGTTCACAACTGCCTGGTGGATCCTAAGAATTTCAGCCCAAAATCCTTCGTAAATCTCAACGCGCCCTATTGCATAGTACCCGCGCACTCTTTCGCACTGGCCCGCTCGGTAGAATATTTCAAGATTCCCCGCGACGTGATCGGGCTATGCATCGGCAAGAGCACTTACGCCCGCTGCGGGATAGTGGTGAACATCACTCCCCTGGAACCGGAATGGGAAGGACATCTTACCCTTGAGATCTCCAACACCACCCCCCTGCCGGCCAAGATATATTCAAACGAGGGCATCGCACAGCTGATCTTTCTGGAATCCGACCAGGTCTGCGAAATCTCTTACAAAGACAGAAAAGGGAAATACCAGTCCCAGCGAGGCGTTACCCTGCCGAGGATATACAAAAAATAATGCGCCGAAAGACTTTGATCGCGTGCGTCCTGATGCTTGCCCCGCCTTTGATAAATCACGGATGGGGCGCCGCAGGTGACACGCCGGCGCTGCAGGAAGCCGCCGGATATTACCAGCAGGGCTCCACTGCCAAAGCGCTTGAGGTCTGCCTTACAGCCCTGGACAAGAACCTCTTTGACAAGGACCTGTACGCTTACGCTCTGGAAATATTGCCTGACGGACCTTCAACACACGCTGCGGCCCTCCAACAAATAACGACCAAAGCCTCCGCCAAGAAATCCGACGAATATATTTATTACCTGGGCTTCTGCAAATTATTCAGAGGCGCCGGACAGCTTCCGCAAGCCCTTTCCAACTGCAAAAAAGCCAGAGCGCTGGATCCCACTTCCTGGCCTGTCTACCGGGAACTCGGCCTGACATACTCCGCCGGCGGCGATGGGGCAAGGGCCGTTGCCACGCTGACTCAGGGAGCGGAGCTTTCTCCGGACAACTATAAAGCATATTATTACCTGGCCGCCGAACACGAACGCCTCAAGGATGACGAGGCCGCCCTTAAAAACTACCGCAAGTCACTTAGCCTGATAGAAACCGCAAAGGATCTTGACGCGCATATTTACTACGAACTGACTATAGGAAAAATAGAAAAACTGGCTGCCAGGCCGGCCAAAAAACCGGCGCCAATTAAAACCCCCGCCAAGCCGTCAGAACCCGCCGCGCCGAAAAAACTCTTTGAAGCCTGCAAGAAAGACGCCGAAAACCTTAAAAAGAGCGGCGACATAATAAAAATTGAAAACAAGCTGGCGGAATGTTCGGCGCTGGCGCCGCGGAATCCGCAGATAAAAATAGATCGGGCGGCATATCTGCTGCGTCTCGGAAAATACACCGTGGCAATTGAAGAATACCAGAGCGCTGCCGCGTTACTCGGAGTGAATGATCCAATGACGGCCTTCTGCCATCTGAAGACCGCCCAGACCTATTTTAAGCTGAACGATATACCCAAAGCCGTCCAGCATTACACCAGAGCCCTGGAGATTAACAAGAACGATCTCAACGCCATATTAGGACTGGCAGAGGCCTGCGAGGCCAAGGCCGACCTGAAGACAGCCGCTGACCTCTACGCCCGGATGCTGAAAGCCGAACCAGGCAACGCTAAAGCGCGGGAACGCCTGGATAAGATAAATTTCAATCTCCTTTCCAATAGCCAACTGCTGGACGAACTGCGGGATCGCGGAGAGGCTGATGATAAAAAAACCGCCGCTTCTCCTGAGGATCTCAAGCTGCTCAGCGCCATACACCGCGCCGAGCGCAACGGGGCCGTGGATTATCTGCGCGCCAAGACCGTTTACACCAACGGCCTTATATTAGAGAAGCAGGAAAAGTACGGCGTCAGACTCATTCTGACACTGACCGGCTTTAAGAGTTACCAAAGCTACCTGACCCGCGACGCCATCATTTTTTTTGAAAAAAAAGGCATAACGCTGCGTGATATATTCACCCTGCGCGACCTTAAGGGACTCCCTGTTTATGACCCGGGCGGACGCCTGACAGTGGAAGGAATGCAGGCCTACTGGCTGGCGCTCACAGGCGAAAAGACCTGGCTTATGCATTATGAGGCCGTTGCGACCCCGGAAGAGGAGAAGCTCACAGCCGAGGCCGAGAAGCTGATGAGCGCCGGCTTCAGAGAGATATCGGAGTCGGAATACATGTGGCTTATGAAGGCGACCGATTGCCCCGACGACGTTCTCCGCTCAGCGCCTTGCGACATAAGACTTCTGAAGATGCAGCGGAGCGTTAAATATTTCCTGTGTTACTTCCCTCCCCCCACCTGCTCCTCCGAGGCATCTACGCTGTCCACATATATCGAACGCTACCGGGCCGGCGACCCAGGGATCTCCGAACTGACCAGGAGCACGGATTTTTTCGGCTCAGGCGGGATAGCGAAAAAACGCTTCTGCAATCAGGGAAAAATCTGGAACGGCGAATAAAAGTTTACATCAGGCGGAAAAATTGTTACAATTGTGTACTATGATACAAAAAACAACTTTACCCAGTGCCAAAGAAGTGGACACAACCAGGAAATGGCATTATTTCGATGCCACAGAACAGATCCTCGGCAGGCTCGCCTCAAAAATCGCCATCCTGCTCATCGGCAAACATAAACGGACCTATACCCCTACCATGGACGGCGGAGACTTCGTCGTGGTCACAAATGTGGCCAAAGTAAAAGTTACCGGCAACAAGGAAGAGGATAAGTTCTACTTCCGCCACTCCGGCTACGCCGCCGGCGCGAAAACCATTCCCTACAAAAGACAGATGGAAAAGGACCCCACCAAGGTTCTTGAGCTCGCCGTCAAACGTATGCTCGACTCGAACAAACTGCGCCACGGCCGCATGAAGAGGCTCAAGATGTTCGTGGGAGAACAGGACCAGTACGGAACTAAAAACGACAGAAAAGCGTCAGTCATAAAAGGATAATTTTTATGGATAAAAACATTATAACGGCGACAGGCAGACGTAAGACTTCCGTGGCCCAAGTAAAATTGGTCCAGGGCGGAGAAGGCAAAGTAACCGTCAATACAAAAACCCCGGAAGTTTACTTCGGCAACAATCCCCGCCTGAGGTATGTTATTACTTCTCCCTTTGATCTTGCCAAAGACCAGAAATTTGACTGCATAGCCAAAGTCAACGGCGGCGGACTCGCCAGCCAGGCCGGCGCCATACGTCACGGCGTGGCCCGCGCTATAGCCAGCCTCGGAGACAGCTTCCATTCATCTATGAAGAAAGCCGGTTTCCTGACCAGGGACCCCAGAATGGTGGAAAGAAAGAAACCCGGCCAGCCGAAAGCCAGAAAGAGATTCCAGTTCTCAAAGCGTTAATCTACGCTTCGAGCGCAAAGAACGCGGGAAGGCAAAACCTTCCCGCGTTTTTATTTGGCGCCCTGAAATTTAGTAGGATGTAGTCTGATTCCTAATTTACATAAGGTGATATAATGAAAAAAGTATTGTTTTTCCTGGCATTCTTAGCCCTTACACCCAGACCCGACCTTTCAGCCCTGACCATCTCCGTATACCACACCAGCGATGTTCACGGATGGTACTCCGCGCGGCCCGCCA
The DNA here is from genome assembly GCA_903867985.1 of uncultured Elusimicrobia bacterium. Taxonomy (GTDB): domain Bacteria; phylum Elusimicrobiota; class Elusimicrobia; order Elusimicrobiales; family UBA9959; genus YA12-FULL-51-18. The sequence continues at coordinate 42,666 of CAIPTO010000029.1, read as the reverse complement.
GATGGGATAAAGAGAATTCCACCCGCACCATAGGAGGCTTCGCCGCTCTTTCCTCACTCGTCAACCGTGGAAAAAATCCCTATATACTGCTTGATTCCGGCGACACCTTCCAGGGCACTCCTGAAGGCAGCCTCACCAGAGGCGTTGCCTCCGTCACGCTGATGAACCAGCTGGGCTACTCGGCTGCGACAGTAGGGAACCATGAGTACGATTACAACGAAGACAACTTAAAGCTCATGTTGTCAGGGTCTTCTTTCCCATGGCTGGGAGCTAATGTTTATGTAAAAGAAACCGGCAAGGAGCCATCCTACCTTAAGCCCTACGCCATTATTGAAAAAGCCGGCAAAAAGATAGCCGTAATCGGCCTCGCCGGCAGGCATACGAGCACCTCCACTTTTCCGCTTTATGTAAAGCACCTTGAGTTCAGGGACGAAAATATGGAGGCCGCCAAGTGGACGGAGGAAGTAAAAAAATTAAATCCGGACGCCATAATAATTCTGGCCCATCTCGGATTCGGCGCAGGCGTCGGTCCAAAAACTGATATTTCAACCTGGACATTCACCGATGCTGAGACCTCCTCCTACGGAACCCTGGCGATAGCCAGGGCGGCCAAAGGGGCCAACGTGGTAATAGGCGGACACAATCATGTCGGACTCCTGAAAGGCTATCACGACGACCAAAGCGGGGTCCTGATCGCCGAAAGCTACTTCGGGCTCACCGATGTCAGCAGGATAGATCTGGAATTCGATGACGCCACGGGAAAGTTCAAAGGCGCCAAGGATGAGCTTATCCCGCTTTGGACGGACACTACCGGCGAAGACCAGAAAGTCACTGAAACCATAAAAAAGTTCAGCGTGTCGGTGAATAAGGAAATGGATATGCCGCTGGGAAGCAGCGAAGCCGACCTGGGCTTTGACGCTAACGGCCTCAATTCCCCCATAGGCAACTGGATGACCGACGCCATGCGACGCCAGGCCGGCACCGAGATAGCTTTCCAGAACACCGCAGGCATACGCTCCGATATGAAGAAAGGCGTCCTGAAAATGCGCGACATCTACCAGGTTATGCCTTTTGAGAACACTCTCGTAACGCTGAAAATGACCGGGGCGCAGCTTCAGAAACTGATAAAATACAATCTCGGCGGCGGCAAAGCCAAAATGCAGATGTCCGGTCTGACGGCAAAATTCAGGCTATCCCCGGAAGGTGAAATTACGGATCTTATTCTGGAGAGATACGGCAAGGTTATAACGCCGGAATCGGAATTCACAGTGGTTACGAATAATTATCTCACCAGCGGAGGGTCCGGCGGAAGAACTTTCAGTGAAGGCAGGGATATCACGGATACGGCTCTCCCGGTCAGAGATTTCCTGATAAAAGATATAAAAGAGACCTCCCCGCTTAAGTTGCCGGCAGGCCCCAGATTTATAAAACTGGAGAACTAAGCGCCTGGGACTGCCAGAGATACACCTTATTCAAAGATGAAACACATCATCCGACACACACTCCGCACCAAATCGTCCGGACGACGCGGGTATTTGTCCGGCGGGATAATCCGCCCGGCACTCGCCGCCCTGCTGCTGTTTTCACTTTCAGCCTGTACTAAAACAGACAAAATAATCATATACGCCACCGCCCGCTCCGGGGGCTGGCTTTGGGCCAGGCCCGGGGCCGATTCCGGAAGCGAAAAAGGCAAAACAGGAGGCTACGCGGTCTTTCGAAAAGTTTACGACCGGGAAAAAAATCCAAAGCTAGCGGTGGATCTGGGCAACTGGTTCAGCGATACTCCTGAGGGATATTTGACCAAGGGCGGAGCGGTAGCCGCCTGCATGAACACCGTCCCCTACGCGGTTTCCGCTTTGGGACCGGAAGACCTTGTACTTTCTCCGGCCGACCTTGAAAAGTTGGTCAGGGTCTCATCGTTTACGGTTCTGGCCTCAAATCTTTACCTGCGAAACAACAAAAAGCCGCCTTTCATAAAAAGCCAGCAGATAGTTTCTGCCGGCGGGACACGGATAGGTTTCCTGGCTATTACCATCATGGAACCAGCCAAAGCCAATACCCAGCGATACCTGTCCAACTACAAATTGGAAAAAGCAAGCTATGAGATAGAGCGTTCTGTAAAATCTCTGAAAGACGCCGGGGCGCGCGTCACAATACTGCTCCTGAGCGTTAACCCCAAAAAGCAGGCCGCCAAGGATTTTTACGTCTCCTTCCTGGAGAAACTTCCCCGGTTGGACTTGGTTATAACTGACGACCCCGGCATTAAAAAACCGATGCGCGTAAACAGGACCTGGATAGTATCCGCACCTCAAAAACTCATGTCCGCCGCCAGGATAGAGCTTTCTTTCGAGCCGGGCACGGGCCGACTCATGGGCGTCGGGGCCAGAAACATCCGTCTTGAAAGGGATAAATACGGTGAGGACGCGGCCACTCTTGAAACCGTCAACAGGCAGCGCGCCCTCATCCAAAAACTTTTTTCAAAGCGCGTGGGAACGGCCGCCTCAGACATCCGGAAGTCGGAGAATTCCCCCGCATCACTCTCCGCAGCAAAACTTAACAGCGGCGTAGTCGATTCCCCTCTGGGAAATTTCACGGCCGATTGCGTTAAACGCTGGGCCAGATCAAACGCCGCGATCATCAACAATTCCGTGCTGGGAGGAGACATTTTAAAAGGTCCCGTGACAACCGGGGATCTCTACAGGGTGCTCCCATTCGATACCAGTGTGGTTTTCGTCAAGATCAGGGGTTCCGACCTGCAAAGGGTGATGGAGGGACCGGCCTCCGACGATATCAGCGTCTCCGGCATGGAAATCCGGATGCGCGGGCCGGCAGTGGAATTGATGATGATTGAAGGCTCGCCGGTAAAGCCGGACCATATCTACAGGATAGCGGTCCCGGACTCCATAGTGACCGACAAGGATTATTCCCTGCTTGCCAGCGCGACCGAGTTCGCTAATTCTAAACGGTTCCTGAGGGAAGTGCTTGGCTGGTGTTTTTCCCGTCAGACGGTGACGCCGAAGCCTGATCTCATCAGGATAACGAGGACCCAATAATGCTGCAGGCTCTGGATGGTTTTCTAAAAAAGTGGCTTTTGCGCCTAAAAATATTCTCTTTTCTGGCCGCGACATGGGCGGTTTTCTTCAGCGTCTTCACTCTTATGGGACTTCGCGTTGGCTTTGAATATGACGACGGCCTGGTTTTTTCCACGCCCGCCTTCCAGAGCGCTCTGGACGAGAAAGTAGAGCCTGGGTCAAAGGATTACTGGAACGCAGTTAACCGCGCCTACAAGCTTGAACGCACCAAACCCGCGCCATGGATGGCCGCCTGGTTTTTCAGGGTCTTCGGCTTTAAAGTTGACATTCTCTGCCAGAGAGATCCGGCCGGCGCCGACTCTCTGGTCCAAAGATGGAAACCGCTGGCCGACATTTTCTTTTTCGCCGAGAATGAGAATCAGAAATACGAATTCCTGGAAAAAAAACCCTTCATTCTGTATTTCGCCGCTTCGGACGCGGACATTATCCAGGCCCGCAAAGCGGGCGTAGCGGCCGTAAGGATAAGGAAAAGCTCTAAATCCAAGCTGCCATCGGAGTTCAATCCCCGAAAGTTTAAGGAATCCGTACTTCCCCTGTCGGAGTTCTAGCCTGAAAGTTAATGAGACGCGCCTTGAACTGCAGGATTCAGGCCAGTGACTTTGATACGCGGTTGATCACCTTTCACCCGCCGCCAGCCACTAACTTCGAGCTGGCTTGCTATATACCTCCAAAACTAATAAAATATAGTGATAATGATGGCGGAATGCATTTTTTGCAAAATTGCGGAGCACGAGATCAACGCAAGATTCGTGCATGAGACGGATGACTTGGCGGCCTTTCAGGACTTAAATCCGCAGGCCCCCACTCATATTATAATCATCCCCAAGAAGCATATCCTCCGGCTCTCTGAAGCAACACCGGAAGACGTGCAACTTCTGGGCAAACTCCAGTACGCAGCCAAAGAAATAGCGGAGAAGCTGGGCGTAGCCGAAAGTTTCAGACTCGTAGCCAATAACGGCCGCAAAGCCGGCCAGACGGTAGACCATCTTCACTACCATCTGCTAGCAGGCCGCAAGATGAACTGGCCTCCAGGATGAAAACAGCTGATGCAGGCAGTGTGACCAGATTTTAAAAGAGGAAAGTAAGACCAACATGTTTAGGACTGACGACATAAGGTTCGTCCTTGTTAACCAGTCCTCTAGTCTTCCAATCCTCCAGCCCTCTAAAGAAGGTGGTGATATTTGTGGTGTTCATTAAACTCAGAGATGAAGAAAACATAGAGGAGGCCCTCAGGCGCTTTAAGCATGAATGCGAAAAAATAGGCATTCTGAAAGAGATTAAACGCCGGGAGCATTACCTTTCCCCCAGCCTGAAAAGAAAACTGAAATCAGAGGAAATGCGACGCAAGCTGCGTAAGAACAGAAGACCTTCTTACTAACCCAGGGGTCTTGCCTTGTCCCCGCGCTCCGCAAGGCGGCGCGGGGACATTTTACTCGTCCTTGCTTAAACTTAACGGCCCAGGATAGCGCGAAACAGTCAGCCAATATATAATGAATTCTCACGGCATCTCAGATTCCATAAGGGAAAAACTCGACATTGTGGATGTTGTGCGGGATTATATACCAGAACTCCGGAAAGCCGGCCGCAATTATAAGGCCGTCTGCCCCTTTCACAACGAGAAAACCCCCTCTTTTAATGTCAGCCAGGACAAGCAGTTCTTCTACTGCTTCGGCTGCAGTGAGGGCGGAGACATGTTCACTTTCGTAATGAAGATAGAGGGCCTGACTTTCGTTGAGGCCCTGAAAAAACTTGCCCAGAAAGCCGGCATACAATGGACAGAGACAGAATATCATCAGTTGAGCGCCAAGGAACGCGAGCGCCTGGACCTGAAAAAAATAATGTCCGCAGCCGCCGAATTCTACAAAAAACTGCTGTTTTCCTCCAATGGGGAAAAGGTGCGCTTGTATCTGGGAGGCAGGAAGATAAACAAGGCGACCGTGGAGTGTTTCGGCCTCGGCTTCGCCCCGCCCGATGAACAGTCCCTTACCTCTGAACTTGCGCGGCAAGGATTTTCAAAAGAACTTATGGTAACGGCGGGGCTCGGCGCCCTGCGCGCAAACGGACTGGTCTCGGACTATTTCAGAAACCGTGTGATGTTCCCCATACGCAACGCAGCCGGAGATATAACGGCTTTCGGGGGCCGGGCACTGGAAGACGGACAGCAGCCCAAATACCTCAATTCCCCCGAAACCCCTCTTTTCTCAAAACGGCGAACCCTTTACGGCATTTATGAAGCTCTGCCCCAAATCCGCAAAGAGGGGCGAATGCTGATCATGGAAGGCTATATGGACGTAATAGCCGCCCACCAGCACGGCGTCACATTCGCCGTGGCGCCGCTTGGCACGGCCCTGTCAACCGATCACGCCGCTTTTATAAAACGATATTCAAAGGACACCATCCTGATGTTCGACGCGGACGACGCCGGCATCAGAGCATCCGTGAGAGCTTCGGATATATTTATGGACGCCGGCATGTACGTAAAAGTTGCGGACCTGGGTGAAAGCCTGGATCCGGACGAATACCTGAACGAATACGGCCGGGAAGCCTTTGACGCCAAACTAGTGCAGGCCGCCGACCCTCTGGAATTCCGTATTTCAGCGCTATTGAGAAACCGCACGGGGGCCATGGCGTCACAGGATAAAGCCAAAATAATAGAGGCTCTCCTGGACACCGTGGTAAAGCAAACCGATGAAATACTAAAAAGCGAATGGGTAAAAACACTGGCGACCCGTTTCGATGTCACCCAGGAATCTATTCTGCGACAGCTTAAGAAAAAATCCGTCTACGCCGTGAGCGGACCCGCTGACAGCAAAAATCGGGAAGTTGAAACCCCAAAACTTCCGGAAGTGCCGGCCATAGAGCAGGGATTTATCCATTTGCTGATAAAGGACGCCTCACTGATATCCCAAGCCAAAGAACTGACGGCGACCGACTTCCAGAGCCCTATTTCAAAAAGCCTATTTTCGGCCATCAGGGACATGGAGGGTTCTGACCTTTCTAAAACTATTTCCAGGTTAATTGAACTCTTCCCGGAATATGCCCCGCTTATCATGAAACTCTCGGTCGAAGAACTGGGACCGGACATGAACACGCCCCAGAACGCGGCCAAGGCCGCGGAAACAATACGCAGACTTTCACTGGAGCGCAAGAGGAAAGAGCTTAAGAGCCGCATGGGCTCGCTTAAGCAGGCCGAGATGGCGGAATACATGGCCCTTTCGGCGCTCTTAAAGACCACGGCAAAGACGGATTTTTAGTAAATTTAACCGAACTAAATGAAATAGGGAAGGAGAAATATATGGCGCAGGCACGAAAAGCTTTAAAAGATCTTGTGGAACTCGGCAAGGAGCACGGCTACATAACCCTTGAAGAGATAAACCGTTCTCTAACCAACGCCTCCATGTCCAGCGAGGAAATAGACACTCTCATGGGCACTCTGGAGGACCTCGGCATCGAGGTTGTGGACCGCAAGAAGTTCAAGATGGTCGCCGCTGCGGAACGCGAGGCGTACACCGAAGAATGGGACTCTGCACCGGATGTTTCAAATTCCATAAGAATGTATCTTTCCGAAATGGGCAAAGTCCCGCTTCTGACCCGCGATGAGGAAGTAACGCTCGCCAGGAACTCCCGCGAACGCGAGAAAGAGCTCCGCATGCTGGTTCTGGAATCCCCCATCACCATGCGGGAAATACGCAACTGGGAGAACCTGATCGAACAGGAGGAGATGACGACCAAGGAGCTAATGCCCCGCGGCCGCAAATCCAACCAGGAACTCTCCGCCATGAAACGCAAGATGAAGAATGTCGCAAATCTCATCACGAAAACTGAAAAAGAAATAGCCAAGCTTACCGAACGTTTCAACAAGCCCAAGCTCCCGAACGAACAGAAGAAAAATATCGCCGCGATTATAGACAAAAAACGCAAGGATATCGTTAAAACAATAATCAACCTGGACCTTAACCAGGAAAAAATAAAACGCCTCACCAACAAGATCAAGAACCTGGCGCACAAGATCAAGGAATACCGTACTGAACTGGAAAAATACCAGAAGCAGTACGGCGACTTCGGAAAACTGAAGATCGACTACGAACTGGTGCGCAGGAACCGCATGAAACCCGCCGCCTTTAAATCCAAGTGGGGCTACAATCCGACCGAAGTGGAAGCGGCGCTGGATAACATCGCGGCCATAAAAGAGCGCGAAAAGCATCTCATCCGGACGCTGCCGATAAGTCCCGACGACTTCATGACTCTGAACGATAAGATCACCTTTCTGGAAGACCAGATCCTGCAGGACAAGCTCAAGCTCATCAAGGCAAACCTGCGGCTGGTGGTGTCCATCGCCAAGAAGCATGTTAATTCAAACCTTGAACTTTCCGACCTGATACAGGAAGGCGGTCTGGGCCTTATGAAAGCCGTTGAAAAGTTCGAATACAAGCGCGGTTTCAAATTCTCCACCTACGCAACCTGGTGGATACGCCAGTCAATAAACCGCGCCATTGCTGACCAGGCCCGCACCATCCGCATCCCGGTGCACATGAAGGAAATGGTCTCAAAACTCATGAAGGTCACCCGGAAGTACCGGCAGGAATTCGGCCGCGATCCTGCAATAGAGGAATATTCAAAGCACCTTCACATCTCCATGGACAAAGTGAAGAACGCCCTTAAGATCATGCAGGATCCGATCTCGTTATCAACCCCGATTGGCGAGGATGAGGATTCACATCTTGAAGACTTCATTGAGGATAAGGGCGGCTTGCCGCCGTCCCACTCGGCTATGGATCTGCTCAGACGCCGGGAAGTAACGAAGATACTGGACACCCTTACCGACAGAGAAGCCAAAATTATAAAGCTGCGCTTCGGCATAGAATCCGGCTACCCGCGGACTTTGGAGGAAGTAGGCAAGATATTCCGCGTTACACGCGAGCGCGTGCGTCAGATAGAGGCCAAGGCCATAAGGAAACTCCGCCATCCCTCGCGAAGCAAGATGCTCAGGGATTACCTGGATTAGCGCGTGAGTATCAGATAGCAAACAATTAAAAAGGCCCGGAATAAATTCCGGGCCTTTTTGTTTGTTATAAAACTCGCTAATTCACCAAACTTCTTCTACTTCTCGTCCTTATTCTCGGTGAACATGCCTTTAATGATGCCATGGGCGATATCCTTGGCGCCCAAGCCGACCGCGATAGCGAAGGCCAGGCCCAGTGAGGCAAATAAAATATTCAGACTGGAGCGTATGATCTTCATCTCTATTCCCAGCTGTTCCACGGCGGCTATGGCGGTAAATACCAAGATGACAAAGTTCACGATTTTTGAAAGAGATCGCCCGCCCCGAAGATTATTAGCCGTGGCGGAATTGGTCACCACATCAGCCATAAACTTCGCGAACATAAGGCCGCCGAAAGCGATAAAGATGGCTGCCACTATCTTGGGAATAAAATATAAAATAAAGCGCTCAAAAATATTGGAGATTACACTAAGGTCAAGGATATTAGCCGCTGTGACAAAAAACACCATGATTAGCGACCAGTAAACGATGAAGCCCAGGATAGCGGAAGGCGAACGGCCGAAACCGCAGCGCACCATGATTTCATTGATCCCGACCTGGCTGGTGTATGAATCAAGTTTTATTTTCCGAAGGAACTGTTCCAGGAGGGAACTGAGCGCCCTGGCGAGAAACAAGCCGCAGACGATAAATATCAGGGCGGCTATGAGGGCCGGAATATGGGCGACGAACTTAGCCCATACCTGTAAAACGGTGTTAACGAAAAGGTCGGATGTGTCTCTGAGCATATCACCTCCAAGGTTACTTAACGACTCTATTTTATTACTTCCGGAACCGGCATGCAAATACAAAAGTCCCGGCACTTTGCGCTATGAATGCCGTAAAACAGCAGAGCAGCAGTTGTTCTGCAAGCGGCATTCTTTACAACGTTGACTTGCTTTTAACAGGGTCGGCCGGGATCAGTTTTATCAACCGGTTTTTTTTCGGGGGAAGTATCTGGGCTTTGTTTTCATCTTCCTCCTTTGTCCGGACAGGTAGTACAGTGGCGGAAGGAATATCGGCCGGCGCATCCCGCATGAGTTCCGGAGTTCCGGTCTTAGTGGTCAGGTCTTCATCAATGGCCTTTTTTAGAAAGACTTTAGCGCCTTCCCGGTAAAGCGGATCGCTGACATTATTAAAATCGTCGAATTCGGTATAGCCCCTGCCATCAACTTTACTTTTCGCCGTTTTGAGTTCAGAAACCGCAGCTGTATTTTTGATGCCGTCTTTCTCCACAGGGGATGATATGGCGGACGCGTCCCGAAACTTTTCTCCGGGCATCGATCCGTCCCTTTGACCGGCGGGGTTCACAGTCAAGAGACCGGGATCTCCGGCCGAGAACGCGCAAAATGGAAAAACAAAAAACGGAGTAAAACAAAAGGCCGCTATCTTGAGGTGTCGTTTCATAATAATAATTTCTCCAATTACTTTATCCCCGGCTGCTTTTATAGTATCGCTTAAAAACAGCCGGGCTGTAAGTGGCTAACGGCCCTGGATTTACTAGGCCTTTCGGGCATCGGTAGAGTAGCAGCAGTTCAGCAACTTAGATGCAAAGCGATCTAGCAACCGAGAGGCAAAGCAGGCCGGCAATTTAGCTAGACCGCTTTACATCTATAGGCTTTGCTTCTCGCAGCTAAATTGCTTTACATCCAGACTGCCTTGCCTCTATTATTTCCCGATAGAGCGCAAGGTGGTCACGGGCCGGCTTCTCCCAGGAAAGTCCGGCGGCCAGTTCGGCGCCCCTGCAGGAGACACTATCCCTGAAAGCCGGATCCCAAAGGCGATCGGCCATGTCCGCGATCGCCTGCGTATCCCAGGGACATTCAAGTATGAAAGCGTTCTCTCCGTCTTTAAAAAATTCGCTTACCCCCGCATATTTGGTGGTAATTATTGCAAGCCCCATCGCCATCGCTTCAAGCGCCGCCAGACCGAAAGTGTCCATGGGCGTCGGATTTATAAAGACGTCTCCAGCGCTGTAAAGATCGCGTATATCGGACCAATCATTTTTGCAGATCAGCTTTAACCCCAGTTCGCCTGCCAGGGCGGAGAATTGCTCTCCGTGAAAAGGCCCGGACGCTATGAGAACGCTTTTTTTACCGCAACAGGCGGCGGCAATACCCTTAATGGCGAATTCAAGCCCTTTCCAGGAATCGCCGATGTAAACAAAAGCAAGCTCGTCGGAGGACAGGGACAGCGACGAGCGCGCGGATGCGCGGCGGGCCATGCGCCAGGCCGGCGAAAACCGCGAGGAGTCAACCCCGTGCCGTATCCTCCTTATCCGCTCATGGGGGACACCGTATACCCTGGCTATCTCTGCGGCGGAACGCCCTGAAAAAGCCACCACGCTTTTATAGCGCTCCGGAGCAAAACGCTTCCCCTCTATAAAAGTCCGTATGAACCTGTTTTTTGTGCGCAGTCGCGGCCGATCTATAGTGAACGGCACGAGCGACATCTTTTCCACCTCCACCGGCTGCGGATCGTTATGCATTACGATAACATCCTGCCAGACGGTCAGCAGATGGCTGATAACCAGATCATGACTGCTATTAAGAAACGGCAGAAGCGCCCCAAAAGGCGTTGCCCAGATCCTGTTGGATCCGCGCAGGCAGGGGAACCTGTGCAGAAAAACGTTATGAGGAATATTTTTTTTATCCTCTTCCGACAGGAGCAGGCGGGAAGCATAAATATGGGTCTCATGCCCCGCCGCGGAAAATTCCCGGGCATGCGACAAGACAACCCGCGATACGCCATTGTTAACTGAAAGCGCGTGCAGGATCAGTGCGAGGTTCATCGGATAGATATCTTCCCCGCCTGACGCAGGCGTAAGGCGAAATTTAAAAGCCCGCTTTTCCCGCTGATAATGCGGCGCGGGACGGAAAAGAGGCCGCCGTCCCCCTCCTCAGTGGCAAAACCCATCGTATAACCGGCCTCGGCCAGGGCGCGTTTAGCCTCCGGACTATAAGCCCCGTAAGGATAAGCGAACCATGAGACTTCTGACCCCAGCGCCTCCTCCAGCTCTTTTTTTGAAAGGGAAGCTTCGTCCTTCAGCGAGGTGCAGTCCAGATCTGTAAAATTACGGTGGGAAACGCCGTGGGAACCTATCACCCAACCCGCGTCCCTGAGCTTTTTAAGCCCGGACGGTTCAAGCAGTCTGTTGGGTGAATCATCGGTTTCTTCGTCCCAGAAAGCGCTGCGGCCAAAGCCGGACGAAACCATAAAGAGCGCGGCGGAAAAGCCCTTCTTTTCCAAAACCGGCAGCGCCCGGGTCAACACGCTTTCAAAGGCGTCGTCAAAAGTTATAAGAAACGGCTTTTTAGGGAGTCTGGACGCCAGGCCCAGCCTGGCCTTAAAGTATTCCGCGGGATCCGCGGTTTTGTACCCCATCAGGGCCATAAGATCCATCTGCCTCTCAAAATTGGCGGGTGTGACACAGGTGTTTGGATTGGCGTCATATTCGGAGGGACCGGCTATCTTATGGTAGACCAGCACCGGAATCCTTGGAAAGTTGCTCATTAAGTTCAATTATCCTTTTTTTGGGCTCCGATTTCAACGTTGATTTTGATTGCAAAAAAATGTTTGTTTTGCTAACATATACATACTATGTACGCAATAATCGAAACAGGCGGTAAGCAGTATTGGGTAATCCCCGGCGAAATTTTGCAGGTAGAAAGGCTCACGGCTAAAGCTGGCGAGGAAGTGACTTTCAAGGCTTTGTGGACCGCGTCACAGGAAGAAAAGGGCGCGACCACCGGCAAGTCTCCCTCGGCTAAAGTAACGGCCAAGGTCGTAAGACACCTCAGAGGCGACAAAATTATCGTTTTCAGAAAACGTCCCAAAAAGGCCTATGAGAAAAGCTCGGGCCATCGTCAGGAACTGACTGAACTTCAGGTAAAAGAAATTCAGCTATCCTGAACAATCGCCGGAATTAACAGGTTGCAGGTGACCAGGCTGTAAGGTAAGTCGCAGATACTACCGGCCTATAACTAAACAATCTGAATGATCAGGCGCGCACAACGCAACAACGAGGTTTTTAATTATGGCAGGAACAAAATCCCAAGGTTCATCAACTAACGGAAGAGACAGTCACGGTCAACGCCTCGGCGTCAAGCGCTACGGCAGCCAGAATGTCAAAGCCGGCGAAGTGCTGGTAAGACAGCGGGGCACTAAATTTCTGCCCGGCCTCAATGTGGGGATCGGTTCCGATGACACACTTTTTTCCAAAGTGACGGGCGTGGTTAAATTCGAGTGGGCAAAGCGCAACAAGAAGCAGATAAGCGTTTATCCTCAGGTCGCAAAATAAACCCCGCCGCTATTTAAAAACCTCCTAAATTAAATTAGGAGGTTTTTTATTACAAGAAAGAAATTCACCTATGCAAAAACAAGGACATTCCGAACGCACTGATTTCGTCGATACCGCCAGGGTCTATTTGCGGGCGGGGAAAGGCGGAGACGGCTGCGCCTCCTTCCGCAGAGAGAAATTCGTGCCCTACGGCGGCCCCAACGGCGGGAACGGCGGCAAGGGCGGCGATATATATTTCGAGGCTTCCACCAATATCACCACGCTGCATGAAATTGCCAACCACCCACATATCAGAGCCACTGAAGGCGGGCCGGGCCAGAGCAAGAACATGAGCGGCCTTAAGGGCGCGGATATATTGATGTATGTGCCGTGCGGCACCCTCGTAAAATTTGAAGGCCGCGTGGTAGCGGACCTGAAATCCCACGGGGACAGATTCCTCGCCGCCCGCGGAGGACGCGGAGGGCGCGGAAACACCTCTTTTAAGACTAAGTTCAATACCGCTCCAAAAATCTCTGAAAATGGTGAGCCGGGCCAGGAATTCACCGCCGATCTGGAATTGAGCGTTCTGGCGGATGTGGGTCTGGTGGGCTTTCCCAACGCCGGCAAATCCACCCTTCTCTCCACCATCTCCGCCGCAAAGCCAAAGATCGCGGCTTACCCCTTCACCACGCTCAGCCCCCATCTGGGCATAGTATCCCACAAGGGCAAGAGTTTTGCCGCGGCCGACATACCCGGCCTGATTGAGGGCGCGCACGAGGGTAAGGGCCTGGGAGATCTGTTTTTAAAGCATGTTCTCAGAACCAAGATGCTGATACACCTGGTGGACCCGGCGGGATTCGGCAAATTCAAGCCAGTAGACTCGGTGGCGGTAATCGCAAAAGAGCTAAAGACTTATCATCCCGAACTGGCAAAGAAACAGCGCATCATAGCGGTCAGCAAAGCCGATCTTCCCGAGGCGAAGAAAGTTCACGCGGCTCTCGCAAAAAAATATAAAAAACACCCCGTGTTCCTTATCTCCGCGGCCACCGGGCTCGGGGTTACAGGCCTGTTGGACTACATAATAGCCCTCCTGCCCAAAATAAAGGAACCGGTGGTATATAAACCGGAACTGGACCTGGACGCAACAGCCCTGCACAAGCCGGTAAAAGAAGGTTTCACGATAAGCATGGCTGAGGACGGCCTGATGGAGGCTAATAGCGACACTCTGACAACCATAATAGCCATGACCAACTTCAACCAGCCCGACTCTATCAACCGCCTCAGGCGGATCTTTAAGCTTATCGGCCTGGACAAGGCCCTGAAGAAGGCTGGAGTGCTGCCCGGGGACCAGATAAGGATAGCCGGCAAGAACTTTGAGTGGTCGGAGCACCAGATAACGCCCCCCCACAAACGCTCCAAATTCGCCTACAAGTATCAGACCAAGGCCGGCTGATCAGTTACTTGCAGCTGCAATTTTCAGGCTGAACATAAAAATGACATAAAAAAACCGCGCTTTTTATATAAGCGCGGTTTTTTTAATTTAAAAATGTCAGAAAATTGTTTCCCAATCTCTGGTCGTGAGAAAGAATTCCACCCTGCGGTTCAAAGCCCTGCCCCTCTCAGAGGTGTCCTCCGTAATGCGGCGGGTGTGCCCGAACCCGTATACCTTGATAAAATCAGGGTAGATACCCTTGGCGGCTAAATACTGTTTTACTGAGCCCGCCCTCTCAAGAGAAAGCCTTTCATTCCACTCGTCGCCGCCGGTATCATCCGTATGCCCCTCTACAATAAACTTAAGTTTGGGATGACGCAGAAGAATTTGAGCGACGCGATCAAGGAGATCGAAAGAACTTCTAAGCAGCGTCGCGGAACCGAGCTCAAATTCCACGGGCGGAATGGCCCGGGAAGAGATCATATCCTGAATAGATTGCATTTCCAGCCCGGCGCGACGCTCCTCTTCAATAAGCAGTTCGCTTTTGTGGACAGCGCAGGAGCAAAAAACAAATACGGCTGAGACAACTGCGGCCGCGAGTTTTATGTTTTCTCTTTTCATACTATCTGCCGGATATCGCCACTATCAGGGTCTCCCGCCTGAAGCGGTAGCCCCTGGCAAAAGCTGTGTTGCTAAGGATCAACTGGGGGGTGCGCGCTATGGTGGAGTAGATCCTGCTTCTTTTTATCTTCGGACAGCATAACGGATCAAGAAGGTTCGCTTTCGCTATTTCCTGAAGGGTATCCATAGCCCAGTAAATCGGCCAGATAAAAGCGGCACGCAGCGCCAATTCAGTCTTAGGGATAGAAGCCAGAAATTCTTCGCTCAAATCAAGTTGATCTACGGCCCAGCATATCCATTTATAAACAACCGGGCGCAAACGGTCCATTTTCGCGGGGTCCAGCAGGTCTCCGGGCTTAAGATCCACGCTGGCAAGATCCGGCTGGGGCAGATAGCAGCGGCCGATGCGCAAATCGGCGGACATATCCTTCAAAATATTAGTTATCTGCAGGGCAGAGCCGATAAGCCCGGCGTCTCTCTCCGAAGGGAACTTGCCGAAATTTATATTATTGCGGCGGATGGTTTCACGATAGAGCCGGGACCAGAAAATTCCGGGTTCCCCGCCGATAAGGACACAGTATTTCTTGAGGTCGTCTTCGGTTTGTAGCGCGACCACTCCGCCGCGGCCAAAAGCGTCAAGGTCCATCTCCATCCCCTTCGCCACGCCGTCCACCAGCGCCTTAAGCGGGGCCAGTTCCGACTCGGAAAAGGCGGCGTAAAGAGCGGCTATCTTTTCGAATTTAAAAAGCAGCTTTTTTTCTTTCTGATTGGAAATGCTCTGCGCCGCCTGCTTTATCCGGCCGCCCAGCGCCCAGGCGTTATTCTTGTTCTCCAGGCCTCTGAACAGGGCTAACATCTCACGCTTGCCCCCGGCGTCCAGAGCGGGACAGTCAGTCACTGTATCCATGGTTCGGGCGACAAGGTACCCCATCGCCATAGAGGTTTTCAACGGCTCAGGCAGGATTTTTATACTGAGATAAAGTGTCCGGGAAACGCCTTTAAGGATATTCTTAAGTTCTCCGGAAAAAACGGCTTTATTTTCCTTCATCATATATATTTTACAATATAAGTTTCCCCAGCACGCGGGGGCCGCGGGCGCCGGTGGCTGAAGGGCAATGATTTATCCGCCCGTTAAGCGCCATCCAGGCCATAAGCGCGAAACAGGCCGGCTCTTTCGCCAGCGGGTTAATACCGCAGGCGGCGACGCTTTCAACTTTCACTCCCGGCAGCTCCAGGGCAATATTGCGCATAAGTACAGGGTTCAGCGCTCCCCCTCCGCTTACTATGATTTTCCCGGTTCCGGCCGGAGCATATTTTTTGAAAGCCAGGGCGACGGACGCGGCGGTAAACAGGTTAAGGGTCGCCAGAGTGTCCTTCAGATTATCGGAATGTATACGGCCAAAGTGTTTTTTGAGGAACATCCCTGAAAAAGCGTCCCGGTCCAGAGACTTAGGAGGCCTGAGCGCGAAGAACGGCAGTTTAAGAAATTTTTCAATCTTGGCGCGACCGGCTTTACCGGCCGCGGCCAGAAGCCCATCTTTATCATAAGCCATTTTTCCGCCGGTAGCCTCAACCATGGCAGTATCCATCAGGGAGTTGCCGGGACCGGTGTCAAAGCCTGAAGTTTTTACGCCCTTCCCCACAAACGCGATATTGCCCACTCCGCCTATATTCTGCAGGGCAACGGGGTTGCCCCCCCCGAATAAATACTCGTCCATGAAAGGAATGAGCGGGGCGCCTTCTCCCCCGGCCGCGATATCTGCCGGTCTAAAATCAGAAACCACGGGCCTCCGGGTCTCTTCGGCGATGAACGCCGGCTCGCCGATCTGCAAAGTATTGCCTTTTAGGCCGGGCCGATGATATACAGTCTGGCCGTGCGAACCAATAACGGCAATATTTTTATATTTGATTTTATGCTCCAGGCAAAAACGCCTGATCATCCCGGCCCAGAGTCGGCCCAGTTCGAAATCAAGTCCGGAAAGTTCCGCGGCGCGCATATTCTTGGCCGCAAGTATACGCCCCTGCAGACCATCGCCGTAAGAGTAAGTTTTACAGGCCAGAACCTTCAAGGCTCCGCCGTCCGTCCCGACAGAACACAAGGCTATCGAAAGCCCGTCGGCAGAAGTCCCGGACATCAGGCCCATAATTTTTGTATTTTTCATAGTGCTAAATTAAATCATTAGAGGATTGGAAGATTAGAAGATTAGAGGATTAGCATGTAGGGCGGTCCCCAGTCCTCCAGTCCTCTAGTCCTCTGGTGTATCATACAGCCAGGTGCTCAGATAGCGCTCGCCGCTGTCCGGCAGCAGGACTACAATAACCTTACCTGCGGCTTCCGGCCTGGCGGCCACCAGAACCGCGGCATGCATGGCGGCCCCGCCTGAGATCCCGGCGCATATCCCTTCCTCGGCCATCAGACGCCTAGCCATACGCCCGGCCTCATCGTCACGAACCCTGATAATTTCGTCTATATTCTCTCTGTTGAACACGGCCGGCACGAACCCTGCGCCTATGCCCTGTATTTTATGCGGCCCTGCCGGTTCCCCTGAGAGGACAGAAGAAGTAAATGGTTCCACCGCGACTACTCTGACTCCGGGCCGGCGCTTTTTCAGGACTTCCGAAACTCCGGTAATAGTCCCGCCGGTACCTACCCCGGCCACAAAATAATCTATCGCACCGTCAGTGTCCTTCCAAATCTCTTCCGCGGTGGTCTTCCTGTGTATCTCCGGATTGGCCGGATTTTCAAACTGCTGGGGCATAAAAGCGCCGGGATTGGCGGCCAGAAGCTCATCAGCTTTTGCTATCGCCCCCTTCATCCCCCCGGCTCCGGGAGTAAGAACGATTTCCGCGCCAAGGGCCTTCAGTATTTTGCGCCTTTCAACGCTCATAGTCTCCGGCATGGTCAGCATAAGCCTGTAGCCGCGCACCGCGCAGATAAAAGCCAGGCCTATGCCGGTATTGCCGCTTGTGGGCTCAATTATAAGGCTTTTTTCCTTTATTAACCCGCTACGGCTCGCCGCATCAAGCATCGCCATGGCTATGCGGTCTTTAACGCTGGACATCGGGTTAAAGTATTCAAGTTTAGCCAGAACCATGCCAGGGCCGGCACCCGCCACGCGATTTATCCTGACCAGAGGCGTGTTGCCGATAAGATTTGTTATATTTTCAGCATATTTCATATGTTGGAAGTTTATAAATTTGGAGGCGCGTCGGTTCAGAGGCAAAGCAGTTTGGATGTAAAGCAATTTAGTGGCCTGGCGTTAATTAAATTGCCAGTTACCTGGTATCTAAACTGCTGGATTGCTTTACATCCAAGTTGCTGGTTGGCTGTGCCTCCAGACTGCTAGTCTGCCAACTTTTTCTTCAGCTCGTCAACTTCGGCGCGCAAAACTTTTATCTCCTCACCACAGACGTCAAAAAGTTTATTATGGTCCAGTTGAGCCGCTTCCCCGATGCCGCCGTCCCTTGCCTTGGCGGGAATACCGAAAACAGTGGTGTCGCGGGGCACATCTTTCAGCACTACTGAGCCGGCGCCGATACGGGCGTGATCTCCGATGACGATGGCTCCTAAAACTATGGCCCCCGCTCCTATCACGACCTTGTTACCGACGGTCGGATGCCTTTTCTTTTTCTCCAGAGAGGTGCCGCCCATTACTACGCCCTGATACATCAGCACATCGTCCCCTATCTCAGTAGTCTCGCCGATAACGACACCCATGCCGTGATCTATAAAAAAGCGTCTGCCGATCGTAGCGCCGGGGTGTATCTCAATGCCGGTCAGGGCACGACCGATCTGCGAGAGAAGCCGCGCCGGCAACCGCAGGCCCAGCGTCCAGAGACGGTGCGAAACGCGATGCAGCCATACCGCATGAAGGCCTGGATAACAGGTGAGCACTTCCAGGAAGCTGCGCGCCGCGGGATCCTCACTGAATACCGTCCGGATGTCTTCAATTATACGCATGGAGTTCATCTCTTCTTGTAAATGCCGGTGAGCACTGCTTTAGCCAGAGTATGGCCCTTAAGAAAATCATCAAGCGGAGCCGGGGAGTCGTTAAACCTTACGGCATCTACGGCGTACAGAGTAAAAACATAGCGGTAAGACGACCCTGAAGGCGGGCAGGGGCCGGAGTAGCCTGAAGTCGTAAAATCATTCTTAAGTTCCCTGGAATTGGGCGGGAATTTGGCATTTCTTTCAACCCCTCTTACCGCAGCCGGGATATCAACCACCGCCCAGTGAAGGAAATCGCCGCTTGCCGAGTCAGGGGATCGCATGGTCAGTATAAAGCTCTTCACCCCTGAAGGGACGCCGTTCCACTTCAGGGCCGGAGAAATATTTATCCCGTCGCACGCAAAAGCGCGCGGCATAAGATTATTATCCCTGAAATCAGCTGAGGACAGAATGAACTCACCTTCAGATCCGGCGGGGGGCTGGACCGCATGTTTGTAAGGGCCGCAGGCGCCCAAAAAAAACAGGATAAAAACAGAAATAGCCTTGTTCCTCATACCCGCTCCTTATGCGAATGGTAAGGTTAGTCCGGCGCGACAAATTTATTATATAATTTTTATATAGAGCGGATTGTTAAATTACCCGGGAGGTGGACGTTAATGACCAAAAAAGATTTTTTAAGAGTCGCGGATTACACCAAAGATGAGATTAAAGAGATTTTTGATCTGACCGGGAAGATAAAGGCCCGCCAGAAAAAGGGCGATCCCGCCAAACCGCTTGAAGGCAAAACGCTGGGGATGATATTCCAGAAATCCTCAACCAGGACCCGCGTGTCTTTTGAAGTCGGCATGTACCAGTTGGGCGGATATCCGCTGTTCCTCAGCGCCAACGACCTCCAGCTCAAGCGCGGCGAAACCATAGCCGATACCGCAAAAGTCCTCTCCCGCATGCTCGACGCCGTCATGATCAGAACCTACGCGCATAGCGAAGTGGAAGAGCTGGCAAAGCACGCCACAATCCCCGTGATAAACGGGCTTACCGACTCCCATCATCCCTGCCAGATCATGGCCGACATCTACACCATCATGGAGCACAAAAAAAGCGTAAAAGGCCTGACCGTGGCCTGGGTCGGAGACGGCAACAACGTCCTCCACTCCTGGATCGAAGGGGCCCCGCTCACCGGCATGAATCTCCGGATGGCGGTTCCCCGCGGCTACGAGCCGGACAAAGATATATTAAAATTCGGCGTGGAGCTCGCAAAGAAAGAAGGCACTCAGATGCTTCTGACCAACGACCCCGTTGAAGCCGTGAAGGGCGCGGATGTAATATATACGGATGTCTGGGTCAGCATGGGCCAGGACGCGGAGAAAGAAAAGAAGCTTCGCGATTTCAAAGGATTCCAGATAAACGGCGACCTGATGAAGCACGCCGACAAGGATTATGTCTTCATGCACTGCCTGCCCGCGCACCGCGGCGAGGAAGTGTCGGGAGAGATAATAGACGGGCCTCATTCGATAATTTTCGACGAGGCCGAAAACCGCATGCACGTACAGAAGGCTATACTTGTCGCGCACATGCTTAGGGGCAAAACGGTAAAAATCTGATTCCCGCTTCAAGATAACAAAAAGCCGTCCGCATGATGCGGACGGCTTTTTGTTATAGAATTATTTAAGCCTGAAAATATTCAGGACCCCGTTCACAAGTTTAAAACCGACAGTGCGGTCTAATTCGGGGTAAGTCACTCCGGAAGGCGTTATATCAGAGGACTCAAGCAGATAAGACTTGGCCCCCATTTCCACCGGGAATGGCATCAGGATAACCCGTCGTTTATCAGTGAATTTGGCGTCAGACTTGCCCTGCGCCAGCACCTCATTGCCGTACACAAGTTTATACGCCCTGCTCAGTTTAACATCCGCGCCTTTACTTGCAACTATCTCGCTGAGATTCATCAGGGTAGACTCCAGAACCTTATTATTGCCGCTTTTTATCTCTATCCGGCTGTTTTCAGGTGAGCCGGGGTTTACGTAGACCTTGATCGTGAATTGTTCCCCGTTGATATCCACGGTCTTTGACCCGTGCATTACAATCCCGTAATTAGCCACATCCATTACCCTTATAAAACGGGACTCGCCGCCGGCAGATGTCAGGATGATGAAAATTTTCTCTTTATCATCGCACTTCGCGGCTCCCCCGGGACAGTTCGAAGATTTATTGCCGCTTAAATGAATGACCGCGCCGTTAGCTGTTTTAAATTTCAGATCGGAATAGAGATATCTATTCAGAATCTCTTCGATCTTCAGCGAATAGAGCGTCTCGCCGACTGCGGATTCCGAGACCGGCGCGAGAGATTTGGAATATCCGGTATCTATGGGCGAGGATTCCGGACTCTTGTACATGCTGTCCAGATATTTAAAAAACTCATCGGCCTGCTCTTTATCGCCGCCCGCGTCAACCGCCTGCGGAGCCGGAAGCTCCGGGGTGGAATCCGCGCCTACTTTGGCGAACTCGTCAGAACTGAGAGTCTCCAGCGCGGAAATATCCCGCGGCGCGTCCCTGAAATCCGGCGCTCTATTGACGGTGAATCTGTGCCCGGAAACGAACCATGCCACCGGTATGATAAGTAATATTGCCGCCAAACCGGTTCTGATTTTCATAAGAGTCCTCTCATATTGACATTCGGCGTTCCGCACTCACACCATAAAACGAACTTAAATAGAGTATACGGCGGCGGCATAATCTTGTCAAGAGTCTTTTGCATATCCTTGTTCGTTACGGGTAGCGTCGGCAGCGGCGTTCCTCAGATCAGAACATGGCGCTAAGTTGTTACCTGTTAACCGACCTAAAGCCTAAAAAGCAGAGTGCAAGTTCGCAGGCGTTTGCCGGCCTGACTCCGGAACTTTCCTTCACCAACCTTAACAGCGGCGCAAGAGAAAAAAATCTCAGGACGCCTGACAGGAGCAGCAAAGGGATAAATGAACTGCCACCTAAAGACGGTAAGGTGTCATAAAGCCAACCCCCGGTCATCGCGCCGCCGAATTGGGCAAGACCGCTTACGAAACAGAAATAGGCGTTAATTCCGGTCCGCAGTCTTGGCTCTGCCGCCTCATATATAAAATTATTAATTCCAATCAGATACGCGCCCCAGATGATGCCGGAATATACTTCTACAAGGGAAAGATACACGAAACCACTGTTAAAAGTCCAGAGGATGGGGACCGTTGGGATAAGAAAAAACGCCGTTTTAAGTATCTTCACGCTGCCGAAAATATCGGCCATACGGCCCCAGCGCTTCATGAGAAGGTAGGTCATGAGCGGCCCTATCGTAGTTATTAAGGTGTAACGGAAATAATCATATTTTAACTCGGCAAGCACATAAACGCTGAAGTATGGCGCCGTCAGGTAAGTGGCCGCCAGGAGCATGAACGCCGACATGAACATGGCGGAAACCCGGTTGTTGCGGTAATCAAGTATTTTAAGAAGGTCCGGCGTAACGCTTTTGGGCATGTGAAAACTGGTGCCGGGCTCATACATCTTCCCGACATAATAAAAAGAAATGAGACGGAAGACTGCCGCCATGGAGAAAATTATGACAAAACCGCTCAGACTCCCGGCACCGCACAGGCTAAGAATACCGGAGGCCGCAAAACTTCCCGCGAAAAAGGTAAAACCGACCAGCTGCGAACGGACGCCGAAGAACTCCCCCCTCTTTGACGCCGGGATATACTCGCCCATCAATGCGGCCCAGGGCGGACCGGACATCGCGCCGCTGAGGGTGTACAGTGTGACGGTCATGATAAAAAAATACAGCCCATAGGGCGAGGGAAGAAACGCGCTGACAGCTCCGGCGCCTGCGGCTAAGGCCTGAACGAGAACATCGGCCAGTATCGCCCGGCGGCAGCTCCCCAGCCGCGCCACAAACCGTTCATTGACTATCTGGGAAAGGGAACCAATAAGGGCGGGGACGGAACGCAGGAAACCTATGGCGGGCATAGACGCCCCGAGGGCCATGGCAAAAGGAACGATATACGGCTCCACAAAGCCCGTCATAAGGGCCCAGAATCCTCCGTCTTTCACCGATGCCTGAACGCTAAGCCTTGCACATCCTCTTCGCATGATAGAAGTCAGTATATAAAGTAATGGGGCTAAAAGTTACCTTATCACAGCTACAGCTATGAGGTGCTCCGCCAAAGAAAATGGAACAGGCCGGATATGGAAAGTATCCCGGCCTGTTTCCCCCCCGCAAAAGGCGGCAGTAAGTTATTTCTTTCGGGAGGACTTAAACCAGTCTTCCTTGCCGTACAGCTCCTTTGAGCATTTTTCACAAATGCCGTGCGTGAATCTGGCGTCGGACCGCTTCTCTATATAAGTTTCCACCTGCTCCCAGTATCCCTTGTCATTGCGGATATTCTTGCATCTGGCGCATATGGGCACCAGACCCTGTAAAGTTTTCAGTTCGCGTGTCGCGTCTTCAAGTTTCAACCGTTCGGAAATGTCCCTGGCCGCGGCAAGCAGGAATTCCCGCCCACCCACCTTGGTGAAGGTCAAGTTGACCTCGACCGAGAAAACGGAACCGTCACGCCGCTTATGTTCACCAATAAAAAGCATGGAGCCTTTCGCGGCCACCTTTTTAACAATAGCATCCCATTCTTTTTTATCCTTCAATTTCGTCTCGATATCGGAAACTCGCATACACAGCATGGTTTTACGCGTGTAGCCCAGCCGCCGGCAGGCCGTACGGGTGAAATCAAGAAAAGAGCCGTCCTTCGGATCGACTATGTAAAACGCGTCATTGGAGCGTTCCAGAAGGGTGCGGAAAAGCTTGAGGCTCGCGTTGGCTTTTTTAATTTCGGTGACGTCGTGAATGACGCCAACCAGGATATCATTGGAATTCGCGTCCTTAAAAACGCGTTTGGTCGTCAATATAGTGTGGACCTGCCCGGTTGCGTCGGTCAATAACTCCTCATTCACATTTTTCTTACGGGTTTTAAAAACGAGTTCGTCCTTTTCCCAAAAAACATCGGCCTCATTCTTCGGAAAAAAATCATAATCGCTTTTTCCGATAAGGCTGGAACGAGGATGTCCCATGAAGTTGCAAAGGGCGTCGTTGAGAATTATCCAGCGGTGCTTGCGGTCTTTAATGAAAATAGGGGAACCGATGGTATTGATAATGCTCTCAAGGTGGCGCGCAGCCAGAGAAAGACGGGCCTCGTTCTTCTTAAAGCGAATGATATCCTCTAACAGGACTCCCATACAGTCGCCGGGCAGGGGGAAGGTTTTAACGGAATACCAGATTCCGGGCCAGCCTTTTCGTTCATAAAAAAATTCGGCCGTCCTGAAACCGCGCCTTTTACGGACCACATCGGCGCACTTATCCACCAGTCCCCGTCTGGCCATGTCCGGGAAAAGGTCCTGCATGAAGCGTCCTTTCATTGCGGCCGCCTTCAAGCCCACGATTGCCGCCCCGGCCGGGTTAACAACTATCAGCCGGAGACTTGCGTTATCACGCGGGTCTTCCAGCTTATAAACATACAGAGCAATTCCACTGGCCTTACACACGATCCCATAGAGTCCGGCCGGGACCTCCCCGCCTACGCCGGTTTTCACGCCTTTTAAATTTTTATGCATGCTTCCCCCTTTCAACCGCTACACCTTATTGTAACTATGAAAAGGCCCCGATTCAAGTGAAATCTGCGTTACCGCCGTCCGCGTAAATTCATAAAAAAGTATGCGGCTTTAATCCCGAAAACCGCGCCGCATTGGAATAAAAAGTACCCGGCCGGTCAGGGTCGGGTATTTTTTCCGGCAGACGCAAATATTACTGCTATTTCTTGGGACTTTTTTTCTTCACTCTCCACGGCCTGTCTTCCCGTGTATCGTGATGTGCCTTCTGCTCGCTGCCTGTTATGGCATTCACAACTATATCCCGGATCCTCTGTATCTCAAACGGTTTGGTCAGATATCCTGACGCGCCCATTCTTAGGGTCTTGAGAGCAACATCAAGATCCTCTTCGCCAGTCAGCATCCAGATAATGGGACTGAGGCCGGCATCCTTCACCATCCGCAGAACATCCAAGCCGGACAGACCCGGCATCTTGATATCCAGAAAAACCAGCGCGGGGTGCTCTCTTTGTATTATTTCAAGGGCATCCATACCTTCCGCCGCGGTAAATACCTGGTAGGAGCGTGAAAAAGCCTCCTTAATGACAAACCGGACGCTCTCTTCGTCATCGACTATCAGAATTTTGTGCTGCATTTCTCCCCCGCGGCATAAAATACGAGTGTATTTTATAAGATCCGAAATTTAGTCACACCTCAAGGTCCGACAAACCAGTCGAAAAAGGGGTTATCCCCCGATATATTGTGTTAAGCAAATATGGGGGATAACCTTAAATATAGTATACAAGACCGGAGTTTTAGCGGCAAGGGCTTTTATTTCAACATTGAACGGCATAAAATTCTAGACGTATTCCTTCTCGCCTCTTTTGCGTAATGAATGATCCAGCACTTTTTTGCGCAGGCGCAGTGATTTAGGAGTCACTTCCACGAACTCATCCTCTTCCACATACTCAATAGCCTGCTCAAGGCTCATATTGAGCGGAGGCGTAAGGGTTATGGACATATCAGAAGTGGAAGACCGCATATTAGTCTGCTTCTTTTCCTTACAGGGATTCACCACAAGATCGTTGGAACGGCAATGTTCACCCACAACCTGGCCGGAGTAGACATCCTGATTTGGACTCACGAACATTATGCCGTGATCCTGAAGTCCGTTAAGCGCGTAACCGGCGGTCTTGCCAGACTCTTTGGTGATGAACACCCCGTTACGTTTCGGGGGCTGGAACCCGCCCTCGGGCATGAAACCGTGAAAGTTATGATGCATCAGACCGGAACCCTTGGTCAATGTCATAAACTCCGACTTAAAACCGATAAGCGCTCTTGAAGAAACGACATATTCAAAGCGTACGCGCCCGTCGTCACAAACCTTCATGTCTTTCATCTGGGCGCCTCTGCGGCCCAGCGCTTCCATCGTGGCTCCCTGAAACTCCGTGGGGGCGTCCGCGACCAGGTATTCCACCGGCTCCACGGTTACGCCATTCTCCTGATGCGTAATGACAGCCATCTTGGAAACGCAAAGTTCATAACCTTCCCGGCGCATGGTTTCAATAAGTATGGAAAGATGCAGTTCACCGCGGCCTGAAACCTTAAAGCCGGCCTGACCGGATATATCTTCCACTTTAAGGCCCACATTTATCTGCTGCTCGCGGTAAAGCCTCTCGCGGAGCTGGGTGATGGTCACGAATTTTCCGTCCCGGCCGGAAAAAGGCCCGTCGTTGGCGTAAAATTCCATGGCAAGAGTCGGCAGTTCTATCTCAAGCCCCGGCAGAACGCCCGGGTTCTCTGCGCTTGAAACCGTGTCTCCGACCTCTATTCCCTCGAGACCGGCCATTGCCACGATATCTCCCGAACGCGCCGTCTGCACGGGCACACGCGTAAGCCCCTTAAACCCCATGAGCTGCACGACCTTGCGTGTGACCGGCTTAGATATAGGCGAAGCAAGGGATATCATAGCCCCTGTGGAAACTGTGCCCTGGAAGATCCGTCCGATACCTATGCGCCCGGTGTAAGAGCTGTAGTCCAGCATGGTCACCAGCATCCGCAGGGGCTCGGAATCCTTGTCCAGCGGGCCGGGCACATACTTTATAATGGTCTCAAAGAGATAAGAGAGGTCATTGGTCTTGATCTTATAGTCCTTGGAGGCCCAGCCGTCCCGGCCAACGGCATAAACGGTAGGGAAATCCAGCTGGTAATCGCTGGCGCCCAGTTCCATAAAAAGCGAAAAGACCTTATCCAGCGTTGCGTGCGGATCGCAATTGGGACGGTCAACCTTGTTTACTACTACGATGGGTCTGATGCCAAGAGCCAGGGCTTTCTTGAGCACGAAGCGGGTCTGGGGCATTGGCCCGTCCAGCGCGTCCACAAGAAGCAGGACGCCGTCCACCATGCGCAGCACGCGCTCAACTTCACTGCCAAAGTCGGCGTGGCCGGGGGTATCCACTATGTGGATAGCCGTATCTTTATATTTGACCGCGGTGTTTTTTGAAAGGATGGTGATGCCGCGCTCGCGTTCCAAATCGTTGGAATCCATTATACACTCGCGCGACTCGCCGCTCTTGTCCTTGAAAGCGCCTGTCTGCTTGAGCATCGCGTCCAGCATTGTCGTTTTGCCGTGGTCGACGTGGGCGATGATGGCGATGTTCCGCAGGTCCTGCCTGCGCTTTGCGTTATCTTGTTGCATGTATAGTGGTTCTCCTTAATAAATCCGCATATATGCTATTGCCATAAGCCGTATGCTTTATGCCATAAGCTTTTAAGGATTTTCCTTATACCCTATGGCATATGGCTTAAGGCTTATGGCTGATGGCAACTTTCAGCCAGCGTCTTCAGCTCTTCCAGGGCCGCGGCGACCTTGGCTTCAAGGGCGTGTATCTTATCCCCCAGTTCTTTAACCTGCTGATAATCCGAATAAATTTCAGGCGAGGACATCTTTGCGGCCAGCGTCTCAATGGTTTTCCGGGAATAGGCTATATCTTTTTTAAGCGTATCGCCCCGGCGTGAACGCTTGCGGGCCTCCGCCTCCTGACGCTTCTTCTCTTCCCAGGCCGCCGTGTCAGCGCGTGCTTCCGAAGGCTTAGCCCTCTCGCCTGAAGGGGCGGCCGCCGCCAATTCCGCCTGCATAGTCATCTGAC
Organism: uncultured Elusimicrobia bacterium; assembly: GCA_903867985.1. Lineage (GTDB taxonomy): Bacteria > Elusimicrobiota > Elusimicrobia > Elusimicrobiales > UBA9959 > YA12-FULL-51-18. The sequence continues at coordinate 15,511 of CAIPTO010000029.1, read as the reverse complement.
GGTGACGAAAATAATCGTAGTTGCCTGGATAAACGGTGGTCTTTCCTTTTTCAACGTGCACCACGGAGTCGGCCAGGGCGTTTATGAAATATAAATCGTGGCTGATAAAGCAAAGCGTGCCCTCAAATTCTTTCAGCGCTCCGATAAGCGCGTCCACGCTGGGCATATCGAGGTGCGTGGTGGGCTCGTCCATCAATATAACGTTCGGCGGGTCCAGCAGCAGTTTCACCAGCATCAGCCGGCTTTTTTCTCCGCCGCTGAGCACAGCCGTTTTTTTGTAAACATTATCGCCCGGGAACAGGAAGGTTCCGAGCACGGTCCTCACTGTAAGCTCGGGGTTCATCCTGTCGTTATCCATGGCTTCCTGCAGAACGGTGTGCCGCGGCTCGAGTATGCCTTCCCGATGCTGAGAAAAATAGCCGGTCTTTACGTTCAGGCCGGGGATGCGCTCTCCGGAATCCGGCTCTATCACGCCAGCCAGCATCTTCAGCAGCGTTGATTTACCGGCGCCGTTATGACCGACAAAAGCCATTTTCTGTCCGCGGTAAAGCTCAAAACTGAAATTTTCATATACCCGTATGGGTTCGTGGCCGGGGACATTGTAAATTTTGCTTATGTCCTTCAGCTCCAGAACTTTTGTTCCGGTCCGGCCGGGCTGCGGAAAGCGTATCTTGACCGTTTTGGTGTCTTCCGGTACCTGCACCAGCTCAAGCTTGTCAAGCCGCTTGATCATGCTCTGCACACGGGACGCGGTTGAAACGCGCGCCCTGTTGCGGAAGATGAAGTCCTTCATCTGGGCGATATCGTCCTGCTGCTGCTTCCATTGTGAGAGTATCTTGTCTTTCTCCGACTGGCGCTGATTGAGAAAATGCTCGTAATCCCCGTAATAGGCGCGAAGTGTTTTATCCTGAACGGAGATAATGGCGTTGCAGACGGTATTGATAAATGAACGGTCATGGGAAATGACGAAAACCGCTCCCTGGTAAGCCGCCAGATAATCCTGCAGCCACAATAGAGCGTCAAGGTCCAGATGATTTGTAGGCTCGTCCAGGAGCAGCAGATCCGGTTTTTTCACCAGAAGCCTGGCCATTGCCACGCGCATAGCCCATCCGCCGGAAAGCGTGTTAACATGCCTGCCGAAATCGGAAACTTTGAAACCGAGTCCCATCAGAACAGCCTTGGCTTCGGCGCCCTTGCGACCGTCAAAGTCCTCCGCGCCGTCCAGAGTTTCATCCACTACCGTGCGTTCCGTAGTTGGGGCGTTCTCCTGCGGCAAATAACCCACTACGACGTTCTTCTTGAACTGTATTTCCCCGTCGTCCGCCTCTTCTTCGCGAAGCATCATCTTAAAAAGCGTGGACTTCCCGGAACCGTTGGGCCCGACCAGCGCGAAACGCTCCCCTTCGTTTATCTGTAGAGACGCCCCCTCGAACAGGGATTGTGAAGAAAATGACTTATATATATTCTTGATGGTTATCATAGTGAAACATTCCGCGACATGATGCCGCGACAATATACTTTGGCCCGCATATTTTTTACAGCCTTGGGGATAAATACTATCCGGGAAACATGCGCTAGGAAGCTGGCAGGGCGGACTGCTTCGGCGATGCTATAGTGCTATAACATATTTTAGCATTTTCACCGCTCCGAATAAAGGAAAAGGACCCGGCCAATGTGATTTGGAAGGATACATTCTTGGCGGTGTAAGTGGAGCGGGTGACAGCCATGGGTTAGATCGGGCCGAGAAGGAACCGGCGCGAAGGCCGCCTGTTGGCCATAGGCCCTGTTGCGGCACGCCCATAGGTCAGTCGCCGGGCCGGCCGCAGGCCCGATGGGTCCCATGCCTGGCCGGACCCGCGAACCCTACACCGGGAAATTGCACAGAATTCTTTCCGTTACCGCCCACCCATGCGGATTGATTAGCGGAACATCTAAATGTATAATAAAAAACCGGATGAACTTATGATAACAAGAATCGAAATTATATTCTACTTTGCGGCTGCGCTTATGCTGTGGGGCTGTTCCAGCGTACCATACACCGGGCGCAAGCATATGCTCCTGGTCTCCGAATCGGAAGAGGTAAAGATGGGCGACGAATCTTACGCGGCGGTGCTTAAAAGTTCAAAACTGTCCGCCGACGCCGAAAAGACCGCGCTGGTCAGAAGGGTGGGTGCCCGTCTGGCCAAAGTATCGGACGCGCCTCCCCAGTTCAAATGGGAATTTAATCTGATAGAGGATGAAAAGCAAATAAACGCTTTCTGCCTTCCCGGAGGGAAAGTGGCTGTTTACACCGCGCTGCTCCCCGTGGCCAAAGACGAAGCCGGTTTGGCCGTAGTTATGGGCCATGAAATAGCCCACGCGCTGGCCCGGCATGGCTCCGAAAGAATGAGCCAGGGAATGGCCGCCGGGATCGGGAGCAAAATATTGAGCGTGGCGCTTTCCAACAAAACGCCTGAAGTGCAGGGCGCCTTCTCTAAAGCCTACGGTGTGGGAATGAACGTGGGAGTTATGCTCCCTTTCAGCCGCTCGCACGAGTCAGAGGCGGATCACATAGGCCTGATACTTATGGCCAAAGCCGGTTATGATCCGCACGCCGCTCTGGATTTCTGGAAACGTATGGAAGCCGCCACCAAATCCCCCGATTCTCCTCTTGCCAAATATCTTTCCACCCACCCCGGCCACGAGACCAGAATAAAGGATATTGAAGGCTGGATGCCAGAAGCGATGAAGTACTATAAACCCTAATACTCTTCACCCTAATATCCGGCCTATCCCAAGAAACTTTAGCTGATTGTAAATTTGTGCGGGGTAATAAGGGGTGACAGCCATGGGTTGGATCGGGTCGAGAAGGAACCGGCGCGAAGTCGCCGGGCCGGTCGCAGGCCCGATGGGTCCCATGGCTGGCAGGACCCCGCGACTTGGCTACCCGCCATCCATTTATTGTTTTCTTGGAGAGCCGTGCCCTAATACACCCGGGCCCAGACGGCTTTAAGATATTCACCTTCGGGGTAGTCGGAAGAAACAGGATGATCGGCGCCGGCGCCTGACTTTCTGAAGATATGCGCCCGCCGCCCCGCGTTGGTGGCAGCGCCGCGCACGATAAAGGAAAATTCGTCCATCGAGACCATGCCGCTGCATGAGCAGGTCACAAATATCCCCCCCTCAGCTACCAGAGAGAGCGCAAGGCGGTTGAAATCCCTGTATTTAAAAATCCCGTATTCACGGTCTTCCCGCGAAGCCACGAGTTTGTAGGGGTCCAGAATGACCATGTCATATTTCTTGCTGTTCTGGAACATCTGGCGCATGTAGGGAAAAGCGTCGGAGCAGACGGCGTCTATCCTGACTCCGTTAATATTAGCGTTGCGCTTTGAAAGTTCCACGGCCTCGGCATCCAGTTCCACGCAGGTTACGTCCTTCGCTCCTCCCAGTTTCATGGCGTAGATGCCAAATCCGCCGGTATACGAGCAGATATCCAGAACGCTGCGGCCTTCCGCCAGCGAGGACGCGTAAAGCCGGTTATCGCGCTGGTCGCAGAAAAAGCCCGTCTTATGGCCGCCGGCCAGATCCACCTCGAACATCACGCCGTTCTCGGTAACGCGGACTTTTTTGCCCGGACCGGTTTGAGGTTTGAGCGTAAACCCCTCCATCGTTTCCGTGTAAGAGCTGGCGCGGTGGTGGAAAACAGCTTTTGGAAAATGCTCCCGGAAAGCGGCCTCAAGAAAAGAAGCCAGCCGGTACATGGCGAAAGAATAGAATTCAAGCACGATATTGTCGCCGTACATATCCACGACCAACCCGGGCAGACCGTCGCCGTAGTCATGGACAAGGCGGCAGGCGTTGGTGGTTTTATCCAGCTTTAGAACTTTGTGCCGGAACTCCACGGCGCGGCCCACCTGTCTTTTTATAAAAGTCGTGAGGTCGAAAGTGTCGGGGTTTTCCCTGGTAAAGATGCGCAGCGCGATCTGGCTGCGGGGATTATAAAGTCCCACGCCGTAGGGCTGACCGTTCTTATTATAAACGGCGACGATCTCGCCGGCGGAAGCGCCCTCTACGGAGCCTATCATCCTCCTGAAGGCGTTAGGCCCGGCGGGGGCGTAGGCAAGCTTCACTTTAGGTAATGGTCTGTTCATGGTTTATGTAAAGATAAAATAGCAATTTACGAGACACTTATAAAGGCAGGCAAAACAGGATTTATTTTTTTAGCGGGATGTGGAAGAAGAACCGCGAACCGACTCCGAGCTGGGATTCTATGCCCATCTCGCCGCCGTGCATCTGTACTATCTCACGCGCTATCTTAAGACCCAGACCGAAACCCGCCTTGCGCATCTTCTGGGCCTCCGCGGTCTGAAAGAAGCGCTCCCATATGCGTGGCAGGTCTTCCTTGGATATACCAATGCCCGTATCCATGACGCTGACGATAACCCTGTCCGGGGCTGACTCCACCCTTATGGTCACCTGCCCCCCCGGCTTAGTGTACTGGATGGCGTTGGTGCAGAGATTCTGTATTACCTGGCCGATTCGGACATGGTCGCCGGCCAGCAGGGGAAGCGACGGCGGAAGTTCCACGGAAAAATTGATCTTGCGCTGCTGGGCCACGATCTCGATGCGGGAGCGCACTTCACCAACCACGGAAAGCAGGTCCAGAGTCCCGATCTCTACGCGCAGCTTGCCGGATTCTATCGCCGCCAGGTCCACCAGATCTGAGATCAGGAGATTGAGAGTCTTAGCGGCGGAATGAATATTGGAGGCGTATTTGAGCTCGGAGGGCAGGCTTGTGAGCTTGAAGCTTAAGGCCTCGGCGTAGCCCAGGATAGCGGTCAGAGGATTCTTGACATCGTGAGCGACCATGGCGAAAAACTTCGTCTGGAAACCGTTGACCTGTGCCAGTTTCCGGTTGAAATCCTGAACCTCCTGCAAGAGGCGCGCGTTCTCCAGAAGCAGGAAGCGCCGCTCCAGAGCCCTCTCCACCGAGAATACCAGGCGCGAGGCCTCAACGGGTTTCAAGAGCGCGTCGTCGAGTCCCAGTTCCACGACCTGGCTGACCCCCTGAAGCGCGGCCTGAAGGGGATAGCGGTCCACCATAAAGATAATGCGCAGGTCAGGGTCCCGTTCGCGAAGTTTCTGGGCGAGTTCAGCCCCTGAATGCTGCGCGAAGGTGATCGCGGTGCCGATGACCGCGAGATGGAAAGCCCCCTTTTCGCAGAGCCTCAAAGCTTCCTCTCCTTCCATGGAGGTCGTAACATCGTAACCCGCACCCATCAGAGCCATGCCAAGGGAAGCCAGCGTGGGCTTAAAATTATCCAGGAGAATAATACGTTCTTTTTCCTTCTCTCCGGAACGGGCGGCTCCGCCTTCCCTGCAGTCTATTATGATTCCCGCTATGCGCCCGGCCTGTTCCCTCGGAAGAGCCGCGATGTGACCGCTGTTTAACGCCTGAATCGCGTAGCGCGACGTATCCACTCCCGATATGGTGTAGCAAACGGCTTCCGGGACAGCGGTTCGAATATTGGAGTCCATGGCGTCCGCATCCTCAAGAGTCCCTGTGAACATAGCAACAACCACCTTGCTCAGGGACAGCATAGTCTCGGGCACGGCCTCCCCCCCGACGCCCAGCCGTGACCATAAGCTTTTGGGTTGCTTGGGCTGGGAAGCGGCGCGGACGCGGGCTTCGTTCTGCTTGTAGATGAATTCGGCCAAACCCTGAGTGGATTCCAGGAACACAGACTGGACCCCAGCAGCGTGGAAGGCGCTCTGCACGGCTCCGGTCATAAATAAAGTCTGATCAGCCAGGATGGCGACCGGACGGTCAGTTGCCCGGATCTGGTCCGCGAAACCCGCGGGCAGAGGCCAAACTATGCGGCGCAGGGGTGAGGGAGAGGTCGGAGCGTTACTGGTTATTGTCTCCAGCGTAAAAAAGCGGACCTTGGGATGCTGTTTGCTCAAAGCCAGCAAGGCTTCACGCTCGGTCGCGGGAATCCGGCCGAAATCCATAACCAGGGCGGAGTAATCTCCAGCGACAAGCTGGGCGGCAGCGTAGTTCAGCGACGGCACGCAGAAGAGCTCAAAGCCCCGGCCCGACATGGACGGAGTCATCTCGTCAAGAAGAGCCTTCTCGGTAGTAACAACCAGCACGCTAACTTTGAGATCGGGCATTAAAAGTTCTCCGCGCTAACATAGGCCGAGGGCGGGCGGCAGGTCATATTTGTTGTAAGCTTAAGAGCGATATTTCAGGTTCTCTCCTGGAAGAATTTGCCATTACAAAGCGACTTTGTATTTATTTGCAGCAAAGGATAGCTGCCGCAGTGCCACATGGCAGCGTACATGGACCTAAGCAGTAGGTACTCCCGGATTGATCCCAGAACATTCCATACATTCCATGAACAACGGAGCTTGGAGTCCAGCCTCTACAGTCGTTGACAATTTCCCCGCCGGCCCCGCCCGCGGAAGCTGAATAAGCAAACGCGGAATACCAACCGGAAGCGGTGGGCTTGTCGTTTATAAAATCGGAAACGAAACACATTCTGCTGCCTGTGTATTGGCTCTTACACTTGGCGTCCCCCCCGGCATAACCACCCACGGCACCGCCGGCGTATACGGCTGTTGTCGCGCCCACAAATTTAGAACCATTCATACTTATCCAGCTGTTGCCATCCCAGTATTCAATTTGGTCATAAGTAAGATTGTATATTACGGAACCTCTGGGCGGAAAGCCCATGGCATCCCTTTGCGCGTTACTCATCCTGGGCGGTAAAAACCCGCTGGTCGTGGATTGAATATCCAGTTTCGCCTGCGGACTTGTGGAGCCTATGCCGACATTGCCGCCGTCCCTGGCAAGCAAAGTCAGGCCGGTGGTCAAAAGGCTGGCGTAGCCGCCGTAAGGCGCGGGATAATATGTGGTCATGGTCAATGTCTCACAATTTAAAAATCCGGGAGACAAACAAACCAAACCAACCGCCAGAAGAAAAACAGCTTTCCGCTTGGTTATTCGCATCTGACAGGTTGAATTATTCTCTTTTTCCATACGCCTTGAATCTGCGGCTCTTGCTCTTTGGAGCACAAGCATTTGTTACGGCACTTGATATAAAATGTTGCCCCTCTGTCCAGACAAAATTATAGCACACCAAAGCGCGGTTATCAATTTGGGTTTACAGGCGGCGGGTTTTATAGATAAACTATGTGTTGAGGCTTCATTCATGAAACACGAAGAAACTAAAAAACCAATTACACCCGGCAAGCAAGATCATACCGTTGAAGACGCGCTGGAAACTTTTCGCGACAGAATAAAAACAAAATCTGACATCACTGCAACCGGCAAGGAAACGCCCGAAGCCTCAACAACAACTGAGCGCGGGAATCTTCAATTCCAGGCCTCGCCCAGCCTGGTCGCGCTGTTAAAATTCCTTGTCAAAGTCTCCCCGCCGCCTAAACCACGCGCGGTAATACCGGCGGATGCGGACACCCCATCCGCTGAACCCGAAAACGAACCTGAAACCGGCCCAGACCTCCCGGAATCCGGAGCAATACACCCATCTTCTTCCGCCTGGATTATCTGGCTGACAATTATAGGCCTAGCCATTTTTTATCTGATAGATTCAGGGGTGTTGAACAAATGATAGAGCAGGATATCGCCATCAAATCAATGCCAAAGGTGGAACTGCACCGGCATCTTGAGGGCTGCGTGCGCATCCCCACCATAATAAGGACCGCTCTAAGACATAACATCAAGCTCCCCACTTTTTATGAGGATGAACTGTCTAAAATAGCCAAGCTCAGCGGCCCCATGGGGTCTCTGGCGGAAGTCCTTGGGATGTTCGAAATAGCGCAATCTGTATTTGTATCTTACGGAGCGGTTGAGGAAATAACGCGCCAGGCTCTGGAGGACGCGCACAAAAAAGAGAACATCCGGCTTTTAGAACTCAGGTACAGCCCCGATTTCATGCTGAAAGGCAAAGATCTGGATTGGCAGAAGACTTTGGAGGTCATACTTGCCACAACCAGGTCTTTTCAGAAGAAATATCCAATTTTCACCGGCGTAATAATCATAGCCTCAAGATCTTATGGCATGGATTCGGTGCTTAAAACGATAGATTTCGCGGTGCAGAACAAAAGCATTATCGCCGGTTTCGATTTCGCCGACGACGAAATAAACTATCCGGCCTCCCTTTACGCCGGAGCGGTTAAAAAACTCCATGAGGCAGGGATCCCACTAACCGTGCATTCGGGCGAGGACGGTAAATTCAGCCAGGTCCTTGATGTCATAAAATTTCTTAACCCGCGGCGCATAGGCCACGGGGTTAAGGCCATAGAAGATCCTTCAGGCAAAACCCTTGAATTGATAAAAGAGAACGGCATCACCATAGAGTCCAACCCTTACAGCAACTATCTCACCCGCGCCGTGGAAAGGCTGGAGGACCATCCGCTGAAAAAATTCATCGCGGCGGACCTGAGCGTCTCAATAGGCGCCGACGACCCTGAGATACTGGACACCGACCTTAACAAGGAATACGGCCTGGCCGTTGATAAAATAGGCCTCTCGATGGCCGACCTTGCCTACACGAACAAATGTGCCCTCAAAGCTTCTTTCCTCCCCCCCGACATCAAACAGGAGGCCGCAAAGTGGTTCGATCAATAACCGGCTGCCGGCCGTAATTTGACAACTCACCATTGTTTGATATAATCTCGGTGAAGCAACTCTGAGAGAGGGGATCATGAAAAAAATAAACGTGTTTATTCTGGCTGTAGCGCTGGCTATGCCGGCTGTCACATGGGGCGGAGATAAACCGGCGGTTAAAGCGCAAATCAAGCCCGCCAAAGCCGCGGCAGCCCTTAAACCGGTCGCGCTCGCACCGGAAGGGAAAAAGAACGCGCTTCCCGGCGGCTGCTGGTTCACCTGGAAATTCAATAAAACGCCGCAGTTAGGCACGACCATCGTTAAGCTGCAGACTTATTCCGGCGACAAGAAACAGAAATCATCTTATGAAATAACCGGCGAGTTCGGCATGCCGTCCATGCGCGCCCACGATTCGGGGCCGGTCAAGTTTCAACTTAACAGGAGAGGCGATTACCTGCTGCCGGTGAATGTGGTTATGACCGGAGAGTGGGAACTGATAATCAGGATAAAAGACGGCGGAAGGGAAATTTTCGCGGGTAAAGTTGATATTGATGTTTAAGACTCTGGCCATCTTAGCGCTTCTCCCCGCCGCCGCGATGGCGGAGTCGAGCCTTTTATATCTGGAAGGCCAGGGAGTGGCCGGTTACTCTTCCCGCGCGTGTGATCGGATATATCATTCAGCCGGCCGGGACGATGTGATGCAAAAAACCTCGGCAGGGGTGGACTACATACGGAAATTTTCGTCCGACTCGGGCGACTGGGGAACCCTGGCAGTAGAAAGCCGGATGGCCTGGGACCCGGACGCCCGATCGCATTTACAGCCCCAGCTTTATAACGGCTACTTCCGCGCAAGGGCCCCATTCGGCTATTTTTGGGCGGGGCATAACAGAATAGCGATGGGGCTTGAATCATATTTCGACACGCACGCGGCGCTTATGCAAACGCTGCAGATGTACGGCGCTGGCTTTGACCGCGACTGGGGCGCGGGCGCTTCAAGGGATTTCGCCTGGGGCGACGCCGCTTTTTCCTTTACCACTGGCAGCGGTATGCCTCTTTTACTGAATGGCAACTACCTGGCCTCTGTTCGGATTTCCGCCGGTGTGCCGGCCAGGGATAATTATAACGCCGGCCTGTATTACTCCGGCGGAAAGATCCCGGCCGTAATGGGCTATCATATCGAGGACCGGCACCCCCGCACCTACAATGTCACCGGCACTGACCTCGTTTATCTCTGGGATAGATTCGAACTCCGCGGTGATATGCGGCTGGGGCAGAAGGACGGCGAAAATATTTATGCCGCTCTAGGCCGATTAAGCGTAAACCTGATGGAGGAGAACCGCCTGAAACTTGAATTTCAGACGGTGGCCGCAAAAACGGGCGGGGTCCGGGATTATTTCCTCGCTTCGGGATTATCTTACGCGGCGACCTCGGACCTGTCCTTCAGAACAATGTTTGAATACGCGGACCTGGGCGCCGACAAGCGACTGATCACGCAGATGTACTATTACATAAAAATATGAAAAAACTTATCCTTTTATTTCTATGCACTTTGTTTTCCGGTCCGGCTTTTGGAGCCGTCGGCTGCGACCTGAACGACCCGGACCGGGATGTTGCGCGCCTTTTCCCCTCCTCCACCGGCTATAAAACCCAGTATCTCTCGGTCAAGACGGCGGGCGGAGAAAAGTTGCTCTCCCGCATCGAAAACAGGCTAGGCGATAAATTCAAGGGCCTTTACGAGACCATAGACGTCCCTTACACACTGTACGAGATCTATAAAGGAAAAGAAAAGATCGGCTATATACACGGCGTGAATCAGAAAGGCGATTACGGAGGCATCCAGGTTTTTCTTTCCATAGGAACGGACGCGAAAATTAAGGCGTTCTACATACAAAAACTGACCTCAAGGGCGGCCCGCGAACTGCGTTCAAAAGAGTTCGGCGCGCAATTTACCGGGCTATCATTGAAAGATTTTACGGATTACGATCCGGTGACAGGCAAAGCCCCCGATACAAGCCCCATCTCCAGGTTGAAAAGCCCCTCAATGGCCGCGGAAAATGATTTTCGCAACGTTCTTAGATCAGTGAAAAAGAATCTTATACTCATGGATGAATTTTTGTTCTCAAAGGCGGTAAAATGAACATATACTCAGTGGCTTACAAGAATCTGCTGCGCAAAAAGACCCGCACGGCCCTCACCGCCGCCGGCATCGCGCTTTCGGCCTGGGTGCTGGCAACCCTGCTCGGCTTTAACCGGGGCTATGAGAACGGCCTGAACCGCGACATAGACAATATGGGCTTCCAGGTCCTGCTGACGGCAAAGGGCTGTCCCTACGAGGCGGCCACGCTGATGCTCAAAGGCGGCACGGGCCTACGCTACATGCTGGAAGACGTGGTAAAAACCGTTACCTCCAACCCGGAAGTTGAAGGAGTAACGCGCATGCTTATGCAGGGCGTCTTTGACCCGAACAAGGGCGAGAACGGCGCCATCGCGGCCTACCTGGGCGTGGACGCTCAGACTTACCCCAAAATGAAAGGCTATCTTGAGTTTAAACAGGGCGGCTGGTTCACTGATAATAACGCCTATGAGGCGGTCATGGGCTATGAAGCGGCAGAACTTGAACAGAGAGAGATAGGCGATAAATTGCTTATCCCAGGCCTGAATACCGAAATTAAAGTGGTGGGCGTATTGAAACGCTCCGGCACCCAGGACGACGGCACCATATTCCTCCCTATAAGCGCTGTGCAGAAGATATTCTCAAAGCAGGGCAAGCTGACAGGCCTCGGCATCAAAGTAAAAAAAGGCGCGGATATGGACGCTTTCGAGAACCGTCTTTATGATCTGCCCGACGTGCAGGTGGTTTCAATGGCGCAGGTAAAAAGCACAATCATGAGCCTGGTGACCAGCGCGAAGGTGATAGTCTTCGCTATAGCTTTTATCGCCGTAATAATAGCGATGGCCGGCGTTGTAAATACTATCCTTATGTCTGTAATGGAGCGCTACGGCGAGATAGGCATACTAAAAAGCATGGGCGCCATGCCGATGGATATTTTCAGGATGATATGGGCTGAAACGGCCATCCTCTGCTCGATAGGAGGAATGGCCGGCATAGCGCTTTCACTTGCTACCGCGCGGGCGGCGGAGGCGGCTGTAAGGCATTTCCTGCCTTACACCCCCAATGGCGATATGATAGCCCTGGACTTTAATATTGCCGCCGGGGCCTTCGGGCTGATAGTGGTCGGCGGACTGCTCAGCGGAATATACCCGGCCTGGCGGGCCGCGCACGTGCGCCCGCTTGAAGCCATTCGCAGCGAGGGGGAGTGATGAAGAACATTATTTCCGCGAACGGACTTAAAAAAATATATCACCGCGGCTCGGAAGATGTCCATGCCGTCGACGGAATAAACTTTGACGCGGCCCCGGGGCAAATGACGGCTATCATAGGCCCGTCAGGCTCCGGAAAGACCACTCTGCTGAATATCCTCGGCTGCCTGGATAACCCGAGCGAGGGCACGCTCTCCGTGGGAGGAGAGGAGATATTCGGCGGTAAAAATGAGCTCTCGGAAAAGAAATTGACCGGGATACGGCGCAGGAACTTCGGCTATATTTTCCAGAAGTTCTATCTTATTCCCACGCTTACGGTGCTTGAGAATATAATGCTGCCTTCGGCATTTTACCGGAACTGCGAAGTGTGCAAAACGCCGAAGGAAGTCCTTAAACAACTGGGGATCGAGAACCGCGCTGGCCATTTTCCCGCCGAACTTTCAGGCGGAGAGATGCAGCGGGTGGCAATAGCCCGCGCGCTGATAAACTCCCCCAAGATCCTTCTGGCCGACGAGCCTACCGGGAACCTTGATTCAAAACGCGCCGACGAAATAAAGGAGATCCTGCGCTCCCTGGCCTCGGGAGGGATAACAGTGATAATGGTCACGCACAACCTGGACCTGGCCAAAGCCGCCGACAGGATCGTGGAGATTCGGGACGGTAAAATAGTCTAAAACCGGCACATGCCTGAAACAAGCGTCCGTTTAAATCGTTTAAAACACAGCCAGCCAGGCGTTCTATTTTAGTAGAATATCATTTAAGTAGAAAAACCTCTTGCCATCAAAGTAAGGGGCGCGACAGACGGGGCATAGTGAAATGGTTCTCACGCGTGCTTTGGGAGCATGAATTCCAGGTTCGATCCCTGGTGCCCCGATATCAAGACTACAATTTTCATCCGGAACCGCCTTATGTGGAAAAAACGATATCTACTCGCATTGGCATTGGCCGGCTCCTTATGCGTCCAGACCTCGTACTCCGCCCAAAAATGGGAAATAAAACGCTCACATTATTATCTCACCGGCCAACAGCAGCAATTACTTGAACTCCCCCCGCCCCCGGCTGCCGGTTCCGAAATAGATATAGCGGATCTGGCTACGCTGCATGAATGGCAGGAAAAGAGAACTGACGCGCAATGCGCCAGAGCTAATGCCGAGGCCAACGCCGATTATTCCGTATTATTCGATAAAATAAACCCTTTTCCCGAACCGTTGCCGGTTGCGGCCGCCGCAGTACTCAAGCGCGTAAAAACTGAAACCGACGATATAGCGCGAATCGTCAAAAACAAATTCAAGCGGCCGCGCCCGTTTAATCGCGACAGCAGCCTGGAACCCTGCCTGGGAAGAATAGGCGGTCTGGCCTATCCGAGCGGACACGCCACTATTTCCAGAATATACGCGCTTATACTGTCTGACCTGGCTCCGGAGCACATGTCGGAGTTCATGACGCGCGCGGACGAGGTGGCATTATACCGCGTCATCGGCGGCGTTCACCATCCCACGGATATAGAGGCCGGCAAAAAACTGGCTGACACGATTTACCCCCTATACCTGAAAAGCGCGGCCTTCCAGGCCGACATGAACACCCTGCGCGGTTATCTTCTGCGGGCTCCGGTCGGATCCACTAGATAAAAACGCGCCCATATCCCCGGACTCTGCGACCCTGATGAACGCATATTTATCCCTTTCCTTTGTCAAAACGCCGCTTTAAAATATATAATAGTAAAACATTCCGCAAAAGCAGTCGGCAGAAAATATTTATTCCGGGATAGTGTAACGGTAGCACGAGAGACTCTGAATCTCTTTGTCTAGGTTCGAATCCTAGTCCCGGAGTTTGCTAATTTTAAAACCCCCACCCGGGGGTTTTTTATTGGCAAACTCCGGGACTCCGCAGTCGGACCTCGCGAAACCCGGAGGGTTTTGCAAGGTTCGGGAGCGACTTTACATCTCGCGTTGCAGGAACGAAGCTGCGCGTAGCGCACATCCTAGTCCAGGCCCGCAAGGGCCTCTTTCAGAAGTTCATTTGCTGACTGTAAAGCAAGTTGTTAGTAAATAGTCATTTAGTCATCAGCGTCCCTTACCATTTACTTTTTAATGGCTCAGACTGACGGCGGTTAAGGTTAACCGCAAGTTCTTATATTTTGGGATCTAAAACAAACTTGAAAACTTTTTCGCCAGTTTGTATTTTCGCGCTTTCTTGGAGGGATCGGCGACAACAAGGAAACCATTTTTTACCCACTGGCCGAGAAGCGCCCGGGCGGTCCGGGGCGCGAAATTGAAAAGCTTGGCGATATCTATGCTGGCGATCAATTCCTGGCGCACGAAAAGTGTCAATGCTTTCCTCTGACGCGGGCCCAACTGACGCAACATTGGTGATGCGTCATACTCGGCGTTGTCTCCCGCCGCTTTGGCCTGGACCTGAACTTTCTCAAAAGCATCTACCATTCCTTTAATAAAGTATTCGAGCCAACCTGTAATATCCGCCTTCTCCCGTCCCATATAGTAATTATGCGAAGGACCAACGGTAAGAGCATCATAGTACGCCTGTAAATTCCGCGCATAGTACTCTTCCAGCGAATAAATGCCTTTTAGATCGTAACCGCCGACATGAAGGATCAGTGTAGTCAAAAGGCGGGCCGTTCTGCCGTTGCCATCGTAGTATGGATGAATTGTGGCGAATTGATAATGAGCGATAGCAGCGCGAATAGGGGCGGGGATCTCGCCATCCATAGTGGTGAGCCAACTTACCAAAGCCGTCATTAACGCCGGGACGTCCTTGGCCTCAGGCGGCATATAGACGATTCTGCCGGTAGTACTGTCTTTTATTACATTCTGACCATCGCGATACGGCGTTGGAACCGTAGCGCTTCTGCCTGCACGCATCACATTGGCATGAATAGTCTGGATTTGTTTTTCCGTTATTACGATCTTTTCCGTTGCCAGCCGCTCTACTTCTTCTAAAGCCTTATAATATCCCTTAACTTCATTCTCATCCCGTTCCCTGCCTGGAACGTGTCGGTGTTGGGTCAGGACGCCTTCCACATCTTTTTCCGATAGTCTGTTACCTTCAATTTTAGTCGAGTAATGCGTTGAAAACAGTTTTGCAGTCTCCCTGAGGTGGGCGAGGACGGAAGGCGTCATCGGCAGGTATTTAATACGCTCCTTTAGACCTTCCAGCTTTATTAATGCCGAAGCGATTTTATTGGTTATCTGGTATCTTGGTTTAAATTTTATCGGCATATTGATGGCCATCCTATGCCATTATTATGCCATTAAACAGCCGTTAAGTCAAGTGTCAGACAAAGTCCCCTGAAAACAAAATCTGGTTCACAGCCTAAAAAAACATTATCCCTCAAAAGAGATGATTCTTCCTTCCTAAGTTTTAAGAGCTGGTTCGAATCTTACCCCGGGGAGCCAATTTAGACTAGAAGACCCTTCGGCAAGTATGTCGAAGGGTTTTTTATATATAGGAATTACACTTTTTCCAATCAATGTTTTATGATTCTTGTTGCAAGCAAGTTAAAATGTCATGGTTTAAGTTTTTTAGAAATGTCATGATGGCTGACTGCTTAATACTGGCTGT
>CAIPTO010000028.1 GCA_903867985.1 uncultured Elusimicrobia bacterium | reverse complement strand
TATATAATGGCAGCCTTCAGCCTGTTTCAGCGGATTATTTTTCCGCTGCGAGTCCTGGTTGTCCCGCCTGATTATAAAATCAAGGATGGCGGCTCGGTCAGATTCAAGGCCCTGATCCCGGAGCTGCCCCACCCGTCGCCCGGCTCTGGCTTCAGGGGATGCGTCCAGGTAAATTTTCAGTTCGGCGTCCGGAAAAACATTGGTGCCGATATCGCGGCCCTCCATCACCACGCCGCCATCGGCGCCGATAGCGCGCTGCATATCGCGCATGAACCCGCGGACTTCGGCGAATTTAGAAACCGCGCTTGAAGCTTTTCCCACGGTCTCATCAGTTATTTCCCGGTCAAGCGGACGCCCATCCACGCAAAGCTGCGGTTCCGGGGTGTCTGAAGGTTTCAATTCCCATTTAACTGAGCGGGCGAGGCGGATAAGGCCGGATTCATTTTCCAGATCCACTCCTGAGGAAAGCGCTTTCCACGCCAGAGCCCGGTACATTTTACCGGTACTTATAAAACTATAGTTAAGCCGGGCGGCCACGGTTTTGCCGATGGTGGATTTACCGACTCCGGCTGGACCGTCTATCGCGACAATGATCCCTTTTGGACGTTTTAACATATTATACTGCCATAAGCCGTGTGCCATAAGCCACAGGCAGCGAGGGCGCGTTTATCATGCATCTGTATTTTTTTGTGTCTGGCATATGCCTTATAGCTTAAAGCGCGGCCGGGACAACCATTAAACAGTGATTTTGGGGAGATTGGCCTTGTTGTCCATGCCCATCTTTCTGAGAGGGCGCACCCATTTTGTGAAATTGGAAGGCTTTAGAGAATACTCGTGCACGAGCCGGACAACCTCGCTCATCGGCTGGAAGTTTTCCCAGTTCAGGCGCAGGATCCTGACACCGGCGGCCTCCATTTCATCAATAAACTGGTAATAGTTCTCCTGAAGGCTTTTAAGATATTCCGGCTCTATGGTCTTTTCCATATCCCGGCCGCGGGATTTTATTCTGGCTATGGACGTTTCTATCTTGCAGTCCAGAAAAATGAGCAGCTGCGGAAACACCAGCTCGCGCAGGACCATGTTGTCAAAAAGGTCGAGGTAGGTGTTATAATCCATGTCGGTGATAATTTTATCGGGGTGCTGGTTGAGCATGCGCGCGAATATAGTGTCTTCCCAAATGGTCCTGTCCTGCACCACGCCGCGTATCTTGCCGAGACTTATCCTGGAAACAAATTCCCTATGCTGGCGGAACCTATGGTTTAAAAGCCAGATCTGCATGATGGTCCCATACTGCTTCATGTCCCCGTAAAAATTTTCAAGATAGGGGTTGCCGCCAACCTCCTCGAGTATGGGTTCAAAATTAAGAGCTTTGGCCAGTTCCATAGTGAGCGTGGATTTTCCCACTCCGATAAGTCCCGCTATACCGATATAACCTTCTGCGAACATAAGATGTCTCCTCGTGTCGTAAAGCGTAAAGCGTAAAACGTAAAGAGTTAAGAATCGAATGTTTCCCGGGCCATGCTCTTTACGCTTCCCGCTTTCCGGCTTACGGATGTTATCTTTTAGTTTCTATCTCCTGCTCTATACCCTTTATGGCCAGCAGAACATCGTCCGGATTGGACGCCGCCTGAATAATATCCTCAAGTTTCGCCAAGCCCTGCTTGTGCAGGGCCACCAAAGACTGATTAAACGACTGCATGCCATAAAAAGAGCCCTTGGCGATGGCCTGATTAATAGCATCCAAATTATTCTCGGCTATCATCTTCTTGATGTGCGCCGTGCCGGTCAGGACTTCCACGGCCGGAATGCGGCCGCCGTTCGAACAGGGCAGAAGGCGCTGCGAGACGATGCCTTTAACTGTTTCCGCCAACTGCATTCGCACCTGCGCCTGCTGGTGTGGCGGGTAAAGGTCAACGATCCTGGAAAGCGTCTGAACCGCGTTGACGGTATGAAGCGTCGCGAAGACCAGGTGTCCTGTCTCGGCTGCGGTTATCGCGGCCTGAGTGGTCTCCAGGTCGCGCATCTCGCCCACCAGAATAATGTCAGGGTCCTGACGCATGGCCGCGCGCAGCGCGTCCACGAAAGTATTGGTGTCAGTCCCCACTTCCCGCTGGCTTATAATGCTTTTCTTGTCGGTAAAAATGAATTCTATGGGATCTTCTATGGTGATGACATGGCTTTCCCATGTCTGATTGAGGTACTCGATCATGGAAGCCAGCGTGGAGGTTTTACCCGAACCGGTTATGCCGGTAACCAGAATCAGACCGCGCTCGTTTACCAGAAGTTTCTTAATGGAGTCGGTGGGGAGTTTCAGATCTTCGAAAGTCGGAATCTTGCGGGGAATGTGTCTGACAGCGACGCATATCTTGGTTTTCTGAATATAGACATTGAAACGGAACCGGCCGAGTTCCGCCCCTTCCACGGAAAAATCCACCTCGTGCTTTTCATTGAAGATGGACCTTAGCCTGGGATTCATCAGGGGAAATACCATATCCTCCACTTCTTTGGAGGTCATGACGGAATCGTTGATTTGCGTAATATCGCCGTTGATGCGCAGGTAGACGGGCGCGTCGCCTCTTATATGAGTGTCGCTCGCCTTATTCTGCACCATCACCTTCAGCAACAGATTAAGATTTATAGCCATAAGTATTTCAGGCACGAAGTATCTGGAACCGGTTGATGAATACTGGATACCGCAATTATTCCCCCAACCCCTATACCCTGTCTTATTTAAGTTTGCGACTGCCGGCTTTGCGTCTCATGAAAGCCGGTCTGTCCAGATCTTCGTCGGGGATACCGGAATTCATCATATTCGGGCCGCCCATACTGTCAAAAAAATCCTCGGCGGGACGCGGCCTTTTTTTGTGGCGATGCCTTTCAAGATCTATGCTCAAATCTGTCTTGGGACGGGAAGGGAATCCTGTGGCTATCACGGTTATTTTTAATTCGTCCCCCATTGAGTCGTCATCAGCCTGCCCGAATTTTATAAACGCGTCAGGGTTTGACGACTTCCTGATATACTCCATGGCTTCCTGTATCTCGGAAAGTTTAAGGTTCCTGGCGCTGGTAAAGCTCACCAATATGCCCTTGGCCCCGTCTATAACGGCATTTTCCAGCATCGGGGAATGGATGGCCTTAGAGGCAGCGTCCAAGTGACGTTTTTCTCCGGAAGCGCGGCCTATCCCGATCAAAGCTTCGCCCGATTTAGTCATAATCTTGCGAACATCCTGAAAATCCACATTAATAATGCCGGCAGTGGTAATAACATCGGAGATGCCTTGAATGGCCTGCCTGAGAACATCGTCAGCGATACGGTAAGCTTCCGTCGCAGGAGTATTAATGTCCACAATATCGCGAAGGCGGTCGTTGGGAATTACCAGAAGAGAATCCACGTATTTGCGCATCTCATGAATGCCCTGATCGGCCTGATCAGCTCTCACTGTGCCTTCAAATTCAAAAGGCCTGGTGACCACGCCGATTACCAGCGCCGCGGACGTATCCTTCGCTGTCTGCGCGACCACCGGCGCGGCGCCGGTGCCGGTGCCACCGCCCATACCGGCAGTAATGAATATTAAATCAGCGTCGGCAACGGCTTCCTTAATAAGGTCTACGGATTCCAGCGCGGCCTGACGTCCTCGGGCCGGATCCCCGCCTACACCAAGACCTTTGGTAAGGGTTTCTCCTATTTGGATACGGTTGGCGGCCCTGTTGCGACGAAGGTCCTGGGCATCGGTGTTTAGGGATATAAAGTCAACCATGCGGATATCGGCTTCCACCATGCGGTTGACGGCGTTGCCGCCGCCGCCGCCCACACCTATGACCTTTATCCTGGCTTCCTTGTCCTGGAAATCCCCGTTATATCTTATTCTTGTGTCGTTCATAAATATTTAAAGCGCAGGATTCAGGCTAAGAATTAGGTTTAAGACCCCACCACTCGCATCTTACTACTCGTTATAATTTATTAAAACAAATCCTTTACCCAGCGCCACCAGGCCGCGGGAATCATGGGCGGCCTGCGCGATGCGGACGGCTCATTGGCCCAGGGCTTGAGGTACTGATAACATACCAGACCTATCGCGGAAGTGTAAGTCTGGTTAAGGTACTCTTCCGGGCACTCTATGATGTCCGGCCTGGCAAACCCGTGCCTCGCCTGCTTAAGATCAAGCAGCTGTTCCGCTGCCGCGTTCATTCCCTTAAGTAGGGAACCGCCGCCGGTAAGTATGGCTCCGCCGGGCAGGTCGGCGCAATTGCAGTTTTGAAGAAAAGCGTTTATCTTTTCGAACATTTCCTCGGTCCGGGGCTGCGCGTATTCCAACAGATCTCTGGCCTTTATTTCTTTTTTGGTCCTGGCATCCAGGCCGGTAATATTCATCATGCAGTCTTCTTCCACAAGGCTTGAAAGTACGGCACCGTGTTTTTCCTTTACCTCCTGCGCTGCAGCCATCGAAGTCCCAAGCCCGTAAGCGATATCGCGGGTCACATTGTCGCCGCCAAGCGGAATCTCGCTGGAAAATCTGAGACTGCCCTCGTAATAGATGCCTATGGCGGTGGTTTGGCCCCCGATATCGATAAGCAGACAGCCGAGATCCTTCTCCTCCGGCGATACCACCAGTTCGCCTATAGCCAACAGATTATAAACGGTATCTACCACCCTGAAACCAGCCTGAGATACCGATTTCATCAGGTTGTTTATATGCGAACTTTGGGCGGTGACGATGTGTACACCGACTTCCAGAAGCGCGCCTTCCATTCCCACCGGGTTGGGGACTCCGCGCTGCCGGTCTAATGAAAACCCCTGGGGAATAACATGCAGTATCTCTCTGTCGGACGGAATGGGAATAGCCTTGGCGTTCTCGATGACGTTTGAGACGTCTTCGGCGGTTATTTCTTTGTCGGCGCGGGCTATATTGTAAGCGCCGCGATTATTAAAAGTCTGGATATGCCCGCCGCGGACGCCGAGATAAACCTCGCCTACGATCTCCTTGGCTTTTTCCTCAGCCTGCTCCATAACGCTGGCGATGGCCCTCTGGGTTTCCGCGATATTAACCACAACTCCGCCTTTCAGGCCCTTGCAGGGCACGGAGGCGCCGGCCAATATCCTGATTTTTTCAGATTCGGCGTCGTGTTCTGCCAAAACGCAGGTTACCCGGCTTGACCCCATGTCAAGGCCGGCAATGATATCTGACTTTGGCATATTACGCTCCAGAATTAAAAAAGTTGCAGGTGAATAAAAAACCCGGAATTAATCGCGACAATGATATCTTACTTAAATATCGGGCAGCTTTGAAACAAAAATTTTTCCATCTCTGAAGTACCTGAAGTCGACCTTTAAGGGCCCATTTATTTTGCGCGCGGCGTCTGCGAGAACCTCATTAAGCCTTGAGATCTTGGCCTTCGTGAACGCGAATTCGCCCCACAAAACCTCCGTACTGTTCTCAAGCGTGAGCCGGCAGACCTGCACGGCGCCGCGGCACTCAAGCTTCACGGGGCGCGATGAGAACTCAGGCGCCTTGGCTCTTATCTCCGTCAAAAAACCGGCCAGAGGCCCAAAGCCGGAGCCAGGCGTCGCGTAAAGATCGGTCTCAAAAATATCGGCTGGCTCCGCGCCGTAATTTTCCCCCAACAGCCGGCCATTCGCGGAAAGATAAAAATCCTTATCGCCGTTCAGCCGCACTTTAGCCACAACGCGCTCAGATTCCGCCCGCACTAGAATACGACCATTCACAAAACTCCGGTCAACGTCCACGCTGCTTAAAGCGGGGTACTTTTGTTTTAGGGCCGCGACGAAAGCCCGAGAGTCCCCGGCGGAAAAAGTATTTCCCAAGTACCGGGAAAGGCGGCTGGAAATCTCCGCAGAGATCTCTTCGGAAGGACTCGCGACCGACACGGTTTTTAAAGTAAAAGAAAAAAATCTTCCTAAAGTGAGCGAGGAAACGAAGCGGACGGCGCTCAAGCCGGTGTACCCGAGTATGACTACGGCCGCAAGTGAAGAAAACGCGATGCCGGCTGTCTTTAAAAGACGATTACGGACTTTCAGCCGAACCTTAACTCTGTATTTTTTTGCCGCAGCCATATGGTCATATTATATTCCATTAAAACCCCCGATATCAAAAAAATAGCCGGATGTCCGTCGGCAGCGGGAATTTTCCGGCCGCAGTCGGGCCGGACAGCCCGGATCCCAAAATTTGCAATTCGTTCGTATTTTTGTATACTTGTGCTGTAGTACTTAGTCGTCTTATGCGCATCTGCATAAATATTGCGCCCGTAGCTCAGGGGTAG
>CAIPTO010000027.1 GCA_903867985.1 uncultured Elusimicrobia bacterium | reverse complement strand
TCAGAACCGCGAAGCGGACATCCAGCCCCTTCAGGTGTTTCACGAAAGTGAGGTAGTGCTGTTCCGCGAGTATCTCGGTTGGGGCCATGAAAGCGCCCTGGTAACCGTTCTCCACGGCCAGCAGCAGCGCGCTTAAAGCGACCACGGTCTTGCCTGAGCCCACATCGCCCTCCAGCAGCCGCGCCATAGGGGCGGAGGAGGACAGGTCGGCGAAGATATCGTTTATCGCTTTTGTCTGGGACTGAGTGAATTTGAAACCCAGATTCGCCCTGAAAGGCGTAAGGAGGTGTCTCTTCACCTCATAAGTGAAACCTTTATCTATGCTCCTGGTCTGGCGCCGCTTGATAGCCCAGGCCAGGGTCATCAGGAAGAGTTCCTCATAAATGAACCTTTTGCGCGCTTCTTTAAGCTCAAAATAATTTTCGGGGAAATGCAAAGCCTTTAACGCCAGGTCGCGCGCGATCAGCGCCCGCCTTGCCAGGAGCCGGCCCGGCATGAACTCCCCCTTGCCCGGGGCGTGGTCCAAAACCACCTTAAACATCGCCTCACGCATGAATCTGGCGGTTATCCCCTCGGTCAGGGGATAAACCGGGATGATGCGGTCGATATGTACGCGCCGGGCCGTCATATCGTCGTCGCGGTAATATTCATCAACGCGCAGGCGGGTCTTGAAAAGCGGGTCCTCGGCAGTGGCCACCAGCCAGATCTTTTCCCCCGGCTTTATGTCTTTGCGCAGCGTGGCGAAAACATCGAAACGCGGGGTATGCCGCTTGAACCAGCTGGCCTCGGCCTCGTACCCTCCGGCGTCCATCACGGTCTTAAAAATGCGCAGCGAGCTTGACGTATAAAGGTCCCGCACCGAAAGTATCCGGCCGAAGATGACGGAAACTTCATCCACGTAATCAAGATGCTCCTTTTTCGCGTTCAGGCGGCGATCTTCCCATTTTTTGGGGAAATAAAAAAGCATGTCGTCCACGGTCTCAAGCCCGATCTTTTTAAAAAGCCCGGCGCGCTGGGGACCAACGCCTTTTAAGTATTGTATGGAAATCATAAATTAGCGCGGCAGAGCGGCAGCGAGACAGCATGACAGCGGTTAGTGATCAGCCGCCCTACCGGTATATTCTAGGAAATTTTAAGCGGCGGACACTTAGATCGGCACAACCAGTCCTCCAGTCCTCTAATCCTCCATAATCATTCTTGAGCCCGATTTGAGCGCCTCTTGAGCGGTTCTTGAGCGCCAAGTACTATACTTTAAGTGTAGCGAAGCATCGTTCTCTGAAAATTTAAAGATATCCAGCGCTGTACGATGCGCCCCCCTAACCCAACCCCCAAAGCAAAAGGTCTTCAACGACCGTATGCTTAGCATCTGCAGCGCTGGCCTTTTTAAGCCCCGCCGGAACCTCACAGTCAGTCATCACATCAGACACCATGTAAGACTAACGAAAATCCGGCGGGGCGCTTTTTTTTGCCCTGATATAGCCGCCCAGCCCCGGGGATATAGTATAATAACTCTACATAAATGTACTTCTAATAAGGCCCCGCTGACTTTCGCACGCGGCGGCCGTTTTTACTTAAAACCATGCAGAAAAAAGCGCTGATAGTAGACGACGATAAAGCCATTCTGGACGTCCTGCTAAAATATCTGGGCAATCACGGTTTTTTGGTCTCAACCGCTTATAACGGCGAGGAAGGGCTTGCCGTGCTCGCGGATACTACTCCGGACATAATCATAACCGATGCTGAAATGCCGGGGATGGACGGCTTCACCTTTTGCCGAAAAATAAAAGAAAACCGCGCTTACGCCTCCACGCCTGTTATAATGATGTCCGGCAAAAAAATAGCCGAGCGCGACATAGTCTCCGGCTATGACACCGGCGCGGACGACTACATAATTAAACCCTTCTCATATCCGATATTGCTGTCCAAGATACAAGCCGTTCTCCGGCGCGCCAAACCGCGCCGCGCGGCCGCCTCCGTTATTATAAAAAAGGCCGGCTTTGAACTGAATCTGGGCGGGCGTGTCCTCAAGGTATCAGGCAAACCGGTAAAAGTCACGTCCAAAGAACTGGATCTTTTCGCGATCCTGGTCTCAAAACCAGGCCGGCTGTTCAGCGTCAACCAGCTGCTTGAGACTGTCTGGGGCTATGACCCGGCCAAATACAACGACCCGCACACCGTGGAAGTGCACATCTCCAACCTGCGCAAAAAACTAGGCGCTAAACTTTCCGCCCGTCTGAAGGCAATTCCTGGCCACGGCTATAAATTCGAATAAACCGCGCGGCCATAAAGCGTGAAGCATCAGCCCGGCTTCCGCTTCGCGCTTTGCGTTATTTGCCCCGCGTATTTTATATAATAAATTTGGGTCAGGTTAGGCCAAGATGAAAAATAAAATCCAAAAGAACGGACCGCGCCGGTCCGGCAACGGCTTTTCACGCGCACAAGCTGATCCGCGCTGGAAAGAACTGGACAGCGCCGTAGATTCGATAGAGCGGGCTTATCTGGCCTCGCCACATTTCTCCATTGACCAGCTCTCCGAAAAAGTGCTGAAAGCCGCGAAAATATTCACCGGCAGCCCCTACGGCTTCGCGGCCTACATAGATCCGGCGACCGGCTGGCTGACGGCGCCCACAATGACCCGGGAATTCTGGAAAGGCCATCCGGCGGCCGGGAAACCGCTTATCTTTAAAAAACCATCCGGACTCTGGGGCTGGGTACTTAAGAACAAAAAACCTATTCTTACCAACAGCGCCTGCCTGGACCCGCGCATTGGCAAACTCCCGCGCGGACACATAAAAATAAATAAATTTCTGGCCGCCCCGGCGATCTTCAACGGGAAGCTGGCCGGCATTATAACGCTGGCCAATCCCGCGCGCGACTACGCGCCGCCGGATCTTTCCGCGCTCAAACGGCTGGCCAGGGTCTATGCAATAATCATACAGCGCAAACTGGCCGAGGACCGGCTGAAGGAAAGCGAAGAAAAGTACAGGCGGCTTGCTGAAAATCTCGGAAAAGAGTATTTCTTTTACCAGCATGATACCAAAGGAGTACTGACCTTTGTAAGCCAGACGATAACGGAAATGCTCGGCTATAACCAGCAGCAGTTCCTTACGCGCTACAGCAAACACCTGACAAAGAATCCGGCCAACAAAGAAGCCATCAAGCGAACAGAACTTAACATACGGGGAATACAGCAACCGCTATATGAGGTTGAAGTTCATCATAAAGACGGGTCTACCCGCTGGCTGGAAGTGACAGGAACACCGCTGCGCGATCCTGCCGGGAAAGTAACAGGGGTTGAGGGACTCGCCCACGATATAACCGGGCATAAACAACTTGAGCAGGGAATGAGGGAATCCCGAGCGCTGATCGCTGCCGTAGTGGAAAATGTCCCGTTAATGATCTTTCTCAAAGAAGCGAAGCACCTGAGGTTCGTTATATTCAATCGCGCGGGTGAAGAACTTCTGGGCTACGACCGCAAAGATCTGCTTGGCAAGAATGATCTGGACTTATTTCCCCCCGAACAGGCCGCTTTCTTCATAGCCAAAGACCGCGAAGCGCTTAAGGCGGAAACGGGTGTTTTGGACATACCGGAAGAACCTATAATGACCGCCAAGAAGGGCCAACGGCTGCTTCATACCCGAAAAGTCTGTATCAGGGGGGCCGATGGCACCACTAAATACCTGCTGGGCATATCCGAGGATATAACCGAACGCAGGCGCATGGAAAAACTTTTAACCGAGAGCGAGGAAACCCTTCGCAAGATATTTGACACCGCCAAAGACGCCATATTTATCAAGGACCTCAACGGCGTATATGTTAAAGCCAACAAATACTGCGCCGGAGTTTTTGGCCTGACGCCAGAACAAATTGAAGGCAAGAGCGATTTTGACCTGATGCCCCGGGAATTCGCCCAGAAACTCCGCGATAATGATCAGGCGCTGTTAAAAACCGGCGGCAGTGTGACGGCAGATAACGATATACCTACGGCAAACGGAGGGGTGAGAACTTTCAACTCCGTAAAGACGCCGCTTTATGACCCCGGCGGGCATGTAACAGGACTGATCGGGGTATCGCGGGATATGACGGAATTTAAGAAGCTGCAAAACCAGCTTATAGAGGTTAAAGCCATGGAAGCCGCCGGCAGGATAACGCGGCCCGCGGCCCACGATTTTAACAACATCCTGGGCGCCATCAACGGCTATGCCACTATTATAATGGAAACTTTGAAGGTGGGAAACCCCGTGAAGCCGGAGATAGAACAGATACTAAACGCCGTTAAGCGGGCGACGGCAATAACAGACCGCCTCCAGACTTACGGTTCCGGAACCGGGAAACCGAAGGAATAATTATTTACAGGTTTTTTCCGTAGGTGCCGGAAACGGTCCGTTTTATCGCCGCCACTGTCTTCCCCGGAAGTTTCAGACTCTCAAGAAAAGGCGCGCCCGAGCGGCCCATGGCGGCCGCTATAGCCGCCAGCCGCGGCATAGCCCCGGCCAGCCCGGCGGCCCCGGAGGGCCAGATGAATTCTTTGCTGAAGAACCTGTAGGCGTCAAGATTGCGCAGTATTGTGAAAGCTTCGGTCGGATCCTTTTCTTCAAGCAGTTTAAAAAGTTCATTGCGCAGGCGCTCACGCGACAGGAGGGCGGGCATAGCCTCCTTAACGCACTTATCGGCCAGTTCCTCGGTCTCCTCTTCTAACTGCCAGTCAAAACGCCCGGCGAAACGAGCAGCCCGGAACAATCGCGTAGGATCGTCAATAAAGCTACCAGTATGAAGGACCCGTATACGCCGGGCCTTTATGTCGGCAAGGCCGCCGAACGGATCCGCCACCGACCCGAAACTGTCCGGCAATATAGCCACAGCCATGGCGTTAACGCTGAAATCCCGCCGCTTGAGGTCTTCCTGGACCGAACCCGAGGCGGAAACATCGGGGAGAGCTGCCGGAGCGGCGTAGGTCTCTCTTCTGAATTGGGCCAGGTCCACCCTACGCCCGTTTTCCAAAAAAACCCTGATCGTAAGAAATTTTCCGAATCTGGTGAATGAACCGCCATGCTGTTTAACCAGCTCCTCTGCGACAGGGGCGGCGTCGCCGCTGAGCAGAAAGTCTATATCGGCCCCGGCGCGGCCCATTGACCAGTCTCGCACGCAGCCACCTACAGCGTAACTCTCCAAACCGAGCGCGGAGGCAAGCGATCCCATCTCTTTTATAAGGGGCAGATCATTTAAAGGGGTTATATTCATAATATAGTGAGCCGCCAGAACCAAGCTTCCAGATACGCGCTAAGCGTTATTCTTTACGAACGGCAGATCAGGCGTATTAGACTCTTCCAGAGTCTTGAGCAGATTTTTCACCCGGGCGATCGCGTCGTTATCCGCAACTATGGCCCGCGTGGCTTCCAGGGCCGAATCCCTGACCGGCGCGGTTCCGGCGTAAGGCAGGGAAAAAGGCAGATCATGACGTCTGGCGAACGAGGGCTGGATCTTCGCATGCTTAAAGCCCCTCTCTCCGGCCATAAAGATCATAACATCGGTCTCTTCTTCTATGTCGCGGTCGCGAAGGAGCAGGTCGGAGAGCGGCGCCGCGCCGAAATAATATTGCGGCTCAAAAACTAAAACCCCCTCCTCCACGAAAGACTCCCTTAGAACTTCATAATCCTGGCGCATCTTTTCCAGCCACTTTTCTTCTTCCTTCCGGTAACTTTCCGGCATCACGAAGACAAGCAGATCTCTTTCGGGGTCTATATAAATAAACGTCTCCTCGCAGGAGAAGACATGTGAACAGGCGGGGCACATGATCAGGTCGAACTCGCCGCTCATGATCGCCTCTTTCAGATTCTGGTCATGATCGCCGCGTATAACGGTCCAAAAATCTGCGTCAAAACGCTCCTTGCAGGATGGACATTCGGCCTTAAAAACGCCTTTTATGGACATAGCCTAATTTCGCCTCCAAGCGAAATTACCCGAAGGGCGCGACGCACCGCGGCTATGCCGCGAGGGTGTCGCGGGCGTATCCCGCGCGACGCGCGCCCGAGTTACACGAGGGTGGGTTGCGGGGACGCAACCCAAGGATAAAAAAGAGGTCACAATATTCCCACCTGTTTATTAAACTGCTCTATAAGCTTATCCCATTCGGTTACCTGGGCGAAAGTCTCGTCCCAGAACGCGGGATCCCAGAGCTTCCTGAGATCTTCTGAGGTGCGTCCCTGCTGTTCCACCCAGGTGAAATATTTTAGGTTGTGGACGGCTTTGCGGTCGTAGTAATTAAGCTCGCGCGTATAATCTATGGTCGCGCCCTTAAGTCGGCGCTCCATGTCCACCAAAGCGTTCTCCCTGGTATAAGGGCCATGTTCTTTATTAAGCTCCTCAAGCCGGGAACCATAAAGGTCCATGGAATCGGTGAATACCGTAAATATCACGTCGTTAGAATCCATCTCGTAATATTTGGCAGTCTTTATGGCACTGAGCATATTGGAAACTCCGGAAATGCCCAGAAGCCCGAGCTGGTCAATAACCTCTTTTTTCACGCCCTGTTCTGCCAGGACCTTTTTGCCGGCCGGGTCATTGAAGAGGCGGATCAGGCGCATGCAGGATTCATCGTCTATAGCTGTGACGATATCGGTGTTCCTGACATTGTGCACCCAGGGGATATGCTTGTCGCCTATGCCCTCAATGCGGTGCTCACCGAAGCCGTTCATCAGTATGGTGGGGCATTGCAGGGCCTCGGAGGCCGTGATCTTCATGCCGGGGAATTTCTTTTTGAGGTAGTCGCCGGCGGCGATGGTCCCGGCCGAACCGGTGGCGGAAGTGAAGGCCGCGAGCCTGGAGCCGGGTTTTTTTACGGCGTTAAACACCTCTTCTATCGCGGAAGCTGTCACATGGTAATGCCACACGGGGTTGCCGAATTCCTCAAACTGGTTGAAGACCACGCAATCTTTGCGGGTCTTTTTTATTTCCCAGCACTTGTCATAGATCTCTTTGACGTTTGATTCGGTGCCGGGTGTGGCGATAACTTCGGCGCCGATGGATTTAAGCCAGGTAAAGCGTTCTTTTGACATGCCCTCCGGAAGAATAGCCACGGCCGCCGTGCCAAGCAGGGCGGAGTCGAAAGCGCCGCCGCGGCAATAGTTGCCTGTGGAGGGCCACACGGCCTTCTGTCTGGTCGGATCAAATTCTCCGGTCACAAGGCGGGGCGCCAGGCAACCGAAGGCGGCACCGACCTTATGCGCGCCGGTGGGGAAGTATTTACCCACAATACCGATAACCCGCGCCTTGATGCCTGTGACAGCCTCGGGCAGCTCCAGATAATTCACGCCGCCGTAGAGGCCGGTCTTATTGTCATTATGCCAGTTGATCCTGAAAAGATTGAGGGGATTGATGTCTTTTAGCGCGACCGTCTTTAAATCTTTTTTCACTTTATCCGGGATCAAGGCCGGATTCTTCATCTGGGCGAAAGTGGGTATCACTATTTTTCTTTTCCGGCAAAGTTCCGCGGTTCTTTTAAGGACTTCCTGGTTTATCTTAAGTTTTGTCATAAAGAAACCCTCCGGGATTTTTAGCAGATCCACGCCTTTATTATACAAATAAAGAAAGAGGCGGAAGGCCGTCCGCCCCATTTACGGGGCAAAAAAATACCCCCTTTTTCAGAAAAAAGAGGGGGCATTTTTACAAGACACTCTTTTGGTTTAGTTAACCACTACGCTGGGAGTGTGCCCTTTATCTATGAAATCATTAGTGGAAATGGAGCCAAGGCGCTTAAATCCCCATTTAAGGTAAAACTTCAGGGCAGGCCCTTCGTCCGCGATAACCTCATATCCTTTGTCATGGCTGTTCATCTCCGCGACGGGTGACCTGGCCAGATCGCTCTCGGCGAAGGACATTTCGTAGCCCGGAGCGGCGGAGAACATAAATTCCTTCCCGCCTCTGAAACCGTCAAACCAGCCGGGAACATCCCTGAACAGATCAACCTTTATGACAACCTTTTCTCCGGCGTATTCTTTAGCCCACGCGTCGTTCACTTTGAATGAGTATTTCCCGCCGGCGTACGAAAACTCTCCGATGCTGAGGCCATTCTCATCCGGCCGTGTGGCAATTTTATACTGAGGGGTCAGCTCAAAAAGTGTGTCATAGTTGCCGATCCTTCTCTCATTATATTTATACCCGGCTTCCACCACATAAAGACTGCTCCAGGGCCCCTCAAGGCAGATATCAAAGGATTCTCTTTCCCACGGCAGAAGTTTGCGCTGTTTAATATTAAGCTGAACTGTTTCCCGCCAGGTCTGGCCGGGGCGCTCGTAGCAGTGCTGCACGGGGACCTGAGTGTTATTGGGCCCCGGATGCATGGAGGTATGACATTCCTGCACATATTCAGTGCTCTGCAGCCACACCCTTTCGCTCATTATATCCGTATCGCTGGGCCCGTACGAAAAACTGGCGCAGTCGCGCGTGTATCGTGTGTAGCCCGGATATCTATCGGCGGCGGGAAGGACGACATCCGCGCCGGCGGCCTCGGTTATTGCGGCCTTAACGTCTACGCCCCGGTCGAAGTTCACTTCGGCGCCGGCGTAAGGGGCTAAAAACCCCATAGAAACAATTGCGGAGATAATACTGTTTTTCATGTTAATTTGTACCCCCTTATATTCAAACAGCTCATTTTAGAGCCCGGGATTTATACAGGCATATTGTAGCAAATAGATCCCCGCGGAAAACCCCTAACCCGGCGATGCGGACGGAGCGGGTGGCAGGCCGGCCGCAGGCCCGATGGGCCCCATGCCTGGCAGGCCCCGCGAACCTGCATACGATCAAGCGATCTTCACGCCTTTTCCCACCCAGATAAAAGCGGAGGGGAGGATGAGGCACTGGCAGTGATTGCTGAGGATGGAGCTTTCCTCCGGCAGGATGGAAACGATGCCGTTGGTCCAACTCACATAGCGGATGTGCTCCGCGTCAAGCCATTCATATACCCTTGGCCCCACTCGGGGCATTATTGTCCATACCACGGCTTTGTCCCAGGGGATCTCCCCTGCGTCGGATGAAAATTTTATCTCAGGTATCTTGCTCGCTAATGAATCCATGGAACCTCCACTCGCAAATCATTGCCATTAGCCTTTTGCCATTGGCTTTCAAGAAGCTCCTGAATAGTTCTGCGTACGGCAAATGGCTAATAGCTAATGGCAAACGCTGTATCAAAACTTTGATCACGGACTGTACCCCGAATTCTGTCCAGCGCCTTGCGACGCCTGGAGGATCATTTATCTTGTGCGGCCCACTCTGCGCTTCCACCCTTTCGGGCGAGGGACGGGCAGTCCTTAACGCATGTTTGGCCTTGCTCCGGGCGGGGTTTGCAATGCTCCCCCCCCTCTTTTTCGTGCGGAAAAATTGGGGGGGGACGGTGCGCTCTTACCGCACCTTTTCACCCTTACCTGAGGCCTTACGGCCCCCGGCGGTATACTTTCTGTTGCACTTTCCGTGGCTCAGGGATGTGGCCCTGAACCCCCGGCCTATGGTCCCTCCCATTTTTTCCCCAAGGAAACAATGGGGGGACTTTGGACCGGCGCCTTGCCGTATGGAGTTCGGAAGTTCCTCCCCTCCCCCACCATCCGGCAAGGCGTTCACAACGTCTTGCCGGATGGTGGGGGAAAGGCGACCCTCCGTCCGCGATCAAAAAATCAAGGTACAGTCTCTGCTTATAGCCTAAAGCTTATGGCTTATGGCAGCATAAAGCTCCGCTTTATGCTAAAACAGCTTCGGCTGATGAAGCTTCCTATCGCACTCTTTTGTTATGGTACCGGCCAAGCCGGGATTTTTCATGGCCCGCGCGTTGTCAAGTATAACGTTCACCAGTTTATCTGCGTGAACGTTACGCCCCCTGGGCACATGCGATACGGTCACGCTCTTAAAAGCGGACGATCCCTTTTTTATTTCTCCCATGAGAACCTGAAGCGTAGGATCTTTTATCCTGTATTCTCCATTGAACTGCCTGACCAGCAGTTCGGAATCGGAGAAAATCCCCAGTTCCGTGGCTCCCAGGCGGAGGGCGGTGGAAAGCGCCAGTATAAAGCCGGTATATTCCGCGAAATTATTGGTACAGTGACCCAGATACTTCCCCTCTTCACCGATTATCACGCCTTTCTCGTCAAATATGACCGCCGCGCAAGCTCCGTGACCCGGATTGCCGCGCGATCCGCCGTCTATGAACACCTTAAGTTTCTTATT
The DNA here is from genome assembly GCA_903867985.1 of uncultured Elusimicrobia bacterium. Taxonomy (GTDB): domain Bacteria; phylum Elusimicrobiota; class Elusimicrobia; order Elusimicrobiales; family UBA9959; genus YA12-FULL-51-18. Next base: position 19,261 of record CAIPTO010000027.1, on the reverse strand, counting down.
CTTCATACATCTCCGGGCAAACCGGCTGAAGGAATACCGGATCGCGCCTGATAGTCTTCAGCCTAAACAACCGCCCCATTAACAGTTTTGTCCAGGTAGATCATCCGCTGGCAGTTATCGCAGAAGACCAGAGCGTCCGGGGTTTTGATATCGACTGTTTTTTGCGCAGTAAGACCCATATTGCACCCGCCGCAGGAGATATGTCCGGTCTTGTCTTCTTTAACGTGCACTATCGCCAGCCCTTTGCGCTGGGCCCTGATAAACTCGTATTTTTCTATTATCTCAGCGCTTATCTTCCCGGCAGCATCGGCGCGCGCCGCCTTGGCGGCCTCAAGCGCGGCTTCCATGTTTTCCTTATTGGCCGAGAGATCTTTTGTTCGCAGGTTTTTTTCCTCTTCCAGTTTTTTCACTTCCTGCTGAAGCCTGCGGTCCTCCGCAGCGGCCTTATCCACCGACTCCATGAGCCCCAGGATAGCGGTTTCCGTGTCGTCCTGATCCCTCTTTGCCCGCTCTATCTCGATCAGGAGCGCTTTGAAAGCGTTATTGTCTTTAACCATGTTCAGATCGCGCTGATGTTTCCTTATCTCTTCCTCTTTTTCGGCTATCAACAATTCCTTGGATTTTTTTTCCACCTGAAGCTTAACAAGTGTGTCCTTGGCGGTCTGCATAGTGCCCTTTTTTTCCTCAAAAGCGTCGTTAAGGGCCTGTATTTCCAGCGGAACGGAGGATATCTTCCTGGCCAGGTCGTCTATTGCTTTATCCCTGACCTGAAGATCTATCAGAGATTTTATTTCCGTAGTATGCATTAAATTCATATTTTCCTTGCCCGTAAAATTATACCAATAAACACTTGAGGGGAAAGTTTCAAACCTGACACCAGATCCTTCGGTCTTCTGCTCTTCTATGATAGTCCAAGACGCGCGCGGATCTTTTCCAGTTCCCTGACTTTATCCGGCGGGATAAGCCGGCCGCCTCCGGCCAGCGCTGCCGCCAGCGTTATCTTGGCGGCCTGCTCCACCGTCTCCATGCGCTGAAAAGCCGTTTCCAGGTTCCGTCCGCAGGTCATGACCCCGTGGTTGGCCAGCAGTATGGCGTCATGGTCCTTAAGGAGCCCGGCTATTGACCCGGTCACCTCATCGGTGCCGGGAGTGGCGTATTCAGCCAGGGGCACCGAACCCAGAGAGATGACCATCTCGGAGGTAAGCGGTTTATCCAGCGCCACGCCAGCGCAAGCGAGGCCGGTGGCAAGCGGCGGGTGCGCGTGCACCACGGCCATCGCGCCGGGCTTTTGTTTGTACACGCAAAGGTGCAGGCGATACTCGGAGGAAGGCTTTTTTCCGCTTATAACCCTGCCGTCCATGCCAAGCTTAGTGAGATCTCCGGCAGCCAGCGCCCCTTTTGAAACGCCAGCGGGAGTGATAAGGATAGAACCGTCGCCCAGCCTGACGCTGATATTACCGTCGGTGGCCGGAACAAACCCGAGGACGTAAAGTCTGCGCCCGGTTTCAACGATCTGTTTTCTTAGATCCGCCTCCCCCTGTTGGTCACTCATCCCCCCGTCGCTGGTTCTCCGATCCTCCAATCCTCCGGTCTTCTGGTCGCCGTAATCCATCCAGTCCCGCGAGAGCGGGCTTACGATAGCGTTCTCCGGGATATTTCCGGGGTTTTTCCTCAGTTCCCAGTCGCTTATAAAAACCCGTTTTTTTATTTCCGGTTTTTCGGTCATCGGATATTTTTCAGTATCTCTTTGGTGGCTTTGGAACGGTTCAAGGTGTAAAAGTGCACGCCGGGCGCCCCGTTCCTAAGAAGATCTTCTGCCTGACGCGAAGCGTACTCCACACTGAACTTTAAGAGCGAATCCTTATCCTCTGCGTATTTTTCAATGTTTTCTTTTACTTCCCGCGGCAGCAGCACGCTGAACATATTGGGGAAATTGCAGAGCTGCTTGTAGCTGGTGAGCGGCATAAGGCCGGGAATTATCGGCACGCTTACCCCGGCCTTGCGCGCTTTTTCCACGAACTCAAAATAGAACCTGTTCTCAAAAAACAGCTGGGTGATGATAAACTCCGCCCCGGCCTCAATTTTCGTCTTCAGAGCCCGGATGTCGGAGTCCAGATCCGCGGCTTCCGGGTGCTTTTCGGGATAGCCCGCGCCGCCGATGTTGAAACCGCCTATTTCTTTCAAGTCCGCGGCCAATTCGCTGGCGTATCGGTAATCCTTCTTGGGCGGACGACCTTCGATATTATGCATGTCGCCGCGCAGGGCCAGAATATTTTCGATATTCATGGCTTTCAGCCGTTCGGCGATGCCCCTTATCTCCGCCTTGCTGTGCCCTATGCAGGTAAGATGGGCCATGACCTCCAAACCCAACTCCGCCTTGATCAAGCCGGAAAGGTCCACGGTCCGGTACGGAGTGGCTCCGGTGGAGGAATTGGTTATGGAAATAAAATCCGGCCCGAGGGTTTTCAGATCCCTGACCGTGTCAAACAGCTTTTTCGAATCCGCCTCCGTCTTGGGAGGATAGAATTCGAAAGAAAATACTTTGCCAGGTTTTCGGAGCCTTTCCGTTATTTTCATGTATACGTAAAGCCGCTATTTATTGTTCGCCATCAATCCGTTACCGATTACAGGCCACTAACCTACCGGCTGCCATTTACTCCGGCAGCCCCATTCTGGACGGCGGCCAGTAGATAAACCAGGCCTTGCCCTTTATAAGATAGGCCGGCACCGGGCCCCAGTAGCGGGAGTCGCACGAACGGTCCCGGTTATCCCCCATCATCATATAATGGCCCTGGGGCACCGTGACAGGGCCGAAATTATCCCTGACCAGTTCGGATACCCTTTTGGCCAGCGTACGGTTCTCCCAGAAGATCTGGTAGTCGGCAGGCGTCACTTTACTGCTGTGCGGCCGCGGGTAGCGCATCGGGTCCTGATATTGAGCGTACGGCTCATACGGCAATTTAATCCCGTTAATGAACACCACTCCGTTTCTGAGCTCAACTGTCTCTCCGGGCAGTCCTATGACGCGTTTTATAAAATCTTTTCCGTATTGACTGCCGCCGCATTGCTCTTCGGTCGGGTCAAAGGACGGAAACTGGAAGACCACGATATCCCCGCGGTTTATTTTTTTAAAATCCAATATCTTCTTATGCGTGTAAGGGATCCGGAACCCGTAAATAAATTTATTCACAAAGAGATGGTCGCCTTCAAGAAAAGTGATCCGCATAGAACCGGAAGGTATCTTGAACGCCTGAACAAAGAGATACATCACAATGGAAGCCAGGACCACGGCCGAGAAAATGGTTTCAGACCATTCCATGTCCTCTTTTACGACATCCGTCTTAGGCGGATGATGCTTAGCCGCGGAAGACTTCCCGTCTCTCGCCGCGTGTTTCCCGCCAACCCTTAAATACGCGGCCAGGCCGCAAACGAGGCCGGCTATAAGCCCGTAAATGACCTGCTTCTGCGAGAACAGCACGGCGGTCACAACTTCGCCTTTGCGATTGTCCAGACTTACCATCAGGAGCATCACGCCGGCAAAAGATACGACAAAAATGAATACCGCATGCCAGGCGCGGACAAACTTATCGGATTTGAATCTGCCTTTTTCATTGAAATGATGGGTGAGGAACAGGTAGATGCCCACCAGAATGCCGATCCAAAAAAGTTTTTCTTCCATAATTTTTCTCCTTGTTGTCGATACTGAATTAAAATCGTCTGCTATAAGGGCGCAGCGCCCGCCATAAGCTATATGCGGCTGTTCCAGCCGCGCCATAGCGATACACTAGTTTTTATTCTGCCTATGGCCTACGGCGTATGGCTTATAGCGTGAGAATCCGGCAAGCCGGACTCTCACTTATTCTGACTTATCTTTAACAGCGACATAAAAGCTTCCTGCGGGATCTCAACGGAACCCAGCAGCTTCATCTTTCGCTTGCCTTCTTTTTGGGCCTCAAGGAGCTTGCGCTTGCGCGTGATATCGCCGCCGTAGCATTTTGCCAGCACGTCCTTGCGGATGGCGCCGATAGTCTCCCTGGCTATGATCTTCCCGCCCACCTGCGCCTGCACCGCTATCTCAAACATATGCCGGGGGATCAGGTCCTTAAGCTTCTCGCAAAGCAGCCTGGAATTCTGAAGCGCCTTCGCGCGGTGCACGATGAAAGATAAAGCGTCCACCGTTTCCGCGTGCAGCAGAATTTCTATCTTTACCATGTCGGAGGACCTGTACTCGTAAGGCTCATAATCGAAAGAAGCGTAGCCCTTGGAAACTGACTTAAGTTTGTCGTAAAAATCTATGATGATCTCGCTCAGCGGCAGGTAATATTCCACTATCACCCTGGTGGCGGAGATATATTCTATCTTCACATGTTCGCCGCGCTTTTCCTTCAGCAGGTTCATTATCCCTTCCATGTAAACCAGGGGCGCGATAATATTGGCGCGCACATACGGTTCCATGATATCAATGACATCACCATAATGCGGGAAATCCGCAGGATTGGTGACCTCCATGTATTTGCTTTCCTTCGACGTGGAATGGGTTTTGGCCAGAACCTTATATATAACGTTCGGGTTGGTGGCGATAAGCGGGATGTTAAATTCGCGCTCAATGCGCTCCCGGATAATATCCATGTGCAACAGCCCCATAAAACCAAGCCGAAAACCGAAACCAAGAGCCTTGGAAGTCTCTCCCTGGAAATTAAAAGAAGAGTCCGTCAGGTTCAGCTTCTCTATGGCGGTTTTCAGGGCGGTATAATCAGTGGTGCTCACGGGATAAAAGCCGGCAAAAACCACCGGATTGACGTCTTTATAGCCGGACAGCGGTTCGGCCACCGGCTTCCCCTTCTCGAACATGGTGTCACCCATCTTGATCTCGTGGATATCCCTGATACCGGCGATAATATAGCCAACTTCCCCGGTTTTGATCGACCCGGCTTTCACGAGCTTGGGCGTGAGGTAACCGACCTCCTCCACCTTGTAGGTCGCTCCGTTAGAATAGAAAGAAATATGCTTACCGGCTGAAATGGCCCCGTCCACGACCCTGGTAAAGATGATAACGCCTTTGTATACGTCGTAGAAAGAATCGAAAACCAGAGCTTTAAACGGCGCGGCGGGATCGCCCACGGGCGCTGGAACCTCGCTGATGACGCGCTCAAGCACCTCTCTGGCGCCACGGCCGTCCTTGGCGCTTATGCGTGAAGAGTCTCTTGGATCTTTGAGCACTTCCCATATCTGTTCCTCGGTTGCGTCCGGATTAGCGTGCTCAAGATCTATCTTGTTGATGACTGGAATAATGGTCAAACCCAGCGACTGGGCCAGATGCGCGTGGGCCAGCGTCTGCGCTTCAACCCCCTGAGAGGCGTCCACCAGCAGTATCGCGCCCTCGCAGGCAGCCATGGCGCGCGAAACCTCGTAGGAAAAATCCACATGGCCGGGAGTGTCTATCAGGTTAAGGATATAATCCTTGCCGTCCGCTTCGGACTTATAGAGCATCCTGACAGCTTTGGCTTTTATAGTGATGCCGCGTTCGCGCTCAAGCTCCATGCCGTCCAGAAACTGCTCTTTCATCTGGCGTTCCGGTATGGTATTTGTAAGCTGTATAAACCGGTCTGCCAGCGTGGATTTGCCGTGGTCTATGTGAGCGATGATGGAGAAGTTTCTGATATTCATAAGTTCGTAAACCGGAAAACGAAAAGCGTAAAGAGTAAAACGTGAAACCACCGGAGGGTAAAAAGCGCGATATCGTCTCAAACTCTTCACGCTTTCCGCTTCACGTTTTACGCGTTATTTCACTTCCTCCTCAATAATGCGGCGTATTTCAGCCGCGGTGGGAAGACTCAGCAGATGCTGCGCCAAAGCTGAAAATTTCTCAAAATTCATGGAGCGAACCGCGTACTTGGAGCGCAGCTGCATCTTTATGGGCACGGAAAGTATATCCACCCCCAGCCCCACCAGCACAGGTATGGCGTAAGGGTCGGAAGCCATCTCTCCGCAAACCGAGACCGGCTTTCCTTTTTTGTGCGCGGTCTGGACCACCAGATTAATAAGCCGCAGAACAGCCGGATGGAACGGCTCGTAAAGCTCGGATACATACTGGTTGATACGATCAACCGCCAGAGTGTATTGCACCAGATCGTTGGTGCCTATGGAAACGAAATCTATCTCGCTGAGGAGCGAATCAAGGATTATCGCCGCGGCCGGGATCTCTATCATGACGCCGAATTCCGGATTGCCCTTTATGGCGTAACCTTCCTCGGCCAGCTCTGTTTTGACATTCTGGGCGATCTTTTTGACCGTGCACAGCTCGTCAAGAGATGAGAGCATGGGGATCATGATCTTAATGTTCGCTTCGGTATTGGATTTATAGATGGCCCGGAGCTGGGTCTTGAGCAGTTCCGGATACTTTATAAACAACCTGATGCCCCGGAAACCCATGAACGGATTCCGCTCATCCTTAAGACCCTTAATGCCAAGCTGAGTAGCCCGGTCTCCGCCTATATCCGCCGTCCTGATAGTGACCGGCAGATGCGGAACAGCTTTGGCGATCGCGGAATACGCTTTAACCTGCTCTTCCTCGGTGGGAACCGACTCGCGGTTCATGTAGAGGGATTCGGTCCGGAAAAGCCCAACGCCCTCGGATTTTATGGCGGTCAGCTCGGCGGCGTCCTCGGCGGAATCCACATTGCACATCAGGCTTATCTTGTGCCCGTCGCGGGTTGTGGCCGGCAGGCCTTTCAAGCGCAGGAAAAAATGCTCCTGTTTATGCAGTTCCTCTTTGCGCACCTTGTATTTCTCGATTATCTCCGCCGTGGGCGCGATGATCACCATGCCCTGCTCGCCGTCCACGATAATGGTATCGCCGCTGACGATCTGACGGCTGATATCGGAAAGCCCGACCACCGCGGGAATGCCCATACTCTGAGCGAAGATGGCGGTATGGCTGGATTTGGACCCCAGATCCATGCAGAAGCCAAGCACTTTATTGGACTCTCTGATATGCAGCGTATCGGACGGGTACAGATTGTGGGCAACTATGATCACCGGCTCCTTGATGTCCTTAAGCGTCACTTTTTCCCGGTTGACAAGGTTGGAAAGTATTTTTTTACCCACGTCAAAAAGGTCATGTTTGCGTTCGTGAAAAAACTCGTCGTCTATCTTCTCAAATTCCTCTTCAGCCTTGTCCAGGATCTCCGAAAGCGCGAATTCCGCATTCACCCCCTTGGTTACTATCAGCTTTGGGACCTCCTTGGTGATCAGCGGATCCTGCAGGATCAGGTGATGCGCGTCTATAAGTTTGGCGTGCTGCTTGCCAAGCACGTTGAGCACCTTGGAGCGGATGGCGTCCAGATCAAGTTTGGTCTTACCCAAAGCGTCCCTGAAGCGCTTTATTTCCGCCTTAAGCTTATCCTTGGGAATTTCCTTTTGTTCAATAAGAATATTTTCTTCTTTGACGATATGGGCTTTGCCTATAGCTATACCGAGGCTTGCCGCGATACCTTTTTTTATCAGCATAGGTTGCTCCCAAAACGGTGAAATAGCGACTTCGCTCTTCTCTTACTCTTCGTCGAAATTTTTCACAAACAGTTCCCGGATAGCCTCAAACGCCTGAACCTCGTCAGCGCCATTGGTGACAATGGTAATAACGGAGCCCTTTCCTGCCGCCAGTGTCATTATGCCCATAATGCTCTTGGCGTTCACTTCCCTTTTATCCTTTATAATTTTAATATCGCAGGTAAAGCGCGACGAGGTATTGGCTATCATGCCCGCAGGACGCGCGTGAATCCCCAGCTCGTTGGTAATTTTGATGTCTCTTTTGGTCATAAGTATATATTAAACTTCCCCGGGTTAAACACCGTGAACACCGCCACTGAAACCGCGACAATTATCCCCATGGCAAAAAATATGGAACGCCCAAATTTTCTGGTGACGCGCTGCAGCGCCATAACACATAAGACTAAAGTAAGTTTCATCGCGAGACTACCCTTAGACTCTCCCGGAAGATTGTGAGCGATGAGCAGACCAAAAGCCCCCAGGACTATCGACAACGAAAACACGAACCCTGTAACGCTGAGCCGCCGTATAAGTTCCGGCCAGCGCATGGCGTCGAGGCCGCAATTAGCGATACCGCCGCACGCGTAACCCTTTTTCAGCCCGATCCAGCGCAGATAAACGGCAAAAAATCCGTAAACAGCTATACCGGCCAAGGGCCCGCCGAACAGGACCAGCGCGGAGGGCCGGTAACCATCTCCGGTGAAAAGCCAGCCGTAAAAACCGGCCAAAAACCAGACCGCTATGCAAAGCTGGGTCGTAATAGGTTTCAGCCGGCCCCAGAAAACACGGTCCCCTATAGAAGCGAACCCCGAAGACAGGGCCTGCTTGACACCTATCAGTTTCTTCTCGAATTCCGCATTGCCGGGAGCGCGGGCGAGATCCTCTTCCATTTTGATTATATTCCCGAGCACGAAGCCGACCATATATGGCTGTGTGTTAAAAAGGCCGAGGTGCCGCAGAACCGCGGCGTTAAAAGCTTTGTTTGAAGCGTATATCCGCCTGAGCGCCGGCGTTATGGCGAACGCGAATCCCAGGTTCTGCAGCCTTTCATAATTCCAACCGGCCTGTATCAGGAATGATCTGAAGAAAACAGCAGTGAGCGGCAGGCGGCTGGTGGCCAAACCCGGATCATTAACCTGATCTTTATTCAATTCTATACTCATAATTGTTTCACCGTCGTTCACTTCCCACTTATCACTAACCACTACTTCTTATACACCTGCGTGCTGAATCTGAAATAAAGTCCGCTCAGGCCCAGCCAGGGCATAAGCGAATACGCTAAATCCGAAGCGCGGAACAAAGCGCCGAAACCGGCGCAAAACCCAAAACCGGACACCAGCGCGAGCAGCCATGAAAAAATAAAAATATAAAATCCGGTCATAGCGCTCTCAATAAGGAGCGAGCCGGCGAGCCGGCGCTCCAGCCTGAGAGTCCCGTCCTTCGCCTGGGCCTCTATACCCGATATCCAGGAGGAGCGCAGCACGCGGAGACGGTATTCAAGATTCGCGTATAAGAACCCGGCCAGAATACCGAAAAAAAAGGCGGTAGATTCCGGCAGTCCGCCGAACGCGAAACCCAAAACGCCTACCGCGGCCGCCACAAGACCGCAGGGCGGAACTACACCGCCGACAGGTATGAAATCAAGATAAATAAGTTCTGTCAGCAGGCCTATCTTGGCGCCCTCCGCCGGACAACCGTTCAGCCACCCCAGCGCCGGGCCCACCAAAGCCGGCCTGGAGATAAGGAATTGCCCGGCCTGCACATTATCAAGCTGGAGCAGGCCGGCGAAAAGACTGGAGATAAGGGCTTTCAGAACTATAATCATATTACGGCAGTGGTTAGTGGCAAGTGATATGAGTGATAAGAAATTACCTGCAACTTACTCCTCAATTTTTCCTTTCACTTCACTTTTTTATTGCTTCCATCAGGTCTATCGGTTTATCGGTAGGCACCCCGCGTCCCTCCAGCTCCACTCCGGCGCCGGATATAAACTTAAGGTAGCCGCAATCCTCTTCGCTCAGGAATATAGCCTTACCGATCGAAACGTTCTTTCCGGCGGAATAATGCATGCCGCCTATATTAAGCGAGGGGATCTTGAGACCTTTGGAGATCATATCCGCGGCCTCTTTCAGTCCCGGCAACAGGACCAGAATGCTTCCGGCGGATGAGTGGCCGTTAAGATAAGCAAACGCGGCAGCCACGCCCATAATTTTCAACTCCACGTCTTCCGGAGTTGAAAACCGCATTATGGTACCCCTCACATCATCGGCAGATATTTCGTCGGATACAACCACTATTTCGTCAGCCTTAAGGTGCGGAACCCAGGCCTCCACCACCTGTCCGTGAATAAGCCTGTCGTCTATCCGAAATAATGTAATTGGCATAAAGTAGTTTGACTGAGAGGTAAGCGCTACTTACCGGCTGCCGGACCCCGTAACAGCATGCTCTTGACCTCGCAGATGGCCTTCCGGCCGTCTGCCAGGATCTTATTTACGAGTCCGTCAAAATCAAGATTTTTTCGGTAGGCAAAAGCCGAGGTCAGCATATTAATATTAACGCCGCATATCACGGCGCTTTTGGCTATATCTTTTGCCAGCGGCAGCACCACATTCATCGGCGTGCCGCCAGGCATGTCTATCAGGAAGATCAGGCCGTTATCCGAACGCATCTCCGCGCTGGCGGTCTCTATAGCGCTTTTTATCTTCTCCAGCGACATCCGCTGCGATATGGAAATGCTCTTTACCCCTTCATTCTGAACGCCCACGATACCTTCGGCCGCCTCAATAAGATAGGCGCCGAACTCGCCATGAGTGATAACGATGATATTAATCATAAAGTGAAACACTTATTTGCCATAGGCGTCTGGGCTCCGCGCCCGCCATAGGCCATACGCAGAATATAAGGAACTCCTTGAAAGTTTATGGCATATAGCTTAAAGCGTATGGCATCATTCACTTTCTTATATCCCTATGATACTCCGAGACCGAGAAACCGAATCTGGAAAGACTTTCAGCGACCTGGTGGGCGATAAAAACGCTGCGGTGCCTGCCGCCGGTGCAGCCGATCGCGATGGTAAGGTATGACTTCCCCTCCTTAATGTAAAGCGGCAGCAGATGCTTTATCTGGCCGGTATAATCCCTTATAAAAGTCTTAAAACCCGGCTTATTCCGTATGTAGTCGCCCACGGGACGGTCCAGGCCGGTCCGGCTCTTCAAGCGCGGAATATAATTGGGGTTGGGCAGGAACCGCACGTCCATGACCAGGTCGGCGTCCAGCGGAATGCCGTACTTATAACCGAAAGATATCACGGTAAGCTTCATCTCAGTGGAGCGTTTAAGCTCAAGCGCGCCGGAAAGTATCTCTTTTAATTCTCCGAGGGTCAGCTTGGAGGTATCCACAACCTTGTTGGCGCGCTCTTTCAGCCCGGAAAGAATTCTCCGTTCTTCCCTTACCGCTTCGGAAATATTTTTGCCGAGCGGATGGCGGTGGCGCGTCTCCGAAAACCGCTGCAGAATTATGTTGTCGGCGGCATCCAGGAATATGACTTTGTAATCCAGGCCGAGTTTACGCAGGATATCCAGGGACTTCACGAAGCCCTTGAAGAAACGGCCTTCTCTTATGTCTATGCCAAGGGCGACTTGCCTGAAATGCCTGTTTGTTTTTACCAGTTCGGAAAAAGCCGGAATAAGGGCGACGGGCAGGTTGTCTATACAGTAAAAACCGAGATCCTCAAAGCACTTGAGCGCCTGGCTCTTGCCGGCGCCGGACATGCCGGTGATAATAAATATCTTGCCCTCGGTTTTTTTGGATTTCATAACATTACAGTCGTAAAACGGAAAACGTGAAGCGTAAAGAGTAAACAACAACCGGCTGACAATAGACTTAATACCAAATTTTTTACTATATCCCGTTCGCTGCTGATGTTTAACGATTTACTATTTACGCTTTCCGCTTTACGAAGAGTTATCGCTACTTCTTCCCCATCTCCCTTATGAGGCTTTCATTAAATTTCTTGGCCACGAAGTAGCCCTGGTTTTTCAGGCGCTGGTTGAGCGAGGCCACCTCTATAAGCACCGCGAGATTCCGCCCCGGAGTCACCGGCAGACGGAGCGAAGGCACCTGCACTTCCAGAATAGAAACTTCGCTGGACTGCAGTCCGGTGCGATCGTAATTGGAGAGGTTGGTCGCCCCAGTCACGCTTTCCAGTTTCACGTGCATCTCTATCAGCGACTGGTCCAGAATGGAACCGATGCCGAAAAGAAGTTCCACGTCTATAATCCCGAGGCCCCGGACCTCCATGTAATGCTTTATATTCTTAGGAGAATTACCCACCAGCATGTAGCCGATGCGGCGCTTTATTTCCACGACGTCGTCGGCTATCAGGATATGGCCGCGCTTGAGGAGTTCCAGCGCGCATTCCGATTTCCCCACCCCGGAATCGCCCTGAATAAGGACGCCCAGTCCGTAAACGCTGACCAACACGCCGTGAGCGTAAGTGATAGCGGCCAGTTTATCGTCCAGAAAAATTGTGAGTTCGCGGATGAAGGAGGAAGTGTCAAAACTGGTCGCGAGCAGGGGGATACCGGCCTTGCGGCAGGCATCCCTGATAACCGGGAGAGGTTTAAGCCCTCCGGTAACTATTACGCAGGGAATATCCGAATACGCGAACATCTTGGCCAGGCTGGCCACTACTTTTCTGGAGTCCTCTTTGACGCAGTAGGCGTATTCGCCCTGACCAATGATCTGAATGCGCTCGGAACGGAACTGCTCAAGATGGCCGGCTATGGCCAGGCCTGGGCGGTTGATCTCGCTGACCGTGACTTTACGGGACAGATTCTTGGACCCGGCTACGACCTTAAGCCCCAGGATCTTCCCGCGGAATTTAAGAAGCTCGCTTACGGTTATGGACTTGGCGCTGGTATGCGTTTCCGACATGAGACTCCCTTTAGGCGGCGCGGCGGCAAGAGAGCGAAAAAGCCCGGCAGTTTAAAAAATAAATCATCCAGCTGTTTTTCTGCCGCGCTGTCCCGCTGCCGCGCTATGCTTTTATTTCTTTACCGGCAGCAGGAGGCCGTAGGTGCTGTCCAACCGTCTGAAGACGACCTGCACCTGTTTGGAATCCCTCTCCACGAACATCCAGAAGTTGAAGCCGAGTTTTTCCATCTCTTTGACGGCCTCCTCCCTGTTCATGGGTTTTATGGGGACGTTTTTAACCACCGAGAAAACGACCTGCGGTCCGACAAGAGTTGAGAACTCGCTCATTTCAGAGCTTGAGGGTCCGCGGTGTTCGGAAAATTTCTCTTTATACTTCTTAACCTGGGATTCCATCTTGGTCATGGCTTTGTCAATGGCCGGATAGAGTTCGTCGGATTCCCCAGCGGCTTTCATGGTCTGGTGGCCGGCGTGCACGATAACTTCGGCGGAGTGTATCTTTTTTTCCACGCTCACGATGACCTGCGCCCATACGATATTATCAACGAATTCCGTCAGTTTGGCGAGCCTGGCTTCTATAAAATCCTTTATAGGCTGGGTAAGTTTGACCTTTCTGGCTACTATATGTATTCTCATTTTTCCTCCGGAGACTTTGGCGAACGGTACGGCAAAACATGTTAAAAAAATACGGCCCCGGTCCACGCGCATTTAAAAGCGCCATAGCCGGACCTTATCTATGTATATTCAATCAATTTGAGCGGTCTTTTTCAACTAAAAACTAAAGCACTGAAACCCGCGGACCTGGCCCTTAACTACTGCTCCTGCCAGGAATCTTTTGTCAGCACCACATTCAGAGTGGGAACATGGAGTTTTGAATTATAAAAGACCATAGTATTACCCGTTCCCGAAACATTGCCTACCACCCACATTGAACCGTATATATCCGAAGCTCCTCCGCGGGTAAAATTGCCGCCGATGTACAAGAATCCGTAAACGCCCAGATCGCCGCCCGACCCGCTGGCGTCCATGGCTCCCGCCAGACTGCCGAGTCTGTAAGTCAGGGCATTGCTTCTTAAACCCGTATCCCCGGGATACTCATTTGAGGCGGCGGTATCAAACTTTTGATATTCTCTCCAGGCATTTGGCGGCACCGCGACAACACAGCCCGGACTGGCGGGGAGGGTGTTGGTAGTATCGTCGCTCCGGCAGTACCGGTCATCATGACCGACGGTATCAATTGTCATGTTCCCCATCGTGACAATGGTTCCCTTAACGCCGGTATACCCCCCCCAAGTGGCGTTCTGGTCCCAATACCAGGTATAATCCTTGTCTCTGTAGGTGGTCTGGTGGAAAATATCCGTCAGTGTGCAGTTGGTGCAATAATCAGCAATGGTGTCGCCGTTGTTGTCGTAATCACAGGTGATAGGTCCGCCGTATGTGGTGGAATGGCAGCATTGCATAACCGCGGTGGTGGCTGTGGTGGTAGTCACGGTGACGGTACAAGCACAGCCGGCGCCAGCGCCGTCGCTGTCGGCGCAGCCGGTCCCTGTGCAGTTATTATTTTGAATACAGCCGGAACCTGAGCCGTCGCTGTCCGTGCAACCGCTGCCGGTGCAGGTTACAGAACAATCGCAGTTAGCGCCCGGGTCCGGGCAAGAGTTGCCGGTGCACACCTTGGAGGCGCCGCTTCCCGTACAACTGCAGCCGCTGCCGGGGTCCGTGCAACCGCTGCCGGAACAGACTTTGGTCGCACATGAACAATTGGCGCCGGAGTCAACGCAAGCGGGGCCGGTGGTGGTATTGGTACACGAGCAATTGGCGCCGGGATCGGTGCAGGCGCTGCCGGTGCAGGGGTTGTAAATATTAGTATAAGTTTCCGGGTACGCGTCCTGGCAGTCGAGCGTGCCGGTCTGCGCGGCGGAGGATCTCATGGCAGCGAAGTCAAATATCGGCAGGTCGGGCACATTATAGTTTGACCACCATTCAAGACTGTCGGTATTGGGAGGATTTGTGTCGCCTGTGGGGTCGCGGGGTTTAACCGTCTGCATCGAGAGCTTGCGCGGATAATTTGGGTAGCCGGTTGCCAGCACGATATCGCCCTTTGCCATAATGGGTCCCCAGTGTATGGTGCTGTCAATGTCGTTCGCGTTCAACTGGCCGGCTGAAAGTATGGCTCCCGGCACGCTGGTATTGGTAAAAACGGCTTTGATGGTGCGCTTTTCTTTGCTGTCGGAGTCGCGGCCTTCCCCCAAAATCGTTACCTGGTCCATATCCGGACCAGAGGAGATGTTAACCCGGTAACTGCCGCCGGGGACATCTGTATAGACGGAATCAAAATGATAGCCGGTAATAATGTTCCCCAGCGTCACGGACGCGTAAATGCCGGTTGAGCTCTTAACCTTCCAGTAGCCGCGGTCAACCGCCGCCTCCGCCAGATTGAACGCCAGAGTTGATTTCTGGTCCTTCACCGAAATTTTAGTGTCGTCCTGCACCCACCTCACCATAACCGGAACTATTATCAGCATAAAAACAAAAATGAGCAGAACCCCCACCAGCAAAAACCCGTTTCTTTTTTTCATATCCCCACCTCACTCGTTCATTATACGTACTTTTTCCGACGCCATGTGCAGGGCCTTATTTCTTCCCTCGTAAATATTTTTTCTGAATGTGACCGAAACCGATATTATCCCCATATCGTCGGAGCGCGGAAAGGTAAAAGCCAGGTAGCTCAGATTGCGGCTAAGCACCCGCTTGCTTGTACCCATGACCTGGTACAAAACCGTTCCCTCCTGCTGAAACACCAGGGTTGAAGAAACTCCGGCCACGGCCGTCTGTTTGGTGAAGGATATCTTGGAATAAAAAGGCTGGCCGGAGACCTGGCTTATGGTAATGCTGCCGGCCTGGGCCTGGCGCAGGTTGCGCGTCAGAATATACATGATCCCGCGCGCCTCCTGCTGCAGCTCCAGTTTGGTGCGCACAAGTATAAATTGCCGGTTGGCCTGCATAAGGAGCGGCGCGGCCACGGCGAACAGGGCTGACACTATGCCCATCACCACCATCAACTCCATCAGCGTAAAACCTTTACGGCGGGTTACCATGAAAAGTCCACCCCCGAAACGGTCTGCCCAGCGGTAACGGAAACGTTGGCCGCCGTACTGGATGAATATATCACGGTGCTGGCGCTGCCCACCGACGGGTAATAGGCATAGACGTGGTACAATGAACCGTTGCGGACCTCAACTTGGTAGGTGCCGTTCTCCATACTGGAAACCATATAAAACGGCGACCCGTTAAGCGTCGCGGAACTTAGAGCCGGCGGTTCTGGCGGCGAACCGGTAAGCGTGGTGGTTGTAACGACTATAAGCACCCCTGTCTTTATGGGCTGGCCGCCGGAGGTCACGGTTCCGGTTATAGCCCCCAGCGCTCCGGTAATCGTGAAAGTGGAGGAGAACATTGTGGAACCCATTCCGAGGATCGTCACCGTGGAGGCAGTAGGGTTGGAGGCTTCAAGCGCGCCGATCTCCGGCTGAACCACGTAATAACCCGTGGACAGGATCACTGAGGTGAACCTCCCGTCCGCGCCGCTCACTTGCTGGTCTTTGGCAACGCTGTTGGCGTCAAATATGGCCACCGCTACTCCGGGCAGGCCGTTAGTGCCGTCCCTGGTAATCTTCCCGCTCACCCGGCCGCCTTGATAAAGCGTAAAATCCACCCCGCCGTGGATCTCCCCGGCGTCAACGGATATGGAGTTGGAAGAGGCCTGCACGTAAGTGGCGGAACCGCCGGACGGGTTTGCAGTTATGTTCATTGTGCCGGGGTTCACCCTTAACCTGTAGCGGCCGTCCGAGCCTGTGTTGGTCGATGTCGCGCCGCCTGAAGTGACAGTTATTCCGTTTAACGCCGAGCCGCCGACATTGGTAACCCGGCCGGCGATTATCCCCTGGCTGTTGCTTTGCGTAAGAAAAGTTGAAGTGCTGGCAAAAGTATAAACCGAACCCGGAGAAGGCACGGGGACGGTAGTCTGCTCCAGACTATATACCCCGCTTGAAATAAGGGTGGTCCAGGAACCGGTGGCTACATCCACAAGTGAAAAATAGGCGTAGGTCTGCGCGTTGGGGGACGGATTAGCGTAAAGCACGGCTTCAGTGGAGGCGGAAAGGCCGTCAGCGCAGGAAATCACGGCTCCCGCGGCCGGGGTGCCAGATATAACCGGCTTCACTCCGGAAAAAGACCCATGCGGAGGGGAATCGACCAAGGTCAAATAATCGCAGAAATCAAGGCTGTTATTGTTGGAGTCGTAAGCGGGGCCATAGTTGGAATTTACGCCGCTAAAATCGCTTGTGCTTGTGAAACGGACGTAAGCCTCGTTGCGGGAAAGCCCGATGGTCTGAATGATGGCCGCGCCTTCATAAAACGGCGCGGGGTGGCCGCTTTTATCCCAGCCGACCTTATCCAGCACTGTTCCGTCCGATTTATAAAGTTTAACGGCGCCGCCGCCCTCATTGCTGGGTATGACGCCGTCATCCCCGTCAATCGGGATTATGTTGCCTTGCGCCGCGAAATACGGGAAACTGGAAGTCGGATTACCGGGCGCCCAGACGGCGTCCGCGTCCACGACCTCTCCGCCCGCAACCACGGTGCCGGTATTAGCGAAAAGATAGTAACTGTGACTTGGGATCTCAGCGTTGTTGTAAATCAATTGTATGGTCTTCTCCGATGGATCGGAGGCACGCTGGAATTTAAGACCTATATTTCCGCCCATGGTCCAGGTGTATGTGGTCGGGTTAAAGACCTCGATATACTCCTGATCAAAGTTGGGAGTGACGGAAACGTCTATAGTGCTGCCGACCACCTGGCTGATCACAAGATGATCATTAAGCCAGGGATAACCGGTAATTCTTCCGGAGCCGATTTTAAACATGTCAAAATTATTTGTCTGGGTGTTGCCGGCCGCTATAACAACGCTCTTTGGGGACGAGTAATAGCCGGTGGCGGAAGCCAGAAGGGTATAAGTTCCGGGGGTGGTGGTTATACCATATTGCCCCGAAGAACTGGTGGTGTCGCTGCAGCCTGGCGCCTCCACTACCTGAACCAGCGCCCCGCTGATAGCCACAGAGGATGTGGTTCTGACTATGCCATTGAATACGACATTGGATATTATGGTGTCCGGATTACTCAGAATGCTGCGCACCGTCACTTTCCGCTTGCCTCTGCCGGACTCCCACATCACGGTTATGGTAATGCGCTTCATGCCTGTATCCGCGATATTGGGCGCGAGCGTTTCAAGCTCTCCGGAATCCTCTTTTATCCCCTGAATATAAGTGTAGCGCGTATAGGTAACGCCCGCCTCCATGATCTGTTCCGGAGGAAAGTAGCTTGTGTCATATTCAACCACTTCCGGGGCGAAGTCAGCGATATTGTAAGCGGGGCTGGAAGTTACTATCACCTGATAGTATGACTTCTGTTTTAATATCTGCATCTTTTCCTGCGCCAGATTGGAAGCGAGCGTTTTGTTTTTGGCAAGCTGTACGCTTTTTTGTATATATCCGAAGGAGCCCATCATGCCGACTATGCCTATGGTAAGGACGGCGAGCGCTATCATCAGCTCAACCAGCGTTACCCCGGCGCGGCGGGACGGAAAGCTGTCGCCAGGCAACAAACCTTCTACGCCGGAGAGTATCCCGCACATGTTGAAACGCTTGTTCAATAACCGCATCTTTCAGATCCTTGGAAAACACCCGGCTATTACGGCTACGGGCGGTTAGCCAGACAGAGGCTAACCGCTATTCGCCGGCCACTAACCGCTTTTTTATTACGGGTATGAACCCGCGTCTTCATCAGCGTCGGCCGGAGCTTCCTTCCCGGTGGGCTTGGCGCCCGCCGGCTCGTCTGCCATTATATCCTCTATCGGTTCCTGAACTGAGGGGGTTGCTTTTTTCTTCAGCGCGCGCTTCTTCCTGGGCGCGGCCGGGGCGGCGGACGGGGCCTTGTCAACCACGACCTGCCCCGGTTCCTCTTCCATATCGGGGGAAACAGGGGCGGCGGATTCGCCGACGGCTTTGGCTTTCTTTCTTTTTACAAGTTTCCGCTTCTTTACGGGTACTGAAACCTCCGCGGGGGCTTCTGCCGGTTTCTTTCTGGCGGCAAGCATGGCGTCATAAGTCTGGCGCTGGTCTTCATCCAGGAATTCCCGGATCGCGTCCGGCAGATCCTTGCTTATCCTGGTCATCTCATATTTCAACTCATTGGCCTTGAACCGCCATTTTTTCTCTTCGGCGGAAGTCTTGTCGTATTCTTTAAACAACTTGTCGAAATTTTTGCTCTTCTTGTCCACAGCCGCTTTGATGCGCTGCTCCTGCTTGGCGCTGAGGCGCAGGTCGGCGCCCAGGTCAGCCAGGACCTTCTGGGAGTCCGGCCGCTGGATATCGGCTTCTACGGCAGGCGCGGGCGCTACCGCGTCTATACCGGGCAGACCCGTTAACAATTGCTCCTCAGCCTTAACTGAGGGCGCGAGCAACGCCAGCGCCGCGCAAACAATCAATTTTTTCATGCAGTAAGCCTCCGTATCTATGATCCGGCCGCGCTTCCGCCTTTTCAGCAGGGGCGGCGTAAACTGCAATTATAACATAAAATATTTGTATATGTTGCAAGCAAGTTAAAATGTCATGGTTTAAGTTTTTTAGAAATGTCATGATGGCTGACTGCTTAATACTGGCTGTTGCACCGTTTTTTTTGCGGGAATAAACCTCCTCCATGGATGGTCTTTCCCCGGGACGCTTGT
>CAIPTO010000026.1 GCA_903867985.1 uncultured Elusimicrobia bacterium | reverse complement strand
CTGTGTATATGTCCCTCGGGCCGTCACCTCGGTGGCATAACTGACAGAGGCTAAATGTACAGTAAACCTTTGATTCTGGTCCAGCAATGGGGAGTATATCGTCGCGCCGTCAAGCCTGGCAACAGTTTTTTTATCTGGCCAGGCAGGAAAATAGAACAATTCAGGAGGCGGATTATCGTGGTTATGGCCCGCCTCCCGCGGTTTATTCTCAACGACCACTTCAACTTTCCATTTAAATTTGGCGGTTGATTCTTTGAAGGAAAAACCGAACACCCAGCCGCTCCCGGGCCTGGTTGAATAATTCTCCCGAAAATCTTTATTTCCGGCAGGAGTTATCGCGCCGGCGGTACGGGAATCCACGGCCTCGCCTCCGTCGTTAATGTGCAATATGTCGGCACAGGCAAACTTCGGAAGTATGATTAGGGCGATGGATAATATTACGCTTCTCATAGCTATCCCGGACACTATTCTACAATTTACGACGCACTACACTATATATAACCACTAATGTACACTAACATATCGTCCGGACAGATTTTTGATGGACTTAGGCTCCCGGTTCCTGTTATATATCCCTTTTTCGATGGCTCTTTTCAAATGAGTCAGATCTCCAAAGAAGTGATTATGAGTAACATCCATACGCAAAAGTTTCCAAAACGGCTCAATAGGATTCATATCCGGCGAATACTTGGGCAAAAAGAAAAGTTTAAGCCGTTTATGACTGGTCAAAAACTCTCTAACAGCCCGTCCCTTGTGCCACCTGGCATTATCCAGCACCACAATCAATTCCTTGCGCGGATAACGTTTCAGGAGCAAGCGCAAGAATCTCACAAAATGAACCGAATTGATTGTGCCGGCCAAGTGACGATAAACCCGACTGCGAATCGGGTCCATAGCTCCAAAGACATGCGTCTTGCGGTGCTCTCCGGGCCATGCCGTTACTTCCATCTGTTGCCCGCGCAGTCCCCATGTTCTGCTGAGCGTGGGCGTCAGTTGGATGGTAATCTCGTCGGCAAAAAGCAAGTTCAGGCATTTGAGATATCTGGCGCAACCCAGCAGAATTTCCAAACTTCGTTTTTTTTAGCTCGATCTCGAGGATCTTGCCCGGGCAATTTGCGCCTGGGGCGCAACAGCCGGCAGCCCATTTTATGAAGCTGCCGGCGGACTTGTTCATCACTAAGGCTGACTTTCCATTTTTTATGGATACAAACCGCCAGACGTTTGCAATCCCAGTTGCTAAAGGGGTATCCGAAAGCTCGCGGCCCCTGCCGGATCCATTCGACAACTGCGTCCCACTGGGCATGCACAAGTCTGGATTGCCTGCCGGGGCCGCGACCGATACTAATGACGCCGCGCAATCCTTCCCGGTTGAACAGGTGAACAAAAGACGCTGTAGCCTGACGGCAACGCCCGATGCGCTTTGCCACGTCCTGAACTGGGACACCGGCGGCCACCCATTGTATAGTTTGAATGCGGTCCCGCAGGCGGCGGTTAGATTCTTGTTTCAGCATAAGTTCCAGAGCTTTTTGGGGCACAGGCCTTGTAAGTTTAATTGTTTTTGGCATTTGCCCTCCTTATGGAGAGCATACCAAATAATTGCTATAAGTTAAAGTGCATTAGTGGTTATATATAGCTTGAAAGCTGAAGGTTTATAAACGAGAGCCAATGGCTAGTGAATATTGACCACTTGTTTTCATTAAGGAGACAATAACTATGCCGGATTCATCATGGATACACAGCGGAGCCCCTCAGGTCCCGGGTAAAATGGATAATCTCATGGCCTGGATAAAGATTCACCGCGACACAGTAGTCGGGTCGCTGGTAATGCTGGCCGCGGCCGCGATCTTCGGCATATGGGTGGGAGTCCACCATGTCGGCCTCAGAGAAGCGGCCTGGAAAAATCTTTTCATAGCGCAGCAGACCGGTTACGGCGGAAATTTCGCTGAAGCCGCCAAGCAGCTGGATTCCATAGAAACCAATTTCGGCAGCACCAGCGCGTGGGGCTTTGCCGTTCTCACACAGGGGGACCTGCTGTTCCGGCAGGATAAATTCAAGGAAGCGGAGGCCGAATATTCCAAGATAGTGGCGAAAGGCCTGAAGAACCTTATACCGTTCGCCCTATACAACCTCGGCAAAGCCAAGGAATCCGAAGGCGACTTTACTGGCGCACAGGCCCAGTATTCGGAGTTTCTCTCAAAGACCCCTGACCACTTTCTGGCGCCAGAAGTGCACTATTCCCTGGCAAGCGTATATGAACTCTCCAAAAACGAGGCCGAAGCCAAGGCGGCCTACGAAAAGATTTTACTGCTCTACCCCGATACCTCCTGGGCAATGATGGCCAAAGCCAAACTTACCCCGCTCGAGCCCCAAAAAGCCCCGGCCGCCAAACCCGCGGTCGCCGGTAGCAAGGCCGCGCAGAAGCCATAAGCCGGGGTAGATTATAGAAGCTATATGCCAGAGCCGCAGAAGAGTTGAGAACTTCGCGTATTAACCGAAAAAAGAGGCCGGGCTTGAACAGCCGGCCTTCTTTTTCGTTCTGTTTTGCGTCCTCCGCCACCTCCACTACCCCAATAGTTTAAATATCCTTGACAGGTATTTAACACTTTTGTAACATTACTTTGCTCTGTAAAGGAGCCTCCTGATTTTCAAGCCTGTGGCAGTGCCGTATCAAGGGCAATGCCCATCAAACGGCCAAAAAGGGAGGTCCGCAAGACCCTGAAGGGGGGCAGCGGAGCGCCGATTTTAAGGCGCTTCTCCTTGAAGGCCGTAGGCTCCGGAAACGGGGCAGGCCCTAACTGTGGAAGCGGGCGACCGCTGAAACGGAAAGAGTGAGTACCGGACCCGCGAGGGAAAGGAACTTAAGCCCCG
>CAIPTO010000025.1 GCA_903867985.1 uncultured Elusimicrobia bacterium | reverse complement strand
TGTATCCTCGGAGGACTTTCACCTCCAAGCTTGGTTTCATGCTGGGCACACAATAAAACAGCCCTTTCATTATGAAAGGGCTGTTTTAATTCCTGGATGCCTATATGATATGACGGAATTTTTTCAGGGCGTAATAGACCTGTCCCAGCGCTATTCCGCCGTCGTTGGACGGGACTTTCTCATTCGCAAAAACTTTAAAGCCGGCACGCGCCAGTCTTTCCATACCCAAGGTCAGCAGGGTACGGTTCTGAAAAACTCCGCCCGATAAAGCCACAGTTGTTATGCCGGTCTCCAGGCTGATAGCGGAAACCGCTTTAACCAGCGCGACAATCAGCCCGCCGTGAAATTCCTCCGAGATCGCACGCGCTCTCCCGGGCCCGCGCTCGCGCAAGGCCCCGATGACAGCCTTCGCCGGATCTATTATAAAAACTCCGTCCTTTTTCTCCATATCAAAAACGTAACCGCGCGCAGCCGGATTGACACATAGGCTTTCAAGTTCCATCGGCCCCTGGCCCTCGTAAGTAGCCTCGGTCCCAAGCCCGGCGATAAAACTTATGGCATCAAAAAGCCTGCCCATGCTGGAAGTAAGCGGGGCGTTTAATCCTTTGTCGGCAAGCTTCTCAACGGTATCCAGCGTACCCGCCTCCACCCCGCTAAAAAGCGCCCCGGCTTCCCGCCTCCACCCTTCACCAAGACCCGCCTTAAGCAGTGACAGGGCCGGACGCCAGATCTCCCGCGCCGCGGCGTCGCCTCCGGGCAGGGCGAAGTATTTCAGGCGGGCGGACCGCCGCCAGGTGTTTCCCTTTATAACAAATAATTCAGAACCCCATATATGACCATCCGTACCGTAACCGGTGCCGTCCAGCGCAACTCCGATGAACGGAACGTCAACAGCATGTTCCGCGGCAACGCTCAGGACATGCGCCACATGATGCTGCACCGCGACTTTCACTCCTTTAAGGGAACGCGCGTAATTAGAACAATAGTAATCCGGGTGAAGATCATGGGCAATGAGGGCGGGGCTTACTTTTAAGAGGGCACGCGTCTTAGCCAGAGTTTCAGCGTAAAACACCTGATTTTTGTATTCAGTTTGATCGCCTATATACTGCGAAAGAAAGGCCTCTTTTCCGCGGGTAAGGCAAAAGGCGCTTTTAAGGTCAGCGCCGCAGCCTAGCGCGCTCCCGCCTCCGGGAATTAACAGCCTGATCGAATCCGGAGCCCAGCCGCGGGCCCGCCTGACGAGGCGAAAAGCGTCGGCGGCAAAAAATCCGACTGAATCGTCAACGCGGTTGTGTATTTCCCTGTCGTGGAAAACGATGAGATCAACCAGCGGCCCAAGGTTAACCTCGGCTTCGGCGCGGTCTTTTGAGATAGGTTCATCCCGCCGGTTGCCGGAAGTCATGACCAGAGGACTTTTAAATCCCTCCGAACGCAAAAGACGGAAAAGCGCACAATGAAGCGGCGTATAGGCAAGCATAACAGCCATAGTATCAAGTCCCGGCGCGACCATGCCAAGCGCGGCCGGGTATTTTTTCTTCAGCATCACAGCCGGAGCCGCGGACGATTCAAGAGCCGAGCTTTCAGGGCTTGACAGCAGACAGAATTTGGCGATCTCAGCCAAAGCGCTGAACATAATGGCAAAAGGTTTGGCGGGACGGTCCTTTAAATTCCGCAATCTGCGGACGGCGGCGATATTCGTGGCGTCACAGGCAAGATGGAAGCCGCCCAGACTTTGCAGGGCTACTATCTTCCCCTCACTGAGGTATTGCGCCGCCAGCTCAAGAGCGTTGTTCCCGTCAAAGCGCCTGCCGTTCAGAACGGCGCTGACTCTGGGACCGCAAACCGGGCAGGCGTTGGGCTGGGCGTGAAAACGCCTGTCCAATGGGTCCAAATACTCAGCTAGACAATCGGGGCACATCTTGAACCGCTTCATCGTTGTAAGCGGACGATCATACGGAATATTTTTGACTATGGTAAAGCGCGGGCCGCAATTAGTGCAATTAATAAAGGGGTAAAGATAGCGCCTGTCCGACGGGTCCATAAGTTCGCGCCGGCAATCGGCGCAAAGAGCGAGATCGGCGGGGATACGCGCTTCCGCTTTTGCCTTTCCGCCGCTTTTTACTATAGCAAAGTCACTGCCCCCCAAGATTGGAAGAACTGATGTTTTAATGGAATCTATCCGCGAAGCCGGCGGTTTGCGGGTTGCCAGATCGTTTATAAATAAAACGAGGTCAGAGCCCCGGCCCTGCGCCTCAATAGTGACTCCGGAGGCGTCGTTCCGTACCCAGCCTGAAAGCTGATTTTCAAGCGCGAGCTTATAGACATGCGGCCTAAAGCCGACGCCCTGGACTACGCCTTTAATGAGGATTTTCTTCCTGATAATTCTAGCCATTATATTATAGCCATATGCTTTATGCCGTATGCCATTTGCTACTAAGTAATTCCTTAAAAGCTTATGGCGTACGGCGAATGGCCGATGGCAGCACCTTGTCTGATTTTGAATAATCCAGCTCGCTGCCGAACATGCTGTGCGGCACCAGATATACCAGCGCGGTAACGACAAAAGCGGCAAGGAGCCAGGGTTTTAATTTTTCCGCTTTGAAAACCGCGTAAAGAGCGGCGACCCAGAACACAAGCATAACCAGAGTCTTATTGTCCGTCAGATCATGGCCGAAAGGCCAGCCGGTCCAATATGCCCCGAAAGCGTGAAATTGCGTAATCGGGCCGAGTATAAATCCGCCCAGCAGGAGAAAGAGTATGTTGAACATAACGGCGTGTTTTATCACCGTATCCATGGTAAAAACAGTGATGAAGATGCGCACGGAGAAGAGCATGAACAGGAACATGAACAACACATGCGGCACCAGTATCCCGGCCGGCACCGCGCCTTTGAACCTGGTAATTACGGGGATTGAATAAAGTTCCAGGTCGCCTTTTTTCTGTTTTACGAAAGCCCGGTACTCAAGCTTCCCGGCCGGCGGCTGGTCGGGGAGAAGCGCCGAAAGGACGCCGTCTTGATAGTTCATCTGTATTTCGGTCCAGGCGTCGTCCGTTTTATAGCGCCTCCAGGAAACATAGCCTTCTGTTTTTACCGGCGTTTTTATCTTTATAAGACAGTCCTGGCCCGCGATGGTGCAGCTCCTGGTCAGGCGGAATGAAACAGGGATCTCCCCATCAAGCGTCATATTTCCGCTCAGCGGATAGGTGGGACCGGTAATGCGCTGGAACAGCGCGAAAAACATTGTAATTATAAAACTAAGAATCCAAAACATTACTTTCTTCATAAAATCCGGTCCATATTCTCAAGCCATCTAGCATATCCGCGGCAATTGTTCGCCCTCAAGCATTGTAATAAGCCGTGCCCCCCCGATAGTCGTATTAAGGCGCACCTGCGGCGTTTTGGCTTTTACAACCCGTCCGATGACGCGGGCCTCGCGGCCGTACTTACCGGCGCGCAGAGCGGAGACTATTTTTGCGGAGTCGGAAGCCCCGGCAAACAGCACCGCTTTTCCCTCGTTGGCGACATAGAGCGGATCAAGCCCCAGCAGGCGGCAGGCGCTCTCCACAGCCGGTTTTACCGGGACCTCTGTTTCATTTATCTCTATGGCGGCATGGCACGCTAAAGCTGCCTCGTTTAAAACGGTGCCAAGACCACCCCGGGTGATATCGCGAATGGCTCTTATTTTTGAGGAAACCTTGAGCGCTCTAGCTATCATAGCGTTCAACGGCGCCGCGTCACTCCTGATGTCCCCGGAAAGACCAAGGCGACCACGCGCGTTCATGACCGCCACGCCGTGGTCGGCGAGGCGGCCGCTAAGGATGACGGAATCTCCGGGCCGTATAAAGGAAGAAGAAAGTTTGAGCCCGACGGGGATAAGCCCCACGCCGGAGGTGTTGATGAAAAGTTTATCAGCCTTACCTTTTTCCACAACCTTCGTATCGCCGGTCACGATAAGAACCCCGGCTTCACGGGCGGCCTTACGCATAGAGCCGGTCAACTTCTTAAGCAAAGCCAAGGGAAAGCCTTCCTCGATGATAAAGGCGGCCGAGATAGCCAGCGGTTTGGCCCCTTTGACCGCCAGATCATTCACGGTCCCGCAGACGGAGATGCGGCCGATGTCCGCGCCGGGAAATTCAAGCGGATCAACGACATAAGAATCGGTAGTGAAAGCCAGGCGCGCCTTTCCGGCCCGGATCTCGGCGGAATCTTCAAGCGGCGCCAGGGCCGGATTAAAGAAAGCTTTAAGGAACAGACTCGAAATAAGCTCGTGCGTCATACGGCCTCCGCTCCCATGCCCGAGCCTCACTATTTTTTCCGTTTCCACGCTTATCCTCCTCCGACCGGCGCGGCTGGTTTGGTCTTTTTCTGAAGTATCTCAAGGAAGGCCTTCGCGGAAGAGGGAAATTTGCGGGATTTGTTGTAGATCAGGTAAAGAGGCCTTGAAACTTCGGCGTCGGTGAACCGGGCTATATGCAGTTTATTATCCCGCTCCTCCTCGCGCAACGCCGATAGCGGCAGAATAGAGAGCCCGGCGCCTGAAGAAACAGCGGTCTTAATGGTTTCAATGTTGTCCAATTCCATCTTAATATTCACCTTGACGGAATGCTTCTTAAAGAAGTCGTCCACATATTTTCTGGACGGGAATACTTTATCAAAAACAATAAAATCAAGGCCGTCAATCTCCCGCACGCCCACCGAGCGTTTCCGGGCAAGTTTGTCCGACATGCCGGTCAAAAGAACCATCTCGTCTTCTCCGATATGGAGCATGGTAATACCCTGAAGTTTACGGTAGGGGCAGGCCATGATGCCGAAATCGGCGCGGCCGGAAACAATATCGCCCTGGATCTGGGAGAACTGCCGGTATTCGACACTGACTTTGGTGCTGGGATAATCAATCATGAATTTACGTATATACCCCTGCAGCAGATAAAAGCCCGCGCTGTAAATGGTGGAGATTTTTATTTCCTCTGTTGTTTTGGAAACAGCGAGCTGCTTGATGGAAACCATCGAGTTTTCATAAATAAGAACTATTCTCTTGGAGGTTTCATAGAACTTATCGCCGCAGGGGGTGAGCAGGATTTTGTTGGACAGCCGGCTGAATAGTCTGCATTTGAGTATAAGCTCCAGTTTCTTTATCTGCTGGCTGACCGCCGACTGTGAAACATAATTAAGCTCCGCGGTCTTTGAAAAGCTTCCGGTATCCACCAGATCTCTGAAGACTTTTAAGGTTTCAATGTTCATATAGTTTGTGGTAAGTGGTTATCTAGCAGCGTGGGAAATAAAATGCTGAATGCAACGCATTATCCACCTCACATTCGCCACTTTCTTTATCCTCCATATTTGAACCAAGCCGCACACGCCCCTTCCGAAGAGACCATGCAGGGCCCCACGGCGTTAGACGGCGCGCAGACGCGGGCGAAAAGTTTGCAGTCCGCCGGAAGGGCCTTACCCAGAAGTATGCTGCCGCAAATACAGCCTTTCGGCTCCGGCGCGGCGTGGTAAGACAGCTTAAAGCGCTTCACCGCGTCAAAGCCGGAAAAGGCTTCGGTGAAACCCAGGCCGGACTTCCTGATAAGGCCGATAGAGCGCCAGCGGGCCCCGGTCACTGCAAACACTTGCCGCATTATCTCCAGAGCCCGCGGGTTACCCTCGGCTTTTACGGCCCGGGAATACTCGTCTTCAACCTCGGGACCGCCGGAGATTATCTGACGGAGAAGCATGTTTATCCCGGTAAGGATATCAAGCGGCTCAAAGCCGGTAACCACGCAGGGTACATGATATTTATCCGCCACGAAACGGTATGGCGCGAGCCCGATGATGGCGCTGACATGCCCGGGCAGCATGAAACCGGAGATATTATGGCCGGGATCTTTTAACAAAAGTTCCAGCGCGGGAGGCACCAGTTTAAAAAGCGGTATAACCGAGAAATTTTTAATTTTTTCCGCTCGGGCACGCATCACGGTACCGGCTATCACCGGCGCGGTGGTCTCAAAGCCCACGCCCGCAAAAACCACCTGCTGCCCGGGATTTTCTTTAGCCAATTCAACCGCGTCCAATGGAGAGTAAACCACGCTTACCCGGGCGCCTTTTTCCCGAAGCGAGTGAAGGTCCATACCGTCGGAACCTTTTACTTTCAGCATATCGCCGAAAGTCGCGATGATCACGCCGGGCTTAGCGGCAAGTTCGAGGATCAGATCGATATCGCCCTGCGCGGTAACGCAAACGGGACAGCCGGGACCGGAAAGCATCTTAAGCCCCTTAGGGAAAAGGCGGCGCATACCACTGGCGGCTATGGCCATAGTGTGGGAACCGCAGACTTCCATAAGGGCCGCGTTCCTGCCGGTCTTCGCCACAGCCTTCGCGGCAAGGCGCTCCATCTCCTTCAGGGCCGAGGCTGCCAACGCCTTATCGCGCCAGAGCGGGGAATTGAACCGGCTAAACTTAATCCTGCAATTTGAAATATTTTTCATTTAAATTTGCGAATAAAAAATGCGGGATTGCCACCAGCAGCGGGTTGCGGAACCAGCGCAATGCACACCGGGGTACCAGGGTAGAGTGTATCGCTGAACATGCAGGATCCTTCCCGTTGAAAGATCCGGACTATAATTTTTTAAGGTCCTCACGACTATAGATCTCCTCAAAAAGTTTAAGCGTCTCTTCGGCTTCCGATTCCTCCAGTACCTGTATGGCGAACCCCGCGTGGACAAGGACATAGTCCCCTTTGCGGGCTTTCGGCACCAGATCCAGCGCCACTTGCCTTCTGGCGCCGCTGAAATTAACTTGGGCGGTATTCTTTTCTATTGATAGTATTTTTCCTGGCACGGCAATGCACATACGTCCTCCGAATTGAAGAGAAACCGCTTTAAGATGCTATAAGTTTTATTAATAATTACTGCTTAAATTATACAATTTTTATATCCGCGGAAGCGCCCCGCGATTTGCTTTCCCGCCCCGGGATTTATTTTTTTGCTATACTATAGACCTGTTGTGGTAAACATTGTTCTCTAAAACAGATAAGTCAGGGTTGGGTGGCAGAGCGGTCAAATGCACTGGTCTGTAAAACCAGCGGACTACGTCCTACGAAGGTTCGAATCCTTCCCCAACCATACTTATTACAGCCGCGCCGAAGCTATATAAAAAGGCAGGGTCCGCCTTGTTAGCTTGGAAGGGCGTGGCACGATAAATGGAAGGGTGGCCGAGTGGTTGAAGGCGCAGACCTGGAAAGTCTGTAAATCCCCAAAGGGTTTCAAGGGTTCGAATCCCTTCCCTTCCGTTGATTTTCGGTCTATAGAACTAACCTTTTACTGATACTATCTAAATGTTAAAAGCCTTTAGCGTGTTCCGCTAAGGCTTTTTTATTTCACCGCTGATCCCGCTTATCCGTTTATTTTCTCACCATCTTAAACAGCAGCGCAGCCGCGAAAAATGCCGCATTGCATAACACTATCGTCGCGCCGGCGGGCAAATCCATAAAAAAAGATATCGTTATTCCCATAAATACCGAAATGACCGCCGTCAGCACGGAAAGCACCATCGCGGTCCGGAATCCTTTGGCGAGCTGAAGGGCTGTTACCGCCGGCAGAATAAGCAGGGCCGAAACCAGCATAATACCGACAACTTTAATGGCCAGCACGACAGTGACCGCGGTAAGGGAGGTCAGGAGCAGGTCGACGCGGGCGGTCTTTACGCCGGTAAGTTTGGCGTATTCCTGGTCAAAAGTAGTCGAGAACAGGTCATTATAAAAAACTACGATGATCAGCAGAACCGCCAGTGACAGGCCGATGGACAAATATACCTCACGGCCGCTTATCGCCAGGATATTGCCGAACAGATAGCTGAAAAGATCCACATTAAACCCCTTAGACAAGCTGGCCAGTATAACTCCGGAGGCTATACCTACCGAGGAAACGATCCCGATAGCGGCGTCGCCATACATCTTCGCCTTTTCGGTGAGTTTTAAAATAAAATATGAAGCGATCAGCACCACTGGGATGGCTACATAGAAAGGATAGAAACCGAAGAAAAGCCCCAACGCTATAGCGCCGAAGCTCACATGCGACAGCCCATCGCCGATAAGCGAGAGTTTGCGCAAAACCAGGAACAGCCCGAGCATGGCGCAAAGCGCGGCGATGAAAGAACCGGCCAGGTAGGCCCGCTGGATAAAGCCGTAAGACAAAAAATGGAACATCCCTAATGTTGATGACATATGAGGTGCTGTGAAAAAGTGCCGAAATAGCCGGTCATTTCCGGCGACTGGCAAAAGTCCGCGAAAGGACCATAAAAAATAACTTTTTTATCAAGATACAGGAGTTTATTGGCGTAACGCCCGATTTGCGCGGTGTCGTGCGTAATAAGGATGCTGGTGATGCCTTTTTTTTCGTTCAACTCTTTTATAACGTCATAAAACCCGTCGCGCGAGGCCGGGTCCAGCGCTGTACTGGGCTCATCCAATATAAGAAGTTCCGGATCCGGCGCCAGGGCTCTTGCCAGAAAAACGCGCTGCTGCTGTCCGCCTGAAAGTTCCCCCACCAGTTTATCAGCGAGGTCGCCTATTCCCATGAGCTCAAGCTTCTCAAGGATCTTAACTCCGTCGTCTTTGGTGAATCTCTTCGGGAAATTTTTTTTCGCAAGCAGTCCCAAACCTACAACTTCTTTCACAGTAGCCGGAAACAGCGGATTAAACACGTTTACCCTCTGCGGCAGATAACCGACGCGATTCCAGGCATCAAAACTGCGCATATCGCGGCCGAACAGCTCCACAGTGCCGGTGTAAGCCCCGGTTAGCCCGAGTATCGCCTTTATGAGCGTGGTCTTGCCGGCGCCATTGGGCCCGGCCAGGCCGATATAGTCGCCTTTCTGAACGTCGAAGCTGACTTCGCGCAGCACTTCAGCGCACTCGTAACTAAATGACATATTCTTAACGGATAAAATAGACATATTCTCAGAATTAAGGATTAAGTAATAAGTACCAAGTTTCTTACTCCTTATCACTTACCACTTACTACTTACCTACACATTCAAGCCCTGTCTTCAGATTAATAAGATCGCCCTGAAGTATATCAAAGAATGAGATGCCGCGCGCGAACTGATCCCTGGCTACATTATGCGCGGCGCTTAACGGCAGCATTTTCGCTCCGGTCTCGGCCGAAATCGTTTCGGCTATTTTGGGGCTTATTAATTCCTCGTAAAAAATAAATTCAATCTTATCTTTTTTCACCTGCTCAACCAGGGAGGCAAGGTCCTTAGCCGTCGGTTCGGAATCCGGGGAGATACCCTGCGCCGCCATATATTTAAGGCCGTAGCGACGGGCCATATAGCCGAAGGCGTAGTGCCCGCCATAAATTATCTCCTTCGTCCGGCACGCGGAAAGTCCGGACTTATAGGCGGAATCAAGAGCGGAAAGTCCGCCAATGTAGGTTGCGGCGGCACGGCGGTAAACGTCATTATTCAAGGGGTCTTTGGCTGAAAATGCCGCGGAAATATTTCCGGCCATTGTTTTGGCACTGTCAAAATCCAGCCAGATATGAGGATCCGGCGCGGCTCCCCGATCATTCCCGCCCGCAGCGTCCCCACACATAAGCTTAACTCCGTTACCGGCATTAACCACCAGCAGGCGTTTATTGGTAACGCTCCCTGCGAGGTCTTCGGCCCAGGGCTCCATGAATTTTCCGGTATAGATAAAAATGTCCGCTTCGTTTATACGGACCATATCTCCGGGCTTTGGCTCGAAGGAATGCGCCTCAACGCCTGGCGCAAGCAGAAGCGTGACTTCGGCATTGCGGCCGCCTATTGATCGGGCCATATCGTAAAGAGGGAATATAGTCGTTACAACCTTAAGCCCATGCGCTTCTCCCGCCGGCCCCCCCGCAGAACGGCGCGATACGACCGACGCCGATATCGCGGCGAAGATTATAATGCCCGCGCAGATAATAAAAAGCGTTCTGTTTTTCATGTTTTTCCGGGTTGGGAGAAAGCGCGGGCTTTATCCCGGTCCCGGGGAGCGAAGTCGTTCAGCAGGACGTTAGGATTCTGCTGACATAAATAGTTAGGAGCCCAGGAATCCTGAAAAAAAATGACCGGAGTTTGTGCGTCATCACGTCCCCAGCGCGCACCGATCGGAAGAGAAACCCGGCTGACATCCTGGCCCGGATCTTTTGATTCCGGCCACCTTACGTGCGTCCAGGGAAGAGCTTCAAGGCGTGATTCAGCGCCATACTCAGCCTTAAGCCGGTACTGCGCGACCTCAAATTGCAGAGGTCCGACCGCGGCCAGCAACGGAGATTGGTTCGGGTCGTCAGATAGCCAGAATCGCTGCACGATCCCTTCGGTCAGGATCTGGTCCAGACCTTTTCTAAATGACTTATATTGCGCAGGCGTAGGATTGTGCAGCAGGGCGAAACATTCCGGCGGAAAGCGCGGGATTTCGTTATAGGATATACCGGCTTCTTCGGATAAAGTATCGCCGATAAGAAAATCAGGATGACCGATAAGACCGATGATATCACCCGGCCAGGCCTCGTTCAAGATCTCCCTTTCCTGCCCGAAAAGCTTATGAGAGTTGGAAAGGCGCACCCGCCGTTTTGTCCGCTGATGGGTGACCGACATATCCCGGGTAAACTTCCCTGAACAGATCCGAAGGAACGCCACGTGGTCGCGGTGCTTGGGGTCCATATTACCCTGAATCTTGAAAATGAAGCCGGAAAAAGCGGGGTTATCAGGCTGTATCAGATCTTTTCCGGAGCGATGGGCAGCCGGCGCAGGCGCAAGAGAAAGAAAACCGTCAAGCAGGAGCTGAACGCCGAAATTATTGGACGCACTGCCGAAAAACACGGGGGTAGCGGTTCCAGCCATTACCGCTTCACGGTCAAAAAGGGTACCGACCGAGTCCAGCATCTCAACTTCCTCCAGGAACTGAGCCAGGACGGGCGCGCTCAGCCTTTCGCGGATGGCCGCATCCGATCTGTCTCCTACGGCCTCCGGCGCCCGGTACGCGCCGCCCGGAGTGTGTTCAAAAAGATGAGCCTGCCGCGTGCGGCGATCGTATACGCCGCGGAAATCAGATCCCGTGCCTATCGGCCAGTTCATCGCGAAAGGCCGCAGGTCCAACAGCTCCTCCAACTCATCCATAAGTTCCAGCGGGTCCCTCGTGGGGCGGTCGAGCTTATTCATGAAAGTGAAAATAGGAATCCCGCGCTGGCGGCACACCTCGAAGAGTTTTCGGGTCTGACTCTCAATGCCTTTGCCGGCGTCAATCACCATTATAACCGCGTCAACGGCGGTCAGGACCCGGTAAGTGTCTTCGGAAAAATCGCGGTGACCGGGAGTGTCCAGGAGATTAACCCGGTATCCGGCGCAATCAAACTGCAGAACGGTGGAACTGATGGAAATGCCGCGCTTCTTCTCCATCTCAAGCCAATCCGAAGCTGTGGCGCGCTGGTTTTTGCGGGCCGTGACAGAGCCAGCCAAGTGAAGCGCGCCGCTGTAAAGCAGCATTTTTTCGGTAAGAGTGGTCTTGCCGGCGTCAGGATGGGAAATAATAGCGAAGCTGCGTCTGCGTGTCCAATTTTTCATTAAATATCCTGTTCCGACTACGAACGCTACGGGAAATCCATATCGCTAATTGTATTTTACCATTTATAACCGCGCCTCTTCCCCCTCCCGATTTTATATAATTCTACACAGGCCTTAAATATAAAGTGAAGTGACAATGTTGTTAAAAAACGGAGAGGTGGCCGAGTGGTTTATGGCGCCGGTCTTGAAAACCGGTGTACGCTTATGCGTACCGTGGGTTCGAATCCCTCCCTCTCCGCCAGATTTCACATTTTTGTTTTTCGGAATTATTTTCCGAAATATTTGCGCGCGAAAAATTGAAATTTGGCAGGAATACCCACGGTTTTTTGAATTCAAACGAAAGCCTTTTCCTGCCAATCCGGAGGTTCGAACCAATCTTTTTCAATATTTCCCGCTTTTCCTCGGGTTTTCCGCCCTCCAGAACTTCTCCGACGTGCGCCGCCTCTCTGTAGAAGTTAATCTCCGGTTCGAACCGATTTACACTCTGCCGTTCAAAAGCTGCAACTTTATCTTGTAAATCCCTTTTCTCATTTAAAAATGAACGCTTCTTTTGGGCGTATTCATCCTGCGTTATCTGTCCGCTGATAACCAAGTCCAAAAGAGCGTTCATTTTTTTATTCAGGATATCAATATCAATTCGCAGCTTTTGGACGGTCAATCCCACGGCCTGGGCCAACGCGGCTCTTTCCTTTTCCGCTTCAAGGATGAGCCCGTTGGCCAGGGCCGTGGGTAAGGATACAGTTTTTAATTCACCTTTTATCTGTTCCGTAATAAGTTCTTCCCGCACATAAGGCTCGGCGCATGGGTCCTTGCGCTTTGTGCAACGCAGGTAGTTATGGCCCTTTTGGGTCTCAGTCGTTATAAAGCAACCGCATTCCTCACAGCGGAACAGCCCCCGGTAGATGTAGGGCTTAAGCTTTGGACCTTTGGGCTTGCTTTTACGCGCCATTACAGCCTGGCACTTATCAAACAGGGCCTTCATTATGATCGGCTCGTGTTTGCCCTGGTAAAGCTCGCCATTGTACCGCATATGGCCATAATAAAACGGATTTTTAAGCATGGCCTGGAAATTGGCTGTTGACATGGCGGCGGAACGGCCCATCATCCCTGCGCCGGTCATAATGCGCCTGATCTCCGCCAAAGGGTAATCCCCGGTGGCGTAAAGCTCAAAGGCCTTCCGGACAAGGACCGCCCGGTCCTTGTCCGGAACTATGCTCCGCGCGTTTTTGTCGTTCAGGTAGCCGATTGGGGCGCAGCCCGGCCAAACGCCATTACGGATTTTTTGGCGGAAACCCCGCCTGATATTTTCTGAAAGGTTATCCACGTAATACTTAGACTGACCGAAGGCTATGGACAGCATGAACTTGCCTTGCGGCGTGGGGTCAAACCAAAAGGTAGGGAATTTTAAGGCGGTTATCTTGCCGGTGTCCACCAAATATATAAGCCGGCCGCCGTCAAT
Organism: uncultured Elusimicrobia bacterium; assembly: GCA_903867985.1. Lineage (GTDB taxonomy): Bacteria > Elusimicrobiota > Elusimicrobia > Elusimicrobiales > UBA9959 > YA12-FULL-51-18. Next base: position 745 of record CAIPTO010000025.1, on the reverse strand, counting down.
ACTATTCCTGGCCAGGCGGTCCGGGTGCCAGGCAATAATGCCTTGGGCGCTGCCTTGTTCTATGGCGGCTACCATATCATTGAAAACCTCACGGCCAGGTTCTTTGGCGGTTTTACTTTCGATGAACTCCTTTACGATTATAAGGTTTTCCTTTTTGGCGTATTCCCGAAGCTCGGCAAGCTGCCCCTCTATGGACAATATTTGCCTGTCGGGCTCGTCCGTTGATTTTCTGGCATAAAGGAAATACCGCATTGTTTCGTTTTTCATAAGTTCCCCTTACCTTTTTATAAGCATCCCCTACCGCTTTATAAATATTCCTCTACCTTGCGCTTTCTGCCGGCTTGGCCCAGCAGGGCGAAACCGGCAGAAAGGGCCTATTGTCAATTCTCCGCCGCGCGTAAGGCCGGCTTGGCTGAAAGCGAAGACGGCCTTACTGGCGGCGATAAGGAAGAGATTGGTTCGGGAAGCTTTGCTTCCCGGCGCGCCAGCGCCGAACCTCCGGGCTTCTCGCCGTTTAAATTCAAGAATCCGGGGGTATTCCTGCCAAATTTCAATTTTTCGCCCGCAAATATTTCGGAAAATAATTCCGAAAAACAAAAATGTGAAATCTGGCGGAGGTTAAGGAAGAAAGTTCGACACTACTTTGCTTCGCATCCTGCGGAATCATTATAAATACCGCTTTCGATCCGTTTCCTCGAAGGTATGCCGAGCTTATCCGCGAGATGCCGTCGCGGGCGTGGCCACT
>CAIPTO010000024.1 GCA_903867985.1 uncultured Elusimicrobia bacterium | reverse complement strand
TTGGCAAGCCTGGCGACCCAGTCGGCAAGAATACCGGCCTTATCCGTGGCGGGGTCTTTTCCCCTCCGGCTTCTGTGCCAGGCGGTCATATCCAACAGGCCTTTCGCGCGCTGGCCGGCTATCTGGGAATGCCTGCGGGAGAACTCGGTCTCAAGCTCTTTGGAGACCTTGCTTAAGCGCCATTCGCCGTTCTTGATATAACTGAGGTCATAACCCAGAGCCCGCATCTTTACCGCCAGCTTAAGCCGGTAGAGCTCTCCGAAGACCTTGTTAAAGTCCCGTTGCAAGACCTTATAGGTCCACAACCCCGAGATCCTTTTCTTCCCGGACTTATCGGTCAGCTCGGTCAGATTCATCAGAATAACATGGGTATGGAGGTGCGGGTCATGTTCCCGGCTGAACCCGTCCCGGACTGTTGCATAACACATCTTACCGGTATGCTGCTGCGTACTGGCCGTGGGCCGGGCAACGGCGAAGCTATGCTCAACCTCGGCCATTACCTCCAGGACGGTTTCATCGTGGGCCTTGATTATATCCGGGTTCTTATCCATAAGAAGCCCGACAATGCTTACGGACTTGGGGGCCGAAAATGTTAAGTCTATGCCCTTGACCTTATGTTTCCGGGCAACGGTTTCACCAGCCTTGTTCTTACCGGAAAGAAGAGCAAGGAAATCCCCCTCCGCGATTTCCTGACCCGCCCTATAACCCAAAGCTTCCGCCAGGCGGCCATGTACTTTTACGTATTCCAGCGGGTCAACCCGCTGCGGGAACTCGCCGGTCAGACCGTATATTTCACGCTCAACGGCCTCGACCTGTTTGAAATAATAGTTCTCGCCCCGGCAGTGATATGCCGCGAGTTTTTCCATGTCGTCTCTCAAAACCATTGCGGTCAGCATAAGGGGTGTTTTTGGCCTCTACACTTTGTGTATTGGTGCATTTGCCAATAGTATACATTATGGCATGGCATTTGGCAAGGCCCAGACGCGGCCTAAACGCTATTTTGGAGGGGAATTTGGCATGGGGAAAGACAAAGAGAAGACTGCGGGGCGCAGGGGAGTGGCGATGTTTCCACTTACATAGCGAGGCAATAAATGCGTGTATAAATGCGTTATATAATATAGCATGTCTATGCTTAGAGACAGGCCGGACATAGCAAGATTATCGGTTTTAAGCACAACGCATTACTTATGCCATTATCAGTTGGAAATTCAGCAACCATGACGCCACAACAGCGCATGCTTGTCCTCAACAAGTGGAGCGGACCGGATCACACCCCCTCCCTTGTACGGAATGAGCTTCTATATGAACTGTTTGAGGCTTCTGTTGACAATGGACCGGAACGTATTGCCGTACTCTGCGGAGGGGTTAGCCTGACATATCGCGAACTTGATGAGCGCGCCAACCGGCTTGCACACTACCTGCGCCGGAGCGGAGCCGCAAAAAAAGACTGCGTGGCTATTTTCCTACCACGCTCCGAACACGTTTACACGGCAATTTTGGGCGTACTCAAGGCAGGATGCGCCTACGTGCCGCTGGACCCCGAAACCCCCGCCGACCGTATAGCCTTCATATTGGAAGACTGTCAAGCGAAATGCCTTATAACCCTCTCCGAAACGGCCTTGGGGCTTGCTCATGTCCTGCCCGCGACCGTTTCAGTAATAAAACTGGACTCGGAAGGGCAGGAAATAGCGGATATGCCGGCCACGCGCATAACGCGCGCCGAAACAGGTCTTCAACGCGAAAATCTTTGTTACCTGATTTACACCTCCGGCACCACAGGCCGGCCAAAAGGCGTCCAGATAGAACACCGCAACGCCACCAACCTCATCCGCGCAGAATCCCGGCTTTACGGCGTGAACCGGGACGACCGGGTTTTTCAACTTGCATCCGTGGCTTTTGACGCCTCGGTAGAGGAAATATGGCTGGCGTTCTTTCACGGAGCAACCCTGGTCGTCGGCACAAAAGAGATAATGCGCTCCGGCTATGAGTTTTCCTCCCTATTGGCAAAACTGGGCATCACTGTCCTGTCCTGCGTGCCAACTTTCCTTTTAATGTTGGAGGAAGATATCCCTACGGTGCGGATCCTTATCCTCGGTGGTGAAGCCTGTCCGCCTGATGTAGCGGCGCGATGGTGCAGGCCCGGGCGCGTGGTCTTTAATACCTACGGACCAACCGAAACCACTGTTATCGCCACAGCTTCGATACTGGAACCGGGCCGCCCTGTGACGATAGGCCGCCCGGTCGCCAATTACAAGGTTTATCTGCTCGATGAACATCTCGCGCCGGTCCCTCTAGGCGCAGAGGGAGAAATATGCATCGGCGGTGAAGGGGTGGCGCGCGGTTATCTCAACCGTCCCGAACTCCAGAAAGAAAAATTCGTGCTCATGGATACGCTTGACGGTCCCCCTGCGCGGCTGTATCGCAGCGCCGACCTCGGCCGATTCACGCCGGATGGTGAAATAGAATACCTGGGCCGCACGGACGACCAGGTCAAATTGCGCGGTTACCGCATAGAACTGCGCGAGATAGAGGCCGTGCTTATGCAGTGCCCCGGCGTATTGGCTGCGGCGGCGGCCCTGCACAAACCTGCGCAGCAATTGGCTGCCTATGTGGTCGCCCGCGCCGGACAGACACCGGACAGAGACTTGCTGAGGAAAACGCTTTACGCCCGCCTGCCGCCCTACATGGTGCCGGCGTTTCTGGATGAAATAGAGGCATTGCCGCTTACTTCTTCAAACAAGATAGATCGCAAACACCTGCCGACCCCGAAGCGGCCTCTGAACGAAGGCGCGGATGAAACCGTTGCGCCGACCAATGACGCGGAACGCACCGTCATGGCGGCATGGGAGGAAACCTTCTCCCGCAAAGGCTTTTCCACAACAGACGACTTTTTCCTTGACCTCGGAGGGCATTCCATGCTGGCGGCTATCACCGTTTCAAAACTGCGGCGACTGCCGAAATTCGCGGGGATTTCCCTGACCGACCTTTACGCCAACCCAACTATAGTAAAACTGGCCGCGCTCGCCGGAAAAAATGCGGCATTGCAGGCCCCGCCCTCATCTTTTCATGAAACATCCCCCCGCGTTTACCTGACCTGCATGGCGGCTCAGGCGATCGGCGTAATCTTCCTGGCTGGTTTGTACGCATGGCAATGGCTGGGTCCCTTTCTCGCCTACGGTTATCTGGCGCTGGCGGATAAACCGGTAAGCCACGCGCTGCTGGGGGCCTTCATTGTCTATATTTTCACCATGCCGGCTGCGCTTCTGCTTTCCATCGCTCTGAAATGGCTGCTGCTCGGCAGGATGAAGCCTGGTGATTATCCGCTCTGGGGCTGGTTCTATTGGCGTTTCTGGTTGGTGCGGGCCGTAATCCGGGCTACGCAGGCCCATTATCTTGACGGCACGCCTCTTATAAATATTTATTACCGCCTGATGGGTGCGAAAATAGGGAAAGACGTTTTCCTGGGCAGCCACGGCCTTGCGACCTTTGACCTGTTCTCAATAGGCGACGGCTCAAGCATAGGAGTGGACACGTCGGTTGACGGCGCCTGGGCGGAAGGCGGCAAGCTGCATCTTGGGCGGATTTCCATAGGGCGCGGATGCTTTGTCGGCAACCGCTGTACGCTGGGGGCAAATACCGAGATGGGCGACGGCTCCGGCCTGGACGATCTCTCCATGCTGCCCGACGGCAGTCGCATACCGGAAGGAGATTTATGGCGCGGTTCGCCGGCAAACCCGGCGGGGCGGCTGGCGCCGGAACCGGCGCGCAGCCCATGGTCGCCGGCGTCCGGTCTTGCGCACCTCTCAGGGGTAGTATTATTTCCGCTGATGGTTATCGCCGCCATCTTCCCCGGCGCCATGCTGATTACGCATATGGGACACATGGATGAAGGGTATTCCTTCCTGATTATTTTGCCGCTGGTTTCTTTTTCTTTCATCTTCTTCCTGTGTTTGGAAGTATGGGTCATAAAATGGCTGCTGCTCGGGCGGGTTAAGGAGGGGCGTTATCCTGTAGGCGGCTTTTTTTACGTGCGCAAGTGGTTTTTTGACCAGTTTATGGCCATGAGTTTCGAGATAATGGAAACGCTGTATGAAACGCTTTACATAAAACCCTGGCTGCGCGCATTGGGCGCACGCATCGGTCCCCGTTCGGAGATGGCCGCCGTCGGCTTCCTGGAGCCAGACCTCTTTGAAGCCGGACCGGAATGCATGGTAGCCGACCTAGCTCTTATAGGCGCGCCTCGGGTGCGAAACGGCTGGTTTGAGATAGGCAAAGTCCGCCTCGATAATCGGGTATTCGTTGGCAACAGCTCAGTCATGCCCGGCGGCACTACGCTGGCCGACAACTCTCTTCTGGGCGCGCTCTCCATACCTCCCCGGCCGGAAGTGGCGGAAGGAACGTCATGGCTGGGCTCGCCCGCCATAAATCTGCCTGTCCGCTACAAGAGTGACCGGTTTTCGGAAGCGGAAACCTACCACCCGCCCAAACAGCTTGTCGCCCTGCGGCTGTTTATAGAGTTTTTCCGCGTAATATTGCCCGCCACTCTATTCGCCATGCTGGGATCGCTGGTGCTGAACGCCACGGATATATTGCAGGATTATATCGGCCTAAGAGAGTGGATGCTTCTGCTGCCGCTACTGTATATACTGTCCGGACTGATAGCGCTGGGTGCCACGCTGCTGCTTAAAAAAATACTCATAGGCCGCTATCGCACCGGAGAAAAGCCGCTATGGTGCGCCTATGTCTGGCGCAGCGACCTGGTAACCGGCGTTTACGACAATCTGTGCGGCTTCTTTTTTCTGGACATGCTACGCGGCACGCCTTTCATCGCTATGGCGCTGCGCCGTTTCGGCCTGAAAATAGGCAAACGCTGCTACATTGACACCACGTGGTTTACAGAATTTGACCTGCTGGAAATAGGCGACGAAGTGTCGTTGAACGAAAATGCCAACCTGCAAACACATCTTTTTGAAGACCGTGTCATCAAGATGGGCTATGTGCGGCTGGGCAACCGCAGTGTAGTGGGCTCCCAGTCCACCGTGCTCTATGATACTGAACTGGGCGCCGGCGCTCAATTGGGAGATTTATCTCTGGTTATGAAGGGTGAAAGTCTGCCCGCGGGCACTCGCTGGTACGGACTGCCGGCGCAGTTGGAACGTGGATCATCATCTGGTGCACAGGCGCAACGCAGCATAAACGCCTCATGACGGCATCCTTGCCTTTGCCTAACGGTTGCCTCTATCAATCCCCATAGGAAATTTTCATCCCAAGGAATTACTGCCCCGGAGCCGATGTCGGTGGTATGGGCACGGATTCCGGCGCCGGCGGCTGAGTGACCTGGGGCGGTTTGGAAGGCGGAGTCTTCTTGGGGTTACCATCCATGTCGTAGAGGGCAAAGGCCCCGTCCTTGAAGTCTGCGAGGATCTGGGCCGGGATCTCCTGAGAGAACCTTATCTTGACGATATCCCGCCCAAGATAGGCCATGTAACCCGGCTGCTGTTCGGAGTTGTCGTAGAGGAAAGCCTCCGAGTTTTCCCCATATATCTGCACTATCCGGCTCTTGTCCGGGCTGATCCACTTCTGCCCCTCTCCTGGCGGCGGAGGGTTTTTTGGAGGATTTGCTGTTTCCGGCTTCTGCACGACAACCGCCCCTGTAGTCATGTCATATGGGTAGTAATTGTTGTCCACGTAGACGTAGGCTATCCCACCCGGGCCCCACCACCGCCAATAGCCGTCCCACCAGAACACCCAACGGGTGAAAGCCGCGTCGTACCACCACCATTGGTCCCCGAAATACCGGCACCAGTAGAAACTGGAACCGTGGTAAAAACCGTACCAGTGTATTCCATGGTCGTCAAAGAAATGGGCATAGCGCACTCCGCCCGCCTCATGCCAGTAGTAATGGTTGTGAAGCGCTTCCCCGCGCTGTTCATTCTGTAGGTTCCGAACCAACTCTTCGTTGCGGGTTATCGCGGCGTGTTGTACGGGCGGCTTGGTCTCGCGCTGCTGCCTGATGGTCTCACCGCCTTCAAAACTTCTGGGCTCCACAGCCCTGTGGCTGTCGTCAACAACATTCTCGGGCCTTTCAAACCTGTAAGGCTGAGACACTGCTACCCGCCTCATTTTGAAAATATTCCGGCTGCCGCGCATGCCTTCATTTCCATCCCCGCGCCCGTTTGCCGCACAAAGCAGGAACGCGGCGCCGAATGTCGCCACATATACAAGTACTCTTTTTGCCATTGTAGTTATCCTTCAGGAGATAGTTATACCCATCGGAGCGTCCTTAATAAAAATCATTCCTCTACGCGATATACTGTTAAACTTATTGTAGCTTGATGCGAAAAAATATCACTATGGTTTCGAATATATTCGCAGCTATTGGCCTCCGGACAGCCACTTGCTATTGGCGAGGGCGGTTTTATCTTTAGGCTCTTTTTTGAGCGCCTCGCGGCAGGCTTTTAAGGCTCCAGCCTCGTCTCCCTTTTCCACCAGAGCTACAGACCTGCCTAAATAGGCCAAAACTCCGCTTTCAGCGCCCGCCGCGTTAAATTCAGCCAGGGCGTCATCAGGCTGGCCAAGCAATAAACGGCCTAGGCCGCGCACGGCGCCGAAGAACGGAACAGTTTTCGCCTCCGAAGCTTCCATCTCGTCCAGCGCGTCGGAAACATTTTCAAGCCAGTTGTCGCCTATAACCCAGAGCCCCATGTCGTTGCCCACGTCCCTTGGATTATAAACCACCTCGCCGGCTTTCGGCCCGCCCGCCGCGCGCCCTCCGGCGCTTTTATGCGTTTCTATATTCAAAGAAAGCCTAGAATCATTGGCGGGTGAAATGCCCTGCATTATTTTTTTAATTTCAGCCGAAATCGCGGACGCCTTTTCCATCCGGTCCGAAGAGTTACCGGCAGGCAGGAAATATTCTTTTTTTGTGTAGGAAAGGCGCGGCTTTTTGTAAGCGCCGGCAAGCTGGTCTTTGAGGGCGCTTAGATTCTCGGAACCGGCTTTAACAAGGCTGGTTTTGGGCAATTCCAGAATTTCAACCTTTATTTTTATATCCTCATCCGGAGAAACTTTAGCCACAGCGTTTTCAAGCGGGCTGCCCCCTTCGGACGTCTGAGCGGTTTGAGCGGGACTGTTCGGCGCCGAAGCGGCCTGGCCGGCGCCCGACCCTTGAGCGCCACCCGCATAGGCAAGTTTTATGGAAATGCCGCCCTTATCGTTTTTAGGAGTAAGCAAAAACGCCTCTTCCACTATTTTCCTTATTTCACCCCCGCGGGGTACGCCTGTTTTTAAAAGCGCCCAGACCAGACGGAAACGCGCCACCGAATCGCCGGGCTTTAAAGCCAGAGCTTTTCTGTAAAGTTTGATCGCCAGATCATATTGGCCGAGCCTGTCATCCAAAGCGGCCAATTCAAGCATGGCATCCTCGTAATCGGAATAAATTGAAAGCGCTTTTTTGAGTTCTACTACCGCCTGCTCATAGCGCCCAAGCCGGGAATAAAGCAGGCCTAACTGGAAGCGGTAAAGCGGGTTATCAGGCTCCAGTGAGACTGCCTGCCTTGAATAATCAAGCGCTTTGTCGTAAAAACCCATGGAGTGATAAACCGAGCCGATGTTCATTTTAATATCGGCCTTGTCTTTTGCAATGGCGTCTGCCTTTATAAAATTATCAAGCGCTCCTCCGCCGTCCCCCTTCCAGGCGAGCACTATACCCTTGAGCTGAAAAGCCATGGCGTTTTGCGGATCGTGCTTCAGGACGGTGTCAAATTCATCCAGCGCTTTCTGCGGCTCACCCATCCAATAGAGGCTTGCTCCGTAAAGCACGCGGGCGCCGGGATCGTCGGGGTTTTTTTCAAGCGCTTTTAAGAATTCATCGGCGGCTTGGGGATATTGCTCGGAACTCATCAGGGTATAGCCCTTGCGCAGGTTAAGCGCGCTCTGTTCCTCCATTATCCTGTCCCACACGGTTTTTGACGCCGGGGATTCAAGCGATGCAAAAGCGTGCCCGCATAAAAACAGTAAGCAACCGATGGCAATGTTTAGAAAGGCCATATGTATATATGATTTTGTGCCCGCCAAGCTCCTGCGGGTATCAAACGACTCAAAACGACTGCTAAGATAAGGGCAGCCCGTCTAACGGACTGCCCTCATCGTTACGTGAGCTTGCTATTTCGTCGCTGCAGCGGGCTCGGTATGAGTTCCGCCGTGATGCGGGTGATCCTTTTTCCCCGACTTTCTTTCAGCCATTTTGGCTTTACAGGCATCGGACAGGTCTGCCTCGTGGGTTTTCATGCAGTCCATGCGGTCCTTGCCCTTGGCGTCCTTGCAGAACTTCTCCATGTCTGCGGCGCAGGGATTATTTTCCATGCCTTTGCTTTTCCAACTGTCCATTTTGGCTTTGCAGGCTTCGGAAAGGTCTGCCTGATGGGTTTTCATGCAGTCCATGCGGTCCTTGCCCTTGGCGTCCTTGCAGAACTTTTCCATGTCAGCAGCGCAGGGATTATTCTCCATGCCTTTGCTTTTCCAACTCGCCATTTTGGTCTTGCAAGCCTCGGAAAGGTCCGCCTGATGGGTTTTCATGCAGTCCATCCTGTCTTTACCCTTAGCGTCCTTACAGAACTTCTCCATGTCTGCGGCGCAGGGGTTGTTCTCCATGCCTTTTCCTTTATGCTCGGCCATTTTGGCTTTGCAGGCATCGGACAGGTCGGCCTGATGGGTTTTCATGCAATCCATGCGGTCTTTACCCTTGGCATCTTTGCAGAACTTCTCCATATCAGCCTTACAAGGGCTTTCCTGGGCTATCGCCCGGATGCCCGGCATTATCAGCGCCAGCGCCAGCGCGAACGCCGATAAACATCTCTTCGTGCTTTTCATGCTATTATTCCTCCATTCGAATTACTTCAGATACTGTTAAATGACGTTCCCTTAAGGTTTGGGAGCCAAGACTACTGACAGTTGCATATTTACTGGCTCCGGCAATTCCGGCGGCTGACGCACTCCGCCTCTTGAACCGCCGTGTCTGCCGCCGCCTTTCATGCCGCCATGCATCCGGCCTCCGCCTCTGGACATTCCTCCGCCCGACATCCCCCCTTGCGTTGGGTCGCTCTGCGGCATATCGCCAGAAAAGCTACTATGGCTTTCACTGCTTTGACGGCTTGCGGAGAATTTCTTTGCGGCATCGGCATACTTCTCTTTCATACTGCTTTCCAACTCTGGCGACGCATAAGCAGTGACGAAGTCTACGGAAACCCTGCCGTTAGCCGGTTTTAGGGATGATAACGGCACCTTCAACTCATAAAGCGGCACACGGCTTGAAATGTCCCCGTCAAATTTCACCTCTACGGGCAATACCCCGGTGGATATCACAACACCGGACGATACGATAAGTTCTGGGTCCGGCGTGCCAGATGAGCCGTTCCTTGCTTCGGAATCACCCAAGTCCCCAAAAGGCAGGCGCACGCCCCAGTCTCGGCTTTTGCCGTTCAGGAACCATATGGAAACATCCTGGCGTGTTGTGCCGGACAGAATCTGGTCGGCACCGGTTTCGTGCGCCGAGATTGACAGGTAAAGGTTCTCGCCGTCATTCAAAGCTTTAAAGCTGAGTCCCGACTTTTCGTAGGCCTCCGAGGATGACCAGTCCGAAGTATTGCCGTCCACAGTTATGGCTTTCCCGGCCCATACAGCCGGAATTTTCCCCCTCCCCCAGAGCCCGGCGGCCGCAGGCGGAACCTGCAGCAGGGGAGTCAGAAGCATTGTTGCCGCGATCAACGCATTTTTCATGCGAGTTCTCCCTTGGCGGCGAGCGACCACTCGCCCAACAGATTATGGGCGGTATTAAGCAGGTCATCCATTTTAAAGGGTTTTATTAGGACATCCGCGTCCGCATACTTCGGGCCGGGACCTCGGGTGCCAGCCAGTTTCTCGTCCCCAGTGATTATTAACGCTTTAGCCAGCGGGTTAACGGTTTTTATCAGCCATATAAGTTCGGCCCCGGTTTGGTTGCCGAGGTGATAATCGGTGATGAGGAGGTCAAATTTTTTGGAGCGGATGCTTTCCACCGCTTCCGCCACGCCAGAACAGGGGGTGACGACAAAGTTTTCCGAAGACAAAAAACGGGAATACATCCTCAACAACCCGGGGGCATCCTCAACCATTAATATCTTTTTCATTGCTGTTAAATATATAACGCTCCAAGGGCGACATTTATTGCGTCCCACCCAGCTCTACTCTTAATAAATTAATTAGAAAGAAGGCTTCGGAGAATGAAAAAACCGGAGAATCAAGCGTGCTATAGATCATCCAATATATCCTTGGTCTGCCTCACCAGGCCAATGCGCGGAAATATATTGGCGACTGTGGCCGCGTGTTCTTCAGCGGACAGGGCGGTCATGGCGTCTTCCGCGAAGATCTGGTTGTATCCGTATTCATATGCAAACCGGGCGGTGCTCTCTACGCCGAAATTTGTGGCAATTCCGCATAAGACCATCGCCGCTATGCCGCGTCGCCTGAATTCCAGGTCAAGTTCCGTCCCGTAGAAAGCGCCCCACTGGTGCTTGGTTATTACAAAATCCCCCTGCTTCGGCCCCAATTCGGGGACGATTTCCGTCCACCCCGGCGGAGGAGTCTGCACAGGCATTGCCGCGTCAGCGATCGGCCGCAGCGCGTCTTTCCCGTCCGGCGACGGGCTGACCCTCACTAAAAAAACCGGCATACCGTTCTTCCTGAATGCTTCGGCAAGAGCCGCCGCGTTTTTTACTACGCTATCCGCAGCATAGGGTGCGGTTTGCCTTCCCACTATGCCTTTCTGAAGATCTATTACCACCAATGCTGTTTTTGATTTATCAATTAATGTGTTTTTCATAAATCGTCATATTACGACTTTTGGGTAACACCAAGCACTCAAGATAGACATAAGCAGCGTGACTACGGCAAGCACGCCGACATCAAAGCCCACTCCGGCAGTTCCACCCGTGAGCATGAGCGCCCGTAATCCATCCACCATATAACTCAAGGGGTTTACACTCGCAACTGTTTTGAGCCAGCCGGGCATAATCGAGATGGGATAGATGGCATTTGATGCGAAGAAGAGCGGCAGGGTGATGACCTGTCCGATGCCCATGAACCGCTCACGGGTTTTCACGATAGAGGCGATAATCATGGAAAGACCCGTGAAGAAACCCGCGCCAAGCATGACAATAATGATCACTCCGAATACAGACAGCACAGTTATGTGCAATTGAATGCCGAGGATTAGGGCGAAAAGAAACACGATAAGTGCCTGGCTGAGCCCCCGTACTCCGGCGGATATCATTTTCCCCCAGACGAGGGCCAGGCGCGGCGTGGGGGTGACAAGTAGCTTCTGTAATATACCCGTGTCGCGGTCCATAATGACATAGAGACCGTAGAAGATGGCTACGAAGACGACGGATTGTGTGAGGATGCCCGGCACGATGAACTGAAGGTAGGTAAGCCCCGGCGTCGGTATCGCCCGCACATTGCTCATGGCTTCACCGAATATGCCTAGCCACAGAATCGGCTGGATCGCGCGGGAGATGAGTTCGGTGGGATCATGGAGCAGTTTCCTCGTTTCCATTTCCGCGAGCACGTACGATTTTTTGACTGTCTGCGAAAGATAGTGAATTATAGCGTTAGGGCTTGTCATCCGAGCCTCCCCTCGGTTTTTCTGGCTCTGCGTATTTCGCGGAAATTGCCGGTTTCCTGAAGCTTATTGCCGGTAAAGAAAATGAAAGCATCCTCAAGGGTGGCATTGGGTTTGCCCGTTTTCGTTTTCAGTTCTTCCGCACTGCCGATAGCCGCGATCTTCCCTCTGTTCATCACGGCAACACGATCACTCACCTCGTCCGCTTCTTCCATATTGTGTGTGGAGAAGAAGATAGTTGTGCCGAATTTTTCCCGCAGTTCAAAAAGGTGTTCCCAAACGCTATTGCGCGCGACAGGATCGAGTCCGGTTGTAGGCTCATCTAGCAGCAGCGCCTTGGGACGGTGAAGCATGGCTTGCCCGACTTCCATCTTGCGGACCATGCCTCCGGAGAACGTTCTTACCAGTGAGCCGGCATGCTCTTCGAGCTGGAGGAATGAGAGCATTTCCCGTATACGCTCCTTTCGCTCCGCTCGTGGAATATCATAAAGCCGCGCCATAAGCATTAGATTTTCGTACGCTGTAAGCGTACCATCCACGGAGATCATCTGCGGCACATAGCCGATCGCATTACGCACATCGGAAGAGTTGTGCGTGATGTCGTGCCCATCGATCCGCGCTGTGCCGCCTGTGGGTTTAAGAAGCGTGATGAGCATCTTGATAGTCGTGCTCTTCCCCGCGCCGTTCGGGCCCAGGAAACCGAATATTTCCCCGCTGCCCACCCGGAACGAAATGCCGTCCACGGCGGTGAAAGCGCCGAAACGCTTAACAAGCCCTTCAACCTCAATAACATCCATGCCGTTTTCTCCACACCATAATGACTGACCGGTCAGTCATTATGGTAACTGTTAGCCGTGTTAGTTGTCAAACGGACGGGAAGGATTCTATAGCCAGCCTTTGGCTTTCCAGTATTGATACTCTTCCAGCCACTCATCTTTTCTCTTTTCCATCACCACCCTGAAATGCGCCTTAGCCGTTTCAATGGCTTTTATCTGGTCCGGAAATACCCTTTTGTCCTTTATAGTTGAACTTAGCGCCTTGCCCAGATCGAATGCCTCTTTCTTTTTCCCGTCACTAACCGGCACTCCCGAAGACACTCCCCCGGCATATTGCGCCCCGCAAGTATGGCCATAATACTCGATATAGTCCAGCACTGTCTTATCCCGGCCGCTCCCGGAAGAAACAACACCCGCGATATATTTACCCAAGAGCCGTTTGCAGTGGATAAAATGGCTGGAGCGGTCAAAAAGAGCTTTCATCAAAGCCGTTACCTGATTAATATAATTCGGGCTCGCCACAATCAGACCATCCGCATCTAGCATCTTCGCAAGGATCGCAGTCACGTCATCTTTGATGGGACATTTCAGAATTTTTATATGGCAGGCTTCACAATGCCGGCAAAACCCTATGCGATGATCCGATAGATGTATGACCTCTGATTCCACTTGGTCACCGCATCCCCTCAATACCTCTTTAGCCAGAAGAAGCGTCTGACTCTTCTCCTTATGCGGACTTGCGGATATAATCAATACTTTCATTTTTGGTCTCCACACTGCCTTAATATGATTGGGCTACTTAAAACCCGTTACAGTCTAATTTTATAATACAAAAAGTGAGGCCGCTTTTATTGGAGATGCCAGAAAAGATGTTTCAACTTCGCTTAATATAACCCCCCCGTTTTACGACGAGCGGCTTGGCCGTACGCCCCACCGCCCACCAGGCAGGCCGGGGTCGTGAAGCCTCCGGCCCCACCGTTCCTGCCTCCCTAGCCGTCGGCGGCGGCCAGATTCGCGCCTACAACTTGTCGCAAGGTTACTCTCTCCCCGTAAAGGAACACGAAGTCAGTAGAACATATGTTCCCCTGACTTCGTGTTCTGTTCAAAATAATCCCCGTCTGTTAGACTACGTGTTGTCCAGCTGTGATGGAATTTTTCCATATCATGAGACAAACGGCATGAGCAAAAAAGCGGTCAACTCCGACCCTTGTCGGCAAGTGAACATAGAGTTTAGTGAACATATGTTCACTAAACCTTGTGTTCTGTGCAAAATAATCCCCATCTGTTAGACTACGTGTGTCTGACTATGATGGGAATTTTTTCATATCCATAAAGCTCAAAGCCTTCATATCCAGACCGCCGGAGGCGCATAGGATATACCGATTATGAATAAGAAAATTAAAAAATATTCCTTTCGTGCCCAAATGCGCCACTACACTTTTCTTCCCAACATCCCAAATCAACAACCCAACAACACAACAACCCAACTACTCAACAACCCAACTACCCAAACGGTATCTGATACAGATACAGGTATTTATATAGCGAGCATTCCAGGAGGCATTAAGCAGCCTTCCATACGATCATTTCATTTATACCGCGTAAGCGCAACCGCACCGGAACACGAAGTTATAGGAACATATGTTCCTATAACTTCGTGTTACTTACAAAACAATCCCCATCTGTTAGACTACGTGTTATCTGGCTGTGATGGAGATTTTTCTATATCAGGAGATAATGGCATGAACGGAAAAGCGGTCAACTCCGACCCTTTTCTGCAACTGAACATAGAGTGATGTGAACATATGTTCACATCACCTTGTGTCCTATACAAAATAATCCCCGTCTGTTAGACTACGTGTTGTCCGGCTGTGATGAAGATTTTTCCGTATAAGGAGTCAAACGGCATGAGCAAAAAAGCGGTCAACTCCGGTCCCTATCGGCAAGTGAACATAGAGTTTAGTGAACATATATTCACGACTCCGCTGTATAAAAAGGATTGTGGGAAAAAATAATCGGAAACGAGGCCCAATACGGACCTCCTGGGTCCAAAACGGGACATTCCTGCCGATATCATCCAAAAACCGCGCATTGGCGCGCGCGTTGGCATGCGGATTGCTCCGTATAAGACGGATGAGCGCGAAAGCCAATCGACAAAACGAATTATGGGGATTATGGAAGAGTGCTGTGATGAAGATTTTTCTATATCAAGGAGACACACGGTATGAGCAAAAAAGCGGTCAATTCCGACCCTTGTCGGCAACCGAACATAAAGTTTACCGAACATGTGTTCGGTAAACTTCGTGTTCTGTGCAAAATAATCCCCTTCTGTTAGACTACGTGTGTCTGAATGTGGCGGGGGTTTCCCCGTATCAATAAAGCTCAACCGTCATACACAGGCCCGTAAAAGGCTCACAGGTAATAAAGGCATGACCGATTTAAAAAACTTTCTGGATAAATATCTTTCGCTCGGCATGGCTGTCATCCCTATACGCAAACGCACAAAAATCCCGCTTGTGAAATGGAAGGGTTTTATGGAAGAAGCGCCGTGCGAAGCCCAGGTCCATGAATGGTTTAAAAAATACCCGACCGCGAATATCGCGGCGCTCATGGGCCGGGTATCCGGCAACATTCTGTCCGTAGATGTGGACTTTCGCAACGGCGGCGAAAATTCCATGAAGAATTTAGAACTGCCGGAAACCTTCACATCAAGGACCGGCGGCGGCGGGTATCATTTCCTGTACCGGTCTCATACCACCTGCCGGAATAAAATCGGCCTATTCCCCGGCATAGACCTTATTGCGGAAGGCGGCTACTGCGTAATGCCGCCGAGCCTGCATAATTCGGGCGCCAGGTATGAAATCCACAAGGATCTGCCGATTGAACCAGCTCCGGAATGGCTCGCCGCCCTCCTGCTGTCAAAAACCGTATATGCGAATCCCCCCGCCGCCCACACGGCATTGATCCCGGTCGGACGAAGGCACAATTCCATAATGAAGATCCTCCCGGTATACGCCGAGGAAAGTTTCTACCTGACACATCTTTGGAAAAGAGCTTATGGGTTGGTGGCTAACTGCTGCGAACTGCCTGATGACGCCCCGTTCACGATAGGCGAACTTTTAAACCTCTGCCTCTGGGCCTGGAACAAGACTCATCCTCACGACCGGCTTCACCCTCAAACCGCTTGGAAACTTCTGGCCGGAGCCGCAAAAAAGCGGCATGATATTTGTTTTGGTC